>JBKPQM010000020.1:0-17562 GCA_046734095.1 Actinomycetota bacterium | reverse complement strand
CGCCCTGACCCGCCCCTGACCCCCCTTTTGTTTCGTTGAGTGGTGCGTTACGGCTCGGGTGGTGCGTTGTAACGCACCACTCGACGCACAGCGCACCACTCAACGGCGGGGGTTCAGCCGGACCGCAGCCGCTCGGTGTTGAGCGCGTCCACGGCGCTCAGTGCGTCACCGATCGTGGCGTAGTCCACGGCGACGAAGTTCACGAGTGCGCCTCGCGACGCTTGGCACCGATGGGCGCGGTCGAGCACGAACGACCGCGCGTTCACCTCGCCGGCCGCGAGCCGGCTGCCCCCGGACGTGGTGATGAAGTGGTTGAGCAGGAACAGCCGCTTGCCCGTCCCCCCGCGATGCGGCGCGCACGTCATCGCCGCGGGCGAGGTGAACGCGAACGGCGTCTCCATTCCGTACTGGTAGAAGTTGCGGTACCAGGGCGCCGGCCCCGAGCCCACCTCGGCGAACACCACCAACCGCCGATTGCTGCGCACCATCTCGCCGAGCGTCGGCCACGGCGCGGAGGGATCGGACGACGGCGGGTAGAGCATCTCGTTCAGACCGGCCTCGGCGAAGGCGGACTCCGTCTGCGCCCCGCTGACGTCGTTCTGGATGATCAGGGTGACGACCTCGCTCGGATTGGCCGTAAGCCAGGCGCCGATCGAGCGCAACGTCGGCACCAGCGGGATGGCCCCGGCCCGGCACACCGCGTGACACAGCCACAATCCGGGACGCGGCGGGTTGGCTTGGTTGATCAATGTCGGCAACCGGGCCTTCAAGTCGGGTGGAAAGTCCGGGTCCTTTGCCACCTTGGCCGCGATCTGAGTCGGCTGCTCCCACGTGTGCGTGTCGATGAGCAGGGCGCGGGCGCCCTCGTCCAGTTGGCTGGTGATGTCCGGGTCCTGCAGCGGACCGATGAATCGTGATGCCGTGGTCGACATCGAGTTGTGGGTGGCCAGGTAGGCCGCCTGGTCGTAGCGCAGGCTGCACATGTCCACGGACCCCAGACAGCGCAACTGGTTGCGGCCGGCAGCGGCCGGGGCCAGCGTCGCGCCGATCAGCGTCGCGAGCACGACCACGCCGCCGGCTCCGAGCACCACGGCGTGGTGCTCGCGGGCCCACCGCAGTCTGGTCTCGAAGTGCCGCCACAGCCATCCCCCGCCGATCATCAGCAACCCGACTCCGACGGGGATCGCGGCGCCGATGAGCCCGGCCCCGAACAGCACCGCGGCGCCCCGGTGCTCGAGGTCGGAAATGAGCGACTGCAGTGACGGCGGCCAACCCCGCGGCGGGCGCTCCATCAGAGAGTTCATCCGCCAGCGCACCACGAGCATGATCACGAAGGCAACCGTCCCGGCGACCGCCAGCACGGCGCCGGTCAGGAACACCCGCCGGTGCAAGGCCGGCGAGCCACTCAGCCACAGAAAGGCGAATGCCGCGAGACCGAGGATAAGGGCCACGATCTGGATGGGTCCGACGAGCGTCATGAACGATCGGGCCGTCGTCACCGCGCCGAGGTTGACATTGGCTGCGTTGAGATCGGGGACGATTTCCCAGGTGCCGTCGCCGACCAGCGTGCTGAGATCGACGGCGGCACCCGTTGCCTTGTCGCGCAGCACGTACGGCCCGACGGCGGCGAGCGCCGACGCGATGTCGCCGGTGTCGAGTGCGGCGCCTATCGTGGGCGTGACCTCGGGGCGGGCCGACGCCGGTACGGCCTTGAGGAGCACACCCTGCGTCCTAGCCCGCGCCTTCGCGTCGAGCCGGATGCTGGGCAGTCCGGCCGGTCGGCGACCCGCGGCCAGATTCGCCAGGATCGCATCGAGCTCTGCGCGGAATGCCGGAAAGTCGGGCGTCGTCCGCTTCTGCAGCGACGCCACGAGGTCGCCTATGTAGATATCGGCGACCAGTCGGATGTTGTCCAGCACCGGGCGCAGATCTACAGTCAGGCTGAGTTTCTGCTCGTCACCGCGCAGGTAGGCCAGCACGTGGCCGATCTGCTCGCCGACCAGCTGCCGCAGTGTGGTCGGCGGCAGCACGATCTTGAGGTTCGAGAGCACCGTCGCCTCGGGAACCGGCATCCGGGCCAGCAGATCGTTCGTGACCTTCGCCGCCGAGGGGTCGACGAGCACCTGGTCGTAGAGCCGGTCGTAAGCGTGCTCGTCGTCGAGGACGATCTGGTAGTACCGAGGATTGAGCAGGGTGGTGCGTGCCGTCCCGGCAACCACCAGCGTCACGACGCACAACCCGGCGATCAGCGCGGCGACCACGCGCAGCGCCGACAAGGTGCGCGGGCCGATGCGGACGGTCACCGGGCCATCCTGCCCGGCGAGCGGTCGGTACGGTACGAGGCGTGAGCTCCTATCGCGCCGCCGGAGTGGACATTGTGGCTGGCGATCGGGCCGTCGAGCTGATGAAGTCGCAGGTGAAGCGCACGGCGCGCCCGGAGTTGCTGGGCGGTCTCGGCGGGTTCGCCGGCCTGTTCCGGCTCGATCTGGAGCGTTATCCGCAGCCGGTCCTGGCCAGCTCCACCGACGGCGTCGGCACGAAGCTCGTCATCGCCCAGGCGGCGGACCGGCACGACACCGTCGGCATCGACCTGGTCGCCATGGTCGTCGACGACCTCGTGGTGGTAGGCGCCGAGCCGCTGTTCATGACCGACTACATCGCAATTGGCCGGGTCGTCCCGGAGAAGATCGCCGCCATTGTCGGCGGTATCGCCGAGGGATGCGTACAGGCCGGCTGCGCGCTTATCGGCGGCGAGACCGCCGAGCATCCGGGCGTCATGCGCCCGGATGAGTACGACCTATCCGGGGCGGCGGTGGGAGTGCTCAACGCCGACGCCGTGCTCGGCGCCGAGCGGGTGCGGGCCGGCGACGTCGTGATCGCGATGGGGTCGTCCGGGCTGCACTCCAACGGCTACTCGCTGGTGCGGCGGGTTTTGGCCGAGACGCCGCTGGAAACGGCCTTCGGCGGCGGCACGCTGCTCGACGAGTTGCTCGTGCCGACTCGGATCTACGCGCGCGACTGCCTGGCGCTGATCGCCGAGTCCGACGTGCACGCTCTCGCGCATGTCACCGGTGGCGGCCTGGCCGGGAACCTGATTCGCGTGCTGCCGCCGACGGTCGATGCGATCATCGACCGGGCCACGTGGCGGCCACCGCCGATCTTCGATCTCATCGCGCGGACCGGCCGGGTGCCGGCCGCCGACATGGAGCAGACGTTCAACCTGGGCGTCGGCATGGTTGCCGTCGTCGCCGCGGCGCACGAGGAGAAAGCGATCAGCGTGCTATCCGAGCGGGCCGTGCCGGCCTGGTCACTCGGGGAGGTGCGCGCCGGAACGGGCAGGGTGACCCTGGTCGGGACGTGGGCCTAGGGACACCGAAACCGGATGTGCGCGCGGGCGGATGCCGGCTTTAGCGGCGGGACAGCCGGGGCAGTGCTGGGCTAGCGCGACGCGCGCGCCCAGCCGTCGTCTTGGTCCTCGTCCTGGTCGTCGCTCTCGAAGGGACGTTCCGGGGAGCTGGAGAGCTCTCGCTGCAACGCGTCGAGGTCGGTGGTGTGAGTGCTGTACTTCAACTCACGGGCCACTTTTTGCTGCTTTGCCTTAGCACGGCCGCGCCCCATGGCTCGACCCCCTCGCTCACACGGTCGTCCGGGCTGCGGCTGCGGCAGTCGCCGGGAAAGTTGTCATCTCGTGCTCTCAGCCTACCTCGCCGGTCGATGCGCGTGCACGCGACCGCGTTCTGAGCTGGGGTTAGGTTTGCCGCCATCGCCCTAACACGCCGGATCCAGAGACGTACAGAGGGTCAGGAGATCGGCGTAACGTCAGTGATCACCCCTAGGTGGTATGTGAGCAGACGGTTGGCACACAGTGGACACGTAAGAAAGTTTCCGTAGGAACTTTCTACCGCCGTGTGCATACTGGTCTAGTAGCGCTGAACAGGACCGGCGTTACATAGTGCCCAGAAGGGGGGCCATGCGATGACGACTCCACGTCACCGTCCCGAGTCAGAGCCACTGCTCACGCCGTCAGAGGTGGCGACGCTCTTCCGCGTCGATCCAAAGACGGTCACCCGGTGGGCCAAGGCGGGCAAGCTGACCTCGATTCGCACGCTCGGCGGCCATCGCCGTTACCGCGAGTCCGAGGTTCGCTCGCTGCTGGAAGGCAACACGAACACCACCGTGGACGCCTAGCAGGGGCAAACTCCGAGGCGAACGGTCAGCGCCGCACCGGGCTCGTACCGGTGCGGCGCTGGCGTAGGTTCACGCGTCACGCACGCTGCGATACCCGAGGGCGCCAGCGAAGGCGAGCATGCCGAGGCCGGCGATCGAGTCCGCGATGCGGATGCCCCGGTGGCCAACCGCCCGGCGCACCGCCGCGACCGCCGATGTCATGACCACCATCCAGGTCAGGCTGCCCAGGCCCACCCCGACGAGCAGTTGCCCGATCGAGGCGTGCGTCCCCGTAGATGCCGCGGCGAAGATCGCCGCCCATGACGTGATCGTCAGCGGGTTGGACGCGGTCGCGCCCAACGTCACAAGAAATGCCCGCCGTGCTGTCGCGACCTCGGCGTCGAACTCATTCCCGGTCCGGATCCGCCAGGCCGATCGCAGCGTGCGCACCGCCAGCACGGCCAGCACCACCGCACCGAGCGCCCCTAAGGCGAGACGCAAGGCATCGATGTTCAGCAGCGGCGCCGCCCCCGCGGCGCCGGCCGCCGCGTAGAGCGTGTCGATACACGCGACGCCGGCGCCGATGGCGAGGCCGATCCGCAGCCCGCTCCGCAGGGTCGTCCGGATCGCGAACAGCGAGATCGGGCCGAGTTGCAAAGCGACGAGGAAGCCCAGGCCGAATCCGATCCCGACTGCGTGCACGCGGTCAGTATGGGCGCGCCGCCAAAGCGATTTGACGCGGCCGGTAGGGTCGATGCTTGTATCAACCAACTAATTCACGGATCGTCAAATGGGACAACAAGGCGAGGGAGCAGCCGTGCTGGCTGACGCACCCTCGATGGACGATATCGCCGAAGTGTCGGCAACGTTCAGCTACCTCATGCGCACGGCGTACCGGGCCAGGCAACAGTGGCTGGCCCGGGCCAAGCACAACGTCGAGTGGTCGGCTCAGCTGCTGGTCTCGACGGTCGTGAACGACGGTCCACTGCGCAGCAGCACGCTCGCCGAACTCCTCGAGAACGACCCGTCGACGGTCAGCCGTCAGGTCGCGCAGGTCGTCAAGGATGGCTACCTCGAGCGGCGCGCCGATCCGGCCGACGGACGGGCCACCCTGCTGGTCGCGACGTCGCGCGGGCGAGAGCTGTACGAGGAGCACGTGCAAATGCGCCATGAGCACTTCCGGCGCATGCTGGCGGCGTGGACTGGGGACGATGTCCGGATTTTTTCCGACCTGCTCCGGCGTTTCACCGATGACTTCGTGACCAGCAAGAAGGCCTGGCTCGAGGAGAGCGGCGAGCCGGACGTAGAGGCGACGTCTGGGCCGTCGCAGAGGGAGAGTTGATGTCCGCCACGGCGGCCGCCCCACCGCGCGAGGGAGCGCTGAGCCACCGGCAGGTGCTGACCATCCTGACCGGCTTGCTGCTCGGCTTGTTCCTCGCCGCCCTCGACCAGACGATCGTGTCGACGGCGATCCGGCGCATCGGCGACGACCTAAACGGTCTATCCCTACAGGCCTGGGTGACGACCGCATTCCTGATCACCTCGACGATCTCGACGCCGCTCTACGGCAAGCTGTCGGACATCTACGGCCGCAAGCCGTTGTTTCTGATCGCGATCTCGATATTCATCACCGGTTCGGCGCTGTGTGGGTTGTCGACGTCGATGTACATGCTGGCCGCATTCCGCGCGTTCCAGGGTCTTGGCGCCGGAGGGTTGTTCTCGCTGGCGTTGGCGATCATGGCCGATATCGTGTCGCCGCAGGAGCGGCCGCGCTACATGGGCTATTTCATGGCCACGTTCGCGACATCGAGCGTGCTCGGCCCGCTGATCGGCGGCTTCCTGTCCGGCCAAGACTCTATCCTCGGCATCACGGGATGGCGCTGGATCTTCTATGTGAACGTGCCGATCGGCCTGGCCGCCCTGGTCGTCGTCAACCGCGTCCTACGCCTACCGCACCAGCGCACCGACCACGGGATCGACTGGCCGGGCGCTGTGGCGCTCATCGTCGGGCTGGTGCCGCTACTGATCGTCGCCGAGCAGGGACGTTCCTGGGGTTGGGGTTCCGGCGCCGCATACGCGTGCTACGTCCTGGGCGTGGTCGGGCTGGCCGCCTTCGTGTGGGTCGAGCGCCGGATGGGCGACGAGGCGCTCATTCCGCTGCGGTTGTTCCGGTACGGGCCGTTCTCGATCGGCGCTGCGCAGTCGTTCGTGATCGGCATCGGCATGTTCGGCGGCATTGCCTCCATCCCGCTGTACCTGCAGATCGTCAAGTCGGCGTCGCCGACCAGGGCCGGCTTGCTGACGCTGCCGCTCGTCCTCGGGCTGATGGTCGCGTCGCTGGCGTCGGGTCAGATCACGTCGCGCACCGGCCGGTACAAGATCTTCCCGATCATCGGTAGCGCGCTGGTCGTGGTGGCGTTCCTGCTGCTCCACACAGTCGGGGCCGATACCTCCCTGGTGGTCACCGATCTGAACATGTTCCTGCTCGGCGCCGGTGTCGGCCTGAACATGCAGACCATTCAGCTGGCCATGCAAAATTCGGTCCCCCCGCGCGACATCGGCGTCGCCACATCTTCCGGCGTGTTCTTCCGGCAAGTCGGCGGCACCATGGGGACGGCGGTGTTCTTGTCGATCTTGTTCTCGGCGGCGCCCGGCAAGATCAAGCATGCGTACGAGGCAGCCCAGGCGACACCGCAGTTCCAGGATGCCGCCCGCGCACATCCGGACCAGGCGAAGTTGCTCTCGGGCGGGACCGGAAGTCTCAACGACACGTCATTTCTCCAGAAGATCGACTCGGTACTGGCCCATCCGTTCCAGGTGGGCTTCTCGCAAGCGATGGACCTCGTGTTCCTGGTCGGCGCATTCGTTATGCTGATCGCCTTCGTGCTGGCCCTCTTCTTGAAGGAGGTTCCGCTGCGGCGGGTGTCCGGTATCGAGGCGGCCCAGATCGAGGCCGACAGGGATGCCGCGCTGGCTCCTGACTCCGGTGCCGCGACTCAGCTGGCGGCGGGGCCAACGCCGAGAGCGTCCACTCTGGCGGCCGAGCCGACGCCGAGAACGTCAACCTAGGGGATATGGTCGCGGCGAGACGAGGTGCGGTGGAAAACGTCGACGTCTTGATCGTCGGAGCTGGCCTGTCCGGAATCGGCGCTGCCTGCTACCTCCGCCGCGAGTGCCCGGGCAAGACGTTCGCGATTCTCGAAGCACGCAATGCGATCGGCGGTACCTGGGACCTCTTTCGGTACCCCGGAGTACGGTCCGACTCGGACATGTTCACGCTGGGCTTCGCGTTCCGCCCGTGGACAGCGGCCAAAGCCATCGCCGACGGCCCGTCCATTCACGAGTACATCCTCGACACGGCGCGCGAGTACGACCTCGAGCGGCAGATCCGGTTCGGCCACCGAGTCATCCGCGCCGACTGGTCCTCGGCCGACGCACGATGGACGATCCAGGCGGAGCGCGCCGATACCGGCGAAGTTGTACAGCTGAGCTGCTCGCTCTTGTTCCTGTGCACGGGGTACTACCGCTACGACCTGGGTCATGCGTCGTTCGACGGGATGGACGAATTCCCCGGTCAGATCGTGCACCCCCAGGACTGGCCGGAGGATCTCGACTACACGGGCAAGCGAGTGGCGGTGATCGGAAGTGGCGCCACGGCGGTGACGATCGTTCCGGCGATGACCGACAAGGCGGCGCACGTGACGATGGTGCAGCGTTCGCCGAGCTACGTGCTCTCGCTGCCGTCGACAGACGTGATCGCCGACCGCCTCCGTCGCGTATTGCCGCCTCGTACAGCGCATTCCATCGTACGGTGGAAGAACGTCCTGCTGATGATGCTGATCTTTCAGCTCAGCCGGCGCTCGCCGAGGCTCATGCGAAACCTGCTTCGCAAGGCCGCCGCGGCGCGACTGCCTGATGGCTACGACGTCGATACGCACTTCAATCCCCGGTATAACCCGTGGGATCAGCGCTTGTGCTTCGTGCCCGACGGCGACCTGTTCAAAGCCGTGCGCACCGGGCGGGCCTCGATCCTCACGGACCAGATCGATCGCTTCACCCCGACCGGACTGCAGCTGGCGTCGGGGCAGGAACTCGAGGCGGACGTCGTCGTCACGGCGACCGGCCTGAGCCTTCTCGTGCTCGGCGGGATGACTGTTGCCGTCGACGGCGTCGAGATCGACCTGCCAAACACGGTCGCCTACAAGGGATTGATGATCTCCGGGGTTCCCAACCTCGCGCTGGCCATCGGCTACACCAACGCGTCGTGGACGTTGAAGTGCGATCTGATCATCCAGTACGTCTGCCGGCTGCTCAATTACATGGACGCGCACGGCTACCAGGTCGTGATGCCAGTTGCCCCGGCGAACGGCCGACGGCGACCTCTCATCGATCTACAGTCAGGCTACATACTGCGCGGCATCGACAAGCTGCCGAAGCAGGGGACGGTCCGCCCGTGGCGCGTCTACCAGAATTACCCGCGCGACGTGTACCTCCTGCGGCGCGCGCCCCTGGTGGACAAGGGCATCCGGTTCACTCGGGCGCCGGCCGCGAACGCCGATGCGGACACCGAGCGGTTCGAGGCCAGCGCGTAATCAGGGCTCGCCTGCGGTTGCGGATTGACGTCGGAGCTACGGTCGTGGGGTAGTCGTCTGCTCGGCCTTGGGGAGGCGGATACCGATGCCGAGTTCGCACCCGCCGGACGCCGTAGACGCGCTCGTCATCGGAGCGGGGCCGTACGCGTTGTCGACGGCCGCGCTGGCGCAGGAGCGCGGCCTTGACACTCTGGTCGTCGGCCGGCCGATGGGCTTCTGGCGGGAGAACATGCCGGAGGGAATGTTCCTGCGTTCGGGACCGGAGTGGCATATCGACGCCGGCGCCGTCTACACGCTCGAGGCATATCTCGAGGACCAGAACGTCTCTCGCGAAGAGGTGGACCCCCTGCCAATCCGGGTGTTCCTCGACTATTGCGATTGGTTCTGCCAGATCAAGGGAGTTGACGTTCGCGAGGACCTCGTCGACGACCTTGCCTGGGGCGACGTGGGCTTCACGGCGACGCTGCGCAGCGGCGAACGCATTGTCGCGCGGGCCGTCATCTGTGCCCCCGGGATTCGCCACTACACCCACCTGCCTGATTGGGCACACGCCGTCCCGGCTGATCGGGCAGCCCACACCTGCGACCTCGTGCGCTTCGATGACCTCGCCGGCTCACGTGTGTTGGTCGTCGGTGGACGGCAGAGCGCCTACGAGTGGGCCGCCTTGATGCGCGAGCACGGGGCGACGCGCGTGGACATCGTCCATCGGCACGACGTGCCGCGCTTCGAGCGAATCAGCTGGCAGTTCGCCGATGTGCACGTCGACCGGACGATCAACATCCCCGGCTACTGGCGAAAGCTGGCCACGCGGGAACAGGATGCCATCGCCCGCCAGTTCTGGGAGGCCGGCCGGCTGACCCTCGAGCACTGGCTCACCCCGCGGCTGGACTGGGCCGGCTTGCATCGGTGGCCGGGTACCGAGGTGGTCGGGGTCGCTCGGTCGGACGGCGAGCTGCACGTGGCGCTGTCGAACTCCGAACGGCTGACCGTCGACCGAGTGGTCTTCGCGTCGGGTTACCGCGCCGACCTGACTCGTGTTCCCTACCTGGCGAACGTCGTGGGCCGGATCGAACAGGCCAACGGCTTCCCGGTGCTCAACGAAGCGTTCCAGACCAACCTCGAGGGGCTGTACATCGTCGGCTTCTCGTCGGTGCAGGACTTCGGCCCTTTCTTCGGCTTTGTCAGGGGCTGCCCGGCGGCGGCGACCCTCGTCGTCCGCGACCTACTATCCCGAAATTGAAAGCCCCTCGATTGCCGGGTCGTCGGCCCGGTCCCCTTGCTTCCGTGATCAAGAAGGCGAAGTGGCGGCTGCCACGGCCGTTTCTCCCTCTTGATCGCGGCAAGTGGCGCGGCCAAATCACGCGACCAGCTACTTCGCAGCTTTGGCAGAGATGATCAGCGGTCCGTTGGCGGCGAGGGTCGGCGCCGACCGGTACGGCGGGGCGCCATGGGTAGTCGACTCACAAGGACGGCTGTGAGTCGCTGACTAACGCCGCGCCGCCCCCGAGGGTCACAGTCTCTGGCGTCACTCCCGTTCGCGCACGGTGGAGGCGCAGATGTACGACCCGGATCCGACCAGTCGGCTTGCAGTCGTCCACCGCTCTACGTCGCCCGGAGCGGCCGGTGCCGTTCCGGTCGACTTGGCCGATAAGGCCGAGCGCCGCCTGCCCCATCTCAGCCGGCGGGTCGTCATGGACATCAGCCGGCAGATGAAGGTGTACCAGATCGAGTCCGCCGTCGTTTCCCGCGACGACTTGGCCCGATCCGTTACGGCGAACCTCCGAACTTTGATCGAGGCGCTGCGCGCTCCCGATACCCTCGATCTGTCCCACACCCGCGCGACGGCAACGCGGCGCGCCGGCCAGGGCGTCCCGCTCGCGGATGTCCAGCGAGCATTCCGGACGGGATTCGCCGCGACGTGGCGCCTCCTGATCGACATCGACGACGAGCGGCGCGCGCTGACCCGGACCGCGACGACCTTCTGGTATCTCATCGACCAGTATCTGGAGGCTGTGGCCGACTCCTATCGAGACGTGACGGCCGAACTGGTGCGCACGCACCGGCAGCGTCAGCGGGCGCTGCTCGACGCCCTGTTTTCCGGTGGCATGATCGCCGAGAACGCGAAGTGGGACATCGCCGAACTGTTCGGCATCCCGCCCGACGGAACGTTCGCGGTCGTCGTGGTCGAGACCGCCGATGTCGGCGCGGGGTCCCCGCGGGACATCGAGGCCGCGCTCGACCGCGTCGGCCTCGGCTCGGCCTGGCGGCACGGGTCGGCCTACCATTGCGGCATCGTCTCCATCGGATCGGCCGGGCGCATTGGCTGCCTGGTTCAGATCCTGCGTGAGAACGCGAATGTCCGAATCGGCGTCAGTCCGGCGTTCACCGGCTTGGACAAGACATCCTGGGCGCTACATCTGGCGCACCTGGCGGTGGCGAGCATTCCTCGGGGCGCCGGCGCGGTCATGTGCTTCGAAGAGTCCCCGCTCACGGCGTTGATCGCCGCGGCCCCTGAGGTCGCGTCCCAGATCGCTCGCCAGCAACTCGCGTCGATCCTGGATCTTCCCGCCGCCGACCGCGATCTGCTGATGGACACCCTCGATGTCTGGCTCAGCAGCGGCGGCTCGACGAAGCGCGCGGCCGCCCGGCTGTACTGCCATCCGAACACCGTTCGCTACCGCCTGCACCGGGTGCAGACCCGCCTGAACGTGTCGTTGACGGATCCGGTCGAGGTGGCGCAGCTCATTGTGGCGCTGCGCGCGTGGCGGTTGCTGGGCGATCCTGCGGCCCAGCCGGTACCTCCCGGACGGCTCCACCTTGTGCCGTCCGACAACGCGACCGCACCGAGGTCGTAATCGCACAACAGACCTCGTGAGATGGCACTTCTATTCGTCGCGCCGGGCAGTACGGTCCGGCGCACTCACCACTGAAACCCGTCACTGAAGGAGAGGTGCAGGGACGTGTCCCTAGAGACCACAGCCCCGCCACAGCGCGTGGCCCAGACCGTCACGGAGTCGCCGGTCAAGGCGTCGAGTGCCTCGCCGTCGATGGCGGATCCGACGCCGGTGGCCTTCGCCCTGTTCGCATTCGCACTTGCCGTGTATGGCATCCGCTTCGCCAGCGTCGATGCGACCAGGCTCGCGGCCGCACCGACCACGGTCGCCCTCGACTATGCGATCCTGGTCGCCGGCATCGCCGAGACCGTTGTGGGCGTGCTCGCGGTCATTCGCGGTATCGCCTACCGGGGATACGTCACGACGATCTTCGGAATCTGGCTGCTCGGCTTCTATCTGCTTCTCACCTCGGGGGCGGAGAACGAGGCCTTCACCCCGGATGCGGTCGCCTGGTACGTCCTGATCTTGATCGTCCCGGTCGCGCTGCTCGCCGTGCCCTCCATCGTCCATCGCAACATTCCCTTCATCATCGCCTTCGTGGCGATCCTCGTTGTGCTTCTGTTGCTCGGGCTCGGCTATCACGAGCTGCACAACGCCGTCTCCGCGGCCACGAAAGCAAAGCGGCCGCCGGATCTGTCCACTTCGGTGAACATGCTGAAGACGTCGGCCTGGTTCGCCTTCATCGGCGCCGCGGCGATCTGGTGGGTGTTCGCTCGGGACGTGTACCGCACGACCGGCCTGCTGGGTCGTTCGGCAACCTGACGCGTCGGGGACTGTCGCCACCGGACCGGTGGCGGCAGTCTCGCACGTCCCGTCGGTTTACCGCTGGTGTCGGCGCGGGGGCGAGAGCAGCCGGACCGCGACGAGCAAGTCGAGGACTTCCGGGAGCTTGCGCAGGTCGAGCCCAGTGCGCTCAGCAATCCGTTCCAGCCGGTAGTAGGCGGTGTTGACGTGCAGGTGCAGCAGCTCGGCCGCGACCTTCGCGTTGAGATCACTCGCGACGTAGGCGTTGATCGTCTCGAGGTAGCTGCCTCCGGACGCTAAATCCTCCTCGACGAATTGCCGGATTTTCGGGTCGATCAGCCGCCGCGCGGTCTCGTCGTTGCTGAGCATCAGGTAGTTGAACGTCGACACCGATGAGAGCGCGAGGACGCCCCCACGGGTTGCTTGTGCCTCCCGAGCAACCCGCGCCTCGTGGTAGGCCTTGGGCACGTCGCTCAACTGGGCGTGCACGGTGCTGACGCCGATCGCGAGCTCAACCTGGGTCGCGCGAAGTTCGGCGTGCGCACGTTCCAGGCGGGCGATCACCCGCTCACTGGTGCCGACGACCGGAAGCAGGCCGAGCAGTTCGTCGTGGCGCAACGCTAACATTCCGCCGGCGTCGCGCCCGTTGGCCCGGCGAATCGCGGCGGCGATCTCCTGCATCGACGGCTCGGCGCCGGACGAGCGGATCACGTATGCCGAGATGACGACGATCCGCTTGTCGACCGTGAGCCCGGCCGCACGCAACGTGGCGGAATTGGGTTCGACCGCGGTGGTGCGGCCGAGCAGAAGGTCTTCGAATAGGTCCCGGTTGAGCCGCTCGCTGTCGGCAACGCGGTACTGCTGCGCGTGCAGGTAGGCGTCGGCGGCGATCGAACTGCCCAGCTCGATCACCTGCATGAGCCGCGAGACGGCGGCGAGGGCCACGTCTTTGAGCGCCGGATCGTCCCCGATTGCTTGCCGAACGCTGTCCCAGAACGTCAACTGGCCGATCCGGAACGCTCGCAGGAAGTCGGTCAGGGAGACGCCCTGGCCGACGCGATAGAGCGCTTGGCTGCGGGTGGTCGGGAACTCCTCGCGGGTCGGCAGGCGGTCTTCGCGCAGGATTGTCAGGAAGGTCTCGAATACCGCGCGACAGTGGGCGACGACCTGCACGCGCAGGTTCCGGTCGGCGTTGTTGCGGTACGCATCGACCTCACGCCAGATCGCGTCGGTCGCCTCGGCCGCCATCTGATCGAGCAATGGCGCGACGGCCCGGGCAAGGGCCATCCGCGCGTCCACGCCATCCTGGGTGGGCCCCATCTCCGTCCTAGCGCTCATCCGGCCACCCCTCCTCGCGGCCTAGTCAAAGCCAACCGGGCAGTGCTGTGCAATCCCGGACGAGCGAGCGCGTCAATGTCATCGCCGAGAATGCCCGCAGATCGGCGAAGACAGGGCATGCTGAGGCATGGTCGATCTCAGCTCAGTCGATCCGAGCTCACCCGGCGGGTACGCGATCGCGTTCTTCGTGCCGCTACTCGACGCGTTCTTCCCGGTCGTACCGAGCGAGACCGTCGTCATCGGGATCGGCGTCCTCGCCTCGAAGTCGTTCGATGCGAGGATCATTCCGCTGGTGCTGCTCGTGGCGGCCGGGGCCTTTTGCGGCGACAACATCTCCTACTGGCTGGGCCGGCACTTCGGGACCCGGGTCGCAGACCGTTTTCTGAAGGGCGAGCGCGGACGCCGCAGTCGGGAATGGGCCGACCGAACGTTGAATCGATATGGGATAAGACTTCTCATCATCGCCAGATTCGTCCCCGGGGGCCGAACAGCCGTGACGCTGACCGCGGGCATCCAGCATTACGACCGGCGCCGGTTCGTGTTAGGCGTGGCCATCGCCGCGGTGCTGTGGACGACATACGCGTTCGGCATCGGCGTTGCGGGCGGCCACACCTTCCGGGACAACACGCTCGCCGCGCTTCTGCTGGCGTTCGGCGTGGCCGCCGCCGTGTCCGTCTTGGTGGAGATCGGTCGGCGCCTCGTCCGCCGATTGAAGAAGGAACGCAGCGAGTCCTCTCCCGGCGCGTGATCTTGGACTTGCGGTCGATATTCAGCCACAAGTCCAAGATCACGCAATCACTAGCTCGCCGTCACCTCACGTGTAGTGCACGGTGGTCTTCGTCGTGGCGGCGCTCCAGGTGATGTAGCCGTGCTGGAAGTTGCTGCGTCGCCCGCCGGTGATCGCAAACTCGTCCGAGGTCGGGTAGCCGAGCTTGCTTCGCTCCCAGCCCAGGCTGGCCCATGTGGCGCGAATGCCGCCATGAACCTCGTGCGAGCCGATGCCGGGGTAGTAGTAGATGGACCGGCCGGTGGGCGAGTTCGGCGTGAAGTGCTGATAGCTGCCCCGCCCGTCCGGCGTTCGCCTCTCGTCGATGTAGGGCACCCCGTAAGCGGCCGGTCCGCCGAGCTGCAGGTATTTGGTCAGATCGCCGTTGGCGACGGTGTGTGCGCCATACGTCGGCGTCCACCCGATCAGCAGGTGCTCGAATCGGCTGTATCGACCATCGGGCGCGGCTGACTCGTCGGTGATCGGGAAGCCCCAGCTTGCTGGGCCGCCCACCCCGCGGTACTTCGTGTGGATTCCGCCTTGGACCTCGTAAGCACCCGTGGCGGCCGACCAGTAGATGCCGCCGCGCTGATAAGAGCGCCAGCTTCCGCCGGCGATCGCCGTCTCGTTGCTCGTTGCCGTGCCGAGGACCGAGCCGGGACCGCCGAACGCTGCGTACTTTGCATCGATCGCGTCGAGGTAGTTCGCGGTGAGGGTGACATCCGATCGCGGCATGGTCAGGGTGCGGCTGAGGGTCGTCGGGCCGTCCGACCAGCCGGTGAAGCTCGCGGAGAGTTGAGCCGCTGGTACCTGGATCGTGACCTGCTCGCCGGCGACGGCCTCCCACGTCCAGGTAGTCAATCCGTCGATCGTGACCGGATAGGGCGAACTGACCGACAGGGTGTGCACGTCGGGCATCGCCGTGTAATCGGCACGCACCACCGCACCGTCGTTGTCCGTGACCGTGGCGGTGAACACCATCCTGGTGTCGCCGCCGTGATCCGTGAAGGCGTCACCGAAACTCGCCCCAGTGCCGGTGATACCGGGGTGGGCATGGCACGGGCCACCGGACGGGCAATGCAGGAGTAGTTCCTGCCACTTCACGCTGCTGGTAAGGCTGCCGTCCTCAGTGTCGGTTGCGACGGCAGAGAGGCTGACGGGTTCGCCGACCGCGAACAGGTGATCAGGCGGCTGATTGGCCGACAGCGTCAGCTGTGGTGGGTGGTTGGCGGGCGCCACGCTCAGCGTGGTGGTTCCCGTCGTCCGGCCGTCGCTGACGCTCAGTGTGACTGTCGTGGGGCTGCTGCTGGCGTACTGGTGGGTCGGGTTGATGCCGGTGCCTTTCTGGCCGTCGCCGAAGTCCCACGTGTAGGTGAGCGGATCTCCGTCCAGGTCGTAGGACCCGGATGCGTCGAAGGCGACGGTCCGGTGATCGGGGTCGCTGCGCGCTGCGTCTTGGGCGGCGACGGCGACCGGCGCGCGGTTGCCAGAGGCGTATTTGATGCGGTACAGGTTGCCGGACACGATGTCTGCGAACACAACGTCACCACTGTCGGGATCCAACTGGAGATCGACCGGTCCGCCCACGCCCGAGGCGAACGCTTCGACGGGTGCGGTCAAGCGGTCGGCCGCGTCCGGCCGTAACACGCTTATCGCCCCGCGGGCGTAGTCGCCCACGAAGTACGCACCCCGGTAGGAGGCGGGGTACGACGAGTTGACGCCCGTGAAGATGCCGCCGATGGCCGTCGCACCGACCCCGTTGTGGGGGTAGGTATAGAGCGGGTTGTCGTGTCGTGTGTTGGCGGCGTAGTCGGACTGGCAGGCGGACGTCGTGTCGTATCCGCCGGTGCGGCCGGTGCCCTCGTAGCAGGGCCAGCCGAAGTTCGATCCGGGTACGGCGACGTTGTGTTCCTCCCAGCTGTTCCATCCGACATCGCCGAGGTAGAGATGGCCATTGGCCGGGTCGATCGTGAACCGGAAGGGATTACGCACGCCCATGGCGAAGATACGGCTGGGTGTGCTGGCTGGATGGGCCGCATCGAAGAAGGGGTTCCCGGGGACACCGTTTCCGGCGGCGTCGATGTGGAAGATCTTTCCGTACGGGCTGGTCAGATCCTGAGCCCGATGGGCCTTCAGATCGACTGCGGTGAAGCTGGCGGCGTCGCCCAGGCCGACGTATAGGGTGCCGTCGGGGGCAAACAGCACTGTGCCCGGACCATGTGAGAGCACGTCTTCGGGGATCGATCCGAGCGGGACTTCCGTTTCCGCTTGCATCGTCGTGGGCGCGGTAGCGCTGTTGACCGTCCAGTGGCTCAGCCGGGCGTACCGGTGCCCATCGCCGCCGTTGTAGCTGTAGGCCGTGTAGACCTGACGGGTTTTGGCAAAGTCCGGCGGCAGAGCAATTCCGACCAACCCAATGTCCTGGATACACGCGGCCGGAACCGTCGCCAACTGGCGCGGCGCTCCCGAGGCCGGTACGAAAGTGACCTTGCCGCACTTGCCGATCGTGATTGCGCCGTCGCCGGTCGGCAGTTCCACGAATCCCGTCAGGTCGTAAGCGGCTTGACCGGTCGGCGTCGCCTGCAGGGTGAACCCGGCCGGAAGGGTCGGCGCGGCGCCGGCCGAGTGCGGCCAGCCGATGGCGACAACGCCTGTCAGCAGGCCAAGAACTGCCATGGCCGCCGGCGCGCCGACGCGCCGAGACGGCGAGCGATGTCGAGCACGCATGGCCCCCCCGACCGATCAGGCTTCCCGGGCTTGCGACCTCCGAGGGCCGGAGCGTACTCCTCGCGGCCGAGATCCGATACTTGGGCCAGCCCTGCTCCCGTTTGGGCGGCGACCATGATCCTCTCGTCCCGGTGATCAAGAGGGCGAAGTGGCCGCGCCAACAACCACTTCGCCGTCTTGATCAGCGCGAGACGAGATCCCTCCAGGCCGAAGCTCATGTAGACCGTGTCCGCGGTGTCGACGGAGAGTCGTGAGACGTTAGTGGGGTATTTGGCAAGCGGCGAAACATTCGGTGAGGCGGGGCGGTCCGAACCGTGTCACATCAGTCGTGTCC
>JBKPQM010000019.1:0-16039 GCA_046734095.1 Actinomycetota bacterium | reverse complement strand
AGACCCCGCCGGCCGGCCCAGCACTGCCCTGGCGTTCGCCCGCGGGCTGCAGGCCGTCGAGCAGGAACAGCGCTTGCCGCTCACGGCCGAGTGGTACTGGTCGGAGATCGAGCGGGCCCGCCGCGAGATCAGCCGCGGGCTCACCCGCCGGCAGCGGTTACGCGCCGCCCTGAGCCTTCGGTCGTTGCGGACGCCTCGACGCCCTGGCGGGTGAGCCGAGCGCGGGAGTCCTCCGGCTGAGAAACCGGAGATCAGAGGTCGACCCCCAGAAGGGCGTCGAGCATGTCGCGGGCCAGGACGGGCGCCTCCGGGTCGGCACCGCGGTTCGCCAGCGCGGCATCGGCCCAGTCGTCGATCGTCGCCAGCGCGCCCACCGTGTCGAGGTCGTTCGCCAGGGACTCGCGAACCGCCGTGAGCAGCGGCCGGGCGTCCGGTGCAGCCGGGAAGGCGACGGCCGCGCGCCATCTGGCTAGCCGGGCCTCGGCCTTCGGCAGCCGGCCGCCCGTCCACTCCCGATCCGCCCGGTAGTGACCGTCCAACAGGGCCAGCCGGATCGCCATCGGGTCGACGCCGCCGCCGCGTAGCTTGGACACGAAGACGAGGTTGCCGCGCGATTTGCTCATCTTCTCCCCGTCCAGGCCGATCATGCCGGCGTGGACGTAATGACGCGCGAACGGGTGCTCGCCGGTCAGCGCCTCGGCGTGCCCGGCCGAGTGCTCGTGGTGCGGGAAGATCAAGTCGCTGCCGCCACCTTGCACGTCGAAGCCGAGTCCGAGCCGATTCAGCGCGATCACCGAGCACTCGATATGCCAGCCCGGACGTCCCCGGCCGAGTTCCGTGTCCCAGTACGGCTCCCCGTAACGGTGCCCCCGCCACAGCAGTGAGTCGAGGGGGTCTCGCTTGCCGGCGTGCTCAGGGTCGCCGCCTCGCTCGCCGAAGAGGCGGAGCATGGTTGCGTGGTCATAGCGGGACACGTAGCCGAAGTGGGCGGACGCCTCGATCGAGTAGTAGATGTCATCGCCGACGTGGTACGCCGCGCCGGCTGCCAGCAGTTCGCTGATGGCCTTCGTGATCTCGGTTACGGACTCGACGGCGCCGACGAGCTCGTCGGGCGGCAGCACCCGCAGAGCGGTCATGTCCTCGCGGAACAGGGCAATTTCCCGCTCGGCGAGGTGCATCCAGTTCTCGCGGGTGTGGGTCGCCCGCTCGAGCAGCGGATCATCGACGTCCGTCACATTCTGCACGTAGTGCACGTCATGGCCGGCATCGCGCCACACTCGTTGCGCTACGTCGAACGCGAGATATGTCGCGGCGTGACCCAGGTGCGTCGCGTCGTAGGGCGTGATACCGCAAACGTAGAGACGCACCGTTCCCTTGACCGTGGTGTCGCGGACCTCGCGGGTCGGCGTGTCGTACAGGCTCAGCCCGGGAAGATCCCCGGGCAGCGCCGGCAGCACGGGCACCGCAGGGGCAGACCACGACTCCATGACCTCAACCTAACTGGCGAGCGACACCACCGGCCGACGGGCTGGTGTCCGACGGGCAAATCATTTACATGGGCGGCCACGGAATCGCCGGCCAGTCGCCGTCGGGCCAAGGATGGCAGCGCGCACCTAAGAGATGGTCGATTCGGCGAACCGTACGTCGTACTTCGCGGGTCGTGAGCAGCTCGCGCAGCCGATTCTCGAGCGGACCTTCCAGCTGGGCGCGAAGCGCGCTCAGCGTGTCGACCGCCTCATCGGTCAGCGCCTCGCCGGCCCACTGCCACAACAGCGTGCGCAGCTTCGGATCGGCGTTGAACGTCACCCCGTGGTCGACGCCGTAAATGTGGCCCGTCCGAGTTGGCAGCAGATGTCCGCCCTTGCGGTCCGCGTTGTTGATCACGGCGTCGAAGACGGCGATACGCCGCAGCTGCTCGGAGTTCGAGCGACGCACGAGCGAGACGACGTCAACCGAGTCGTCGACATCGATCCACAGTTGCACCATTCCTGGCCCAAACGGTCCGTCCCGATACACGGTCGGCGGCACGATCTGCCAACCGGATGCCGCTGAGACCTCGTACGCCGCGACCTCGCGCTCGGCCAGCGTGCCGTCCGGAAAATCCCATAGCGGCCGCTCTCCCGCCACCGGCTTGTAGACGCACGCGGCAAGCAGACCGCGGTGGCGAACCGAGCAATACAACGTCGTGTTCGACGCCTCCACCAGGCGTCCTTCAACATCGAGCTCGCCGTTGCCCAGCAGGTCAAGCGCCTCGTCGACCGGCAACTCGAGCGCCGGCGTCAACCCGTCCTCGGTCACGACTCGAGAGCGCTGCCGCGGTGATAGCCGTTCTGGCGCGGGCAAATATGGCCGGCGCTCGGATCGAGCGGCAGGCCGCACAGCGGGCAGGGGGGCCGTCCGGCGGAGAGGACGGCGCGGGCCCGGGCCACGAAGTCGCGGGCCGGACCCGGATCGAGGCGAACCCGCAGCGCGTCTGGACCCTCGTCGACGTCCTCAAGCAGCGTCTCCTGCGCGACCTCGGTGTCCTCCACCGGCGCCTGAGCCTCGATCACGACCATGTTGGATTCGCTGTCCCACGCCAATGCCATCGCGCCGACACGGAACTCCTCGTCGACCGGTTGCTCCAGCGCATCGGCGTCGGGCTCGCCGCCGTCGGGGATGACGGTGCCGGTACGGGCCACGACCTCCTCGAGCAGCTGCTCGATGCGATCGGCCAGTACGGCGACCTGTTGCTTCTCCAGGGCCACCGAAACGACGCGAACGGCGTCCGCAGCTTGCAGGTAGAAGGTGCGCTCGCCGGGCGTGCCGACAGTGCCCGCGACGAATCGTCGCGGGCGGCTGAACAAGAACAGTTGGCGTGGCATGACCAGTACGAGCCTAATGGGTTTTGCTCAGATGCTCCCTGACCCGGACCCGCCCCCGGGCGTGGCGTCCGAGGCAGTCTTGCGCGGCCGGCCGCGTCGCTTCGGCGGCGCGAACCCGGCCAGGTCGCCGCCGATGTCATTGGCGCGCAGTACGTAGGGCCGGGTGTCGGTGTAGCGGACGATCGACGTGGAGCACGGGTCGACGACGATGCGCTGGAACTGGTCCAAGTGCAGGCCCAGCGCGTCGGCCAGGATCGACTTGATCACATCGCCGTGGCTGCAGGCCACCCAGACGGCCTCGGGGCCGAGCCGGGCGTCCCACTCGCGGATCGACTGCACGGCCCGTGACGCGACCTCGCGCAGCGACTCGCCACCGGGGAAGCGCACGGCCGAGGGCTGCGATTGCACGAGCTTCCACAGCGGATCCCGAGCGAGTTCCTTGATCGGCTTTCCGGTCCACTCGCCGTAGTCACATTCGGTCAGCCGCTCGTCGACTCGCCGTTCGGTCAGCTGCTTCTGAGCGGCGGCGATCAGGTCGGCCGTCTCCTGGCAGCGGTCCAGCGGGCTCGTCACCACGACGCCGACCGACAATTCGGCCACCCGTTGGGCGAGACTTTCCGCCTGCGCCCGGCCGCGGTCGTCGAGATGGACGCCTGCGGTGCGCCCGGCCAGCACCGGGCCGGTCATTGCGGTCAGCCCGTGCCGGACCAACAAGACAGTGGACATTACGCCGACGTCGCCGAGATCACGCCGGCCGAGAGCAGGCCGATCAGCAGAACGCCCACGAAGATCCGGTACACGACGAACACGTACATGCTGTGCCCGGAGATCCACCGCATCAGCCACACGATCGAGGCCAGCCCGACGACGAACGACAAGATCAACGCCACGCCGGTCAGGCCGGCCCCGGCGCCGCCCCTGTCGTTGATCTTGCGCATCTCGAACAGCCCCGACAGCACGACGGCCGGAATCGACAACAGGAACGAGAAGCGGGCCGCGGTCGGACGATCCAGACCCCGGAACAGCCCGGCGGTGATCGTGGTCCCGGATCGCGACGCGCCCGGGATCAACGCCAGCGCCTGCGCCGCGCCGACCGCGACCGAGTCGCGGACGTCTAGGTCCTCCTCCCGGCGCTTGCGCGAACCGATTCGCTCTGCCCACATCAGGACCAAGGCGAGCACGATCATAGTGATCGAAATCGTCCAGAGATTGCGTGCGCCGGTCTCGATCTGGTCGCTGAACACGAAGCCGAAGATCGACACCGGAATCGTCGCCAGAACCAGATACCACCCCATGCGGTACTCCAACGTACCGCGCACCGACTTGTCGACAAATCCGCGAATCCATGCGCTCGCGACCTGGACCAGCTCCCGCCAGAAATACAGCACGACTGCGAGTAACGTCCCGAGTTGGATGACCGCTGTGAACGGTGCTCCCGGGTCGTCCCAGTTGAACAGAGCGGGCACGATGCGCAGGTGGGCTGTAGACGAGATCGGCAAGAATTCCGTGAGACCCTGCACCACGCCGTAGACGGTCGCTTGGAACAGGTTCATATCGTGCTGGGACGACGCGTCAGCCTGTTGCCCGACCAGCGGCTCAACCGCGGAGAGCAGGCTCACGCCGCGGCCCCGGACCGCTCCAATGCGTGCAGGGCAATTGTCAGCGTGCGCAACCGCTCGTCGAGCGTTGCCGCGAGTGGCGAGAGTGCCAAGGTCGTGACCCCGGACTCGGCGAACGCCGCCATGCGCTCGGCGATGCGAGCAGGTGGGCCGAGTAAGGCAGTCGAGTCCACGAACTCGAGCGGGACGGTGGCGGCTGCGCCGTCGTAGTCGCGGGACAGGTAGCGGTTCTGCACCTCGGCGGCGGCCTCCGCGTATCCCATTCGGACGGCGAGCGCGTTGTAGAAGTTCTGTTCGCGACTGCCCATGCCGCCGACATAAAGGGCAGCCATCGACCGCAGCGGAGCCGCGCAGGCCTCGATGTCCTCGCCGACCACCATGGACGTGTTTGCGACCACGTCGAATCCGTCGAGCGTCTTGTCCGCCTTCGCCCGGCCGGCTGCGAGGTGCTCGAACAACTCCTTGCCGTGGTCAGGGGCATAGAAGATTGCAAGCCAGCCGTCGGCGATCTCGCCGGTGAGTTGGAGATTCTTCGGGCCTACGGCGGCCAGGTAGATCGGGATGTGCTCGCGGACCGGATGCACGATCAACTGCAGCGCCTTGCCCGCCCCGCCGGGCAGCGGCAGCGTGTAGGCCGAGCCCTCGTACCGGACGCGCTGGCGCGACAACGCCATCCGGACGATGTCGACGTATTCCCGCGTGCGCGTGAGCGGCTTGGCGAACGGGACGCCGTGCCAGCCCTCGGACACCTGCGGCCCGGAGACGCCCAGCCCGAGCCGGAAGCGCCCGCCGGACAGGGTGTCCAGTGTCGCCGCCGTCATCGCCGTTGCCGCCGGCGTCCGGGCCGGGATCTGCATCACGGCGCTGCCGATGTCGATGCGACTGGCCTGGGCGGCAATCCAAGCCAGAACGGTCGGTGAGTCCGAGCCATATGCCTCGGCCGCCCACACCACCGAGTAGCCCAGCCGATCGGCCTCCCGGGCCAGCGCCAGATTGTCGGCGTCGTTGCCGGTGCCCCAGTAGCCGAGGTTCAATCCCAATTTCACCGTGTCTCCAGCTCTTCGCGCGAGCGCTCATCGCTGCGCTGACCTGCGCTCCTCGGCCCTCGTGCGACCGCGCGGCGCTTGGTCATCGCATCTCCACCTCTTCATCGGTGGGCTCACCTTAAGCGTGAGCGCGCAGTGGCGCAGTTCGGCGGCTACCCACACCCTGCCGCAGTCGATCATGTCAAACCGGTAGGTTCTGCGCGTGAAACAGCGCAGCGTCGGGCACAGCGGCCTTCGGGTATCCCACCTCGGCCTCGGCACCATGACCTGGGGACTCGAAACCGACGCGGACGAGGCCGCCGCGCAGCTCGTCGCGTTCCGCGAGGCCGGCGGCACGCTGATCGACACGGCCGTCTCGTACGGGTACGGCCACACCGAGGACATCATCGGCCAGCTGATTGCCGATGTCGTTCCCCGGGACGACGTCGTGATCGCTACCAAGGCCGGCGTAATCCGCACCGAGAACGAGCGCATCGTCAACGTTGCGCGGGGCGAGTTGCTGCGCCGCCTCGACCAGTCGCTGCGCCGTCTCGGCACCGACTACGTCGACCTGTGGTACGTGCACTATGTCGACGACACGGTGCCGTTCGAGGAGACGCTATCCGCGCTGGATGCTGCCGTCGCCTCGGGCAAGGCCCGCTATGCCGGCGTTTCCAACTATTGCGGCTGGCGCACTGCCCGCGCGGCGGTGTGGCAGCGGGCCGTGCCGGGTCGGGCCCCGATCGTGGCCAACCAGATCCGCTACTCATTGCTGGATCGCGGCGTCGAACGCGAGGTGATTCCGGCCTGCCGGGCCCTGGGCATCGGGGTCTTGCCCTACTCGCCCCTCGGGGGCGGCGTTCTCACCGGGAAGTACCGGGGAGGCGTCCCGGCCGACTCGCGGGCCGCGGCCCACGGACGCAACCTGGCCGAAATCGCATCCGACCGCGAGGTGGGCATCGTCGAGGCCGTGGCGACGGCCGCTGAGGGTCTGGCCACGTCGCCTATCGCGGTGGCCTTGGCCTGGGTACGCGACCAGCCGGGCGTCACCGCTCCGATCCTCGGCGCTCGAACGCTGGGGCAGCTCACCGCCGCGCTGGCATCGGAGAAACTCGAGCTGCCGATGGAGATCCGCCAGGCGCTCGACGACGTGTCGGCACCGGTGATCGGCTACCCCGAGGACGTCAGCTGAGCGACCCGATCTTTACCGCCTTCTGCGAGGCCGGGCTCTGGCCCGGACTGGGTCGCGGTCTCGCTGCGTCGCTCGGCGACGCCGGCATCCACAGTCCGACGGACGTGACGGCCGAGCGGTTGGCCCAGCTCCCCAAGGTGGGCGCGATGCGAGCCGGTCGGTTGCTGTCGTCGTTCCTCGCCGCGGGACCCGCGTACGAGCTCGTGGAGCTGTTCGTTCCGGCCGGGATGGACGCTCGGGTGGCCAACCGGGTAGTTGACACGCTCGGCCCACCGGCACCGCGTCTGGTGCGCGACGACCCGTGGCTGTTGCTGGGCATCCCCGGGGTGCAGCCGGCCGACGCCGATCGCGTGGCTCGCGCCGCCCTGCCCGGGGTACAACGCGACGATCCGCGCCGGGCGCGCGCTCTGGTTGCCTACGTGCTGGCCCGCGACTCGCGCGACGGCCATACCGTTACCCCAGCCGAAGCCGTGATGGATGCGTTGGCCGAATTCGGGGCCGGTGATCCGAACGCGGCCGTCGAAGCGGCGATCGAAGCGGCCACCGTGATCCGGTTCGACGGCGACCTGGGCCTGGCCCGCTACGCCGAAGCCGAGGACGCGATCGCCCAGTCGGTCGCCCGGCTGGTGGCCACGTCCGAACCCGTCAAGGCCGACCTCCGTCGGGCTCCCGCCGAGCTGGACAAGGTCCAGCGCTCGGCCGTCGAGCACGCGATGAACGCCGGGGTGAGCGTGCTGACCGGTGGCCCGGGCACCGGCAAGAGCCGCACCGTCGCGGCGATCGTGACGCTGGCCGAGCACGCGGGCCGATCCGTCGCGCTGGCCGCCCCCACCGGCCGGGCGGCGAAGCGGCTCGAGGAGCTGACCGACGCGCCGGCATCGACCATCCACCGGCTGCTCGGCGCTCAAGCACGACAGCGCGGCGAGGATCTCGACTTCACCGGCGGGTTCGCCCATGACGCGGAGACGCCCCTCGACGAGGACGTCGTGGTGGTCGACGAGACCTCGATGCTCGACGTCGAGCTCGCCGAGGCACTGCTCGACGCGTGCGCGGACGGAACGCATCTCGTGTTCGTCGGCGACGCGGCGCAGCTGCCCTCGATCGGCCCCGGGCGGGTGCTGGGCGAGCTGATCGACGCCGGAGTCGTTCCGGTCACCGAGCTGACGACGCTGTACCGCCAGGACGAAGGCGGCTCTATCGCCCGACTCGCGACGAGCGTGCGAAAGGGCGACCTGCCGGCCGTGAATGATCCGGAACGTGAGGTCGTGATCGTGCCCGCACGGGGTTCGTCTGAAGCTGCGCATCGGGTTGTCCAGCTGGTCACGGACTCGATTCCACGCGCGCTGGGCATCCCGTCGGATCAGGTGCAGGTCGTAACGCCCGTGCATCGGGGTGCGGCCGGCACCCAGGAGCTGAATGCCGTGCTGAAGACCCGGCTGAACCCGGGTGAGGGGCGTCGCCGCTTCGACCCAGGCGATCGAGTCGTGGCCACGGCCAACCACCTGGAGGCCGAACCGTTCGGGTACGCCAACGGCGAGGTCGGTGTGGTGGCTGATGTCGATTCGGACGGCACCGTGACCGTCGAGTTCGCATCCGGGCCGGCTGAGGTCAAGGGCAAGGCCCTGGGAGATCTACTGCATGGCTGGGCGATCACCGTGCACCGCGCGCAAGGCTCGGAGTTTCCCGCCGCGGTGGTCGTGCTGCCCCCGGAAGCGGGGGGCATGCTGTCGCGCCCGCTCGTCTACACGGCTATGACTCGGGCCCAACTTCACCTGTCGGTGGTGCACGCCGTCGGCCCTGCGCTGGCCCGGGCAGTGCGACACGTGGGCGCCCGGCCCCGGCGGACTCGGCTGCGGCAGTTGCTCGTCGAATACGTCGGCTAGCTGCCAGCGGGACGTCTAATCGCCATCGGGCGAGTAACGCCCGGACGCGGGCCAACGCGGCCGGCATGCCACTCCACGCCGGGGGCGCCGATCCCTCAAGCAAAGATCAACCCGGGGGCCAAAAGTGGAGATCGGAGCCGGTCCGGGGTTTACTGGCCTGCTATGACGGCGTCATCCGCCGAGGAGGCGAGCGCAGACCCGGACTGGGAGTACGCACCGCTGCGGATTCCGGCCGACGTGAGCCGGACGTCAGCGGCGGTGCGTCTGTCGTTGCATGCCGAATACGGCGGCTGGGAACTTGCGCGGGTGCAGCGTTACACCGACGGCACGCGGCGAGTCTTGCTGCGAAGGCGCCGCGATCCGGGACGCTTACCGCTACCCGGCCTGAGCAGCTAGCGCCTTGACGGTTTCGATCGTGTCGGCCTCGGCGGCGGTCTTGTCGTCGCGGTAGCGCAGCACCCGGGCGAATCGCAAGGCCAGTCCGCCCGGATACCGCGGCGAGCGTTGCAGCCCGTCGAAGGCGACCTCGACGACCTGCTCGGGCCGCAACGGCACCACCCACTCGTCGAGCGGCCCCGTGGCCAGCTCGGTGAACCGCTTGGTCTGCCAGGCGAGCATCTCGTCGGTCATTCCCTTGAACGTCTTGCCGAGCATGACGAACCCGCCGTCCGGGTCGCGGGCGCCCAGGTGGATGTTCGAGAGCCATCCGCGGCGCCGGCCGGATCCCCACTCGACGGCCAGCACGACCAGGTCGAGCGTGTGCACCGGCTTGACCTTGAGCCACCCCGCGCCTCGGCGCCCGGCCTCATACGGCGCCTCGAGCGACTTGGCCAGGATGCCTTCGTGTCCTCGGCGCAGCGTGTCGGCGAGGAAGTCGCGCGCCGCCTCGGGATCGCCGGTGATCAACCGCTGCACCCGGTTCGGGATCGGCACGACGCTGTCGAGCGCAGCCAGGCGTCGCACCGTTGGTTCGTCGAGCAGGTCGGCGCCGTCGACGTGCAGTACGTCGAACAGGAACGGCGTGATCGGCGTGGTGGCTCGTCCGCCCGCAATGTCGCGGCGGCTCCCTACCCTCGACGCGGTGACGGCGAACGGCCGTGGCCTCCCGTCGGCCCGCAGCGCGATCGCCTCCCCGTCGGCGACCAGGCTCGTTACCGGCAGGGCGCGCACAATCTCCACGACCTCGGGCAGGCGGTCCGTCACGTCGTCGAGCGTGCGGGTGAACACCCCCACCTGATCGCCGGCGCGGTGTATTTGGATCCGGGCGCCGTCGAGCTTCCACTCAAGCACCGCCTCGTCGCCGAGACGCGCGAGCGCGTCATCGGTGCTGGCCGCCGTCTGGGCCAGCATCGGCTTCACCGGGCGGCCGACCTCGAGTCGAACCGCGTCGAGCGCCGCCGCTCCGTCGTGCAGCACCGCGGCGGCTACGGCGGCGAGGTCGCCGCGGAGCATCGCCGCGCGACGCACCGCGGCTGGCGGCACCTCTACCGCCTTCGCGACCGCATCGGCCATGACGCCCACCAGGGCCCCTTGACGCAGGTCACCGCTGAGCAAGCGGCGCAGGAACTCCTGCTCGCGATCGGTGGCCGCGCTGAGCAGCGCACCCAGCAACTCGCGCCGGCGGCCCTGCGAGCCAGGACCGGACAGCCCCTTCAACTGCGTGAACGCCGCGTCGACGCCGCTGACCGTCAGTGTCGGAGTCGCTGCGCCCGGTCCAACATCGCGCAGCGCGGCCCATCCGACGCCGATCTGGCGCTGCGGCAACTCGCCGGACAGCCACGATGCGACCACGGCAGCCTCGTCCCGGGACAGCTGACTGAGTAACGCGGCCAGTCGTGCCACCTTCGCGCTGCGCGCCGGCGTCTGCGCGATCTCCGCCGACGCGGCCGCGACTTGGTCGAGCAGCATGTCGGCAGGATGCCACGAGCCGCCGACAGATCAGCAGGCTGACAGGAACCGATCCAATACGCGCACGCCGAACTTCAGCGCACCGATCGGTACACGTTCGTCGATGCCGTGGAACAACGCGCTGAAATCCAGATCCGGCGGCAGCAGCAGCGGGGCGAAGCCGAAGCAGCGGATGCCGAGCAGTGAGAACGACTTTGCGTCAGTGCCGCCGCTCATCATGTATGGCACCGGCCGGGCGCCCGGATCCTCGCTTCGCAGGGCCGCTGCCATGGCGTCCACGATCGCGCCGTCGAAGCTGGCCTCCACGGCGATGTCGCGGACGATGGTCTCGCGGGTGATCCCCTCGCCGGCCAGCTCGTCGATCTTCGCCAGCAGCTCGTCCTCCCGGCCGGGTAGGAATCTCGTGTCGATCGTCGCCTCAGCCGTCGACGGGATGACGTTGGACTTGTAACCCGCGGAAAGCATCGTCGGATTGGCGGTATTGCGGATCGCCGCGCCGATCATTCGGACCATCGGGCCCAGCTTCATCAGACCGGACTCGGGGTCGTCAGGGTCGATGTCCAGCCCGGACGCTTCCGCGATCTCTTCGATGAATCGGCGCACCGTGTCGCTCACCTGCAACGGGAACTCGTGCGCTCCGATTCGCGACACCGCGGCGGCCAACCGGGTCACGGCGTTGTCGTCGTGCAGCATCGAGCCGTGGCCCGGGCTTCCTTTGGCCTGGAGCCGAAACCAGTTGATTCCTTTCTCCGCGGTCTGAATCAGATACAGGCGCAGGTCGCCGCCGACCGAGACGCTGTACCCGCCGACTTCGCTGATCGCCTCGGTGCAGTCGGCGAACAGATGCGGATGGTTGTCGACCAGCCAGTGCGCGCCCCTGCGGCCGCCGGCCTCCTCGTCGGCGAGGAAGGCGACGACGATATCGCGCGGCGGTTTGCGCCCGGCCCGAGCCCGATCACGGATGACCGCGAGCGTCATCGCGATCATGTCCTTCATGTCGATGGCACCGCGGCCCCACACGTAACCGTCCAGTACCTCGCCGCTGAACGGGTCCACTGACCACTCCGTGGCGTCCGCGGGGACGACGTCCAGGTGGCCGTGGATAAGCAGCGGCGGTCGACTCGGGTCGGTGCCCTCGATGCGAGCGACCACCGAGGCCCGCCCCGGCTCGGACTCCAGGACCCGCGACGCGATGCCCACCTCGTCCAGCCGCGCGGCCGCCCACTCCGCCGCCGGGCGTTCAGGGTGCGTTGGGTTCGACGTGTTGATGCGGATCAGGTCGCGGAGCAGATCGACGACCTCGTCCTGGGCGGCCGGAACCGGCGCAGCAGTCATGCCACCGTTCCTACCAGCACCACTCGATCAGTGCGTTCGCCGCCCGCCGCGTACGCCGGCCGCTACAACGACTGCGCCGACGGCGAACGCAAAACCGAGGACGAGCGCGCCGAGAAGCAGCGAATCGCGGGTGCCGACGGCCGACTTGGCAGCAACGTCGAAGCTGTTGTTGGTCTTGGACGTGGACGCCGCCTGGCTAGAGCCGCCGGCGGCCGACTCTGGCGTGCCACTGGTGGTCACCGCTCCGCCCGACGTTTCAGGCGCCGTGGTTTCGCCCGAGCTATTCGTCGACGATCCCGCGGCGATGCGGCTCACCATGTTGCCGGATGCCGTAGCGGGCAGCGAATCGAGAGACACGCCGCCGGTGGTCCCATCGGAGGGCGCCGGGGCCGCGGGAGTAGCCGTCGGGCTTGCCGAGGCGCCGGTCGGATTCGGCGTCGCCGGCGTGGATGCCGCCGGTGGCGTCGACGCCGGCTGGGAGGTCGTGGGTGGCGCGGCGCTGGTCGTCTCGGCCGGCGCGGAACTCGAGGGGCGCGGTGCCTGGTGTGGGGCCGACCCTCCCGAGTTCTCCACCGGCGGAGGGGCTGTGGGCGCGGACGTCGTCGGAGTGGCACTGGGCCATTCCGACGCCGTTGAGGGCTCGCCCGAGCCCGGGCTCGTCCACGTTGGGGTTGCGGTATCGGTAGCGGTGGCGGTTCCGTCGCTGCTGGTGCTCGGGGACGGCGGGCCGCCGGGGCTGGTGGGCGGCGATGTGTCTGTTGGGGCGCAAGTCGGCCGGTGCGATTTGTGGTGGGACTCGTCGGGATCTTCCGGTCCCGTGCTCGAGCTAGAGGGCACGGAGTCCGTCGCCTCGGAGGTCTCCGCGCTCGGATGGCCGCACGCGTCGCCGTCCTCGTGCGCGCTCGCGCCGTGGCCCGGCAAGGCAACAGCCACGATGATCGCAGCGGCAACCCAGAGGGCAGCAGCGGACGCCCCGCCGAGCCGCTTACGGCGTGTCATCCGAGTGTCGATTCCCTGCGTCGAGTGCGCTGGCCGTCCGGCCAGGCCTGAGTGTGTCCCGCACGTGCAACGGTCCAACGAGGCGAGTCTTACTCGGGTTCGCCCGTTGTTAGGCCAGCCTGAAGGATAGCGGTGTGTGGGGGATCACGGGACTCTCATGGCGTGACATCTTCTGTTATGTCGCGTGATCAGGCAGGCGCGACTACGTCCGGCACAGCCGCGCGGATGGGCTAGACTCGCTAGTCGCTCGTCCGGGTGGCGGAATGGCAGACGCGCTAGCTTGAGGTGCTAGTGCCCTTCAACGGGCGTGGGGGTTCAAGTCCCCCTCCGGACACAACTCGGGCGCGCATCAGCCCCGCCCCCAGGAAGTACGATCAGCAGCACCATTCCGGTTCACCGGCCCCGGATCGGCGAGAGTCGACAGGCAGCTTCCGCTGACACCCATTCGTCTATCGACGAGTGGATGGACTCGTGATCAAGGGGACACCAAGTGAGTTATGAAAGCACTCCGCCGGGTGGGGCCGGCGGTGGCGCGTCGTCGCTGCGTGGGTTGGCGAGCGAGGGGATCCATCTGCCCGGTGACGACGGGTACGACCGTGCGCGTACGACCTGGTCGCTCGCCCTCGACCTGCGTCCCGCCGCGGTGGCCTTTCCGAAGGACGCGCGGGAGGTCGCGGCCGTGATCCGTACAGCGGCGTCGGCCGGGCTTCGCGTCGCGCCCCTGGGCACTGGGCACAACGCCCACCCGCTCGGCGACCTGACCGGCAGCATTCTGATGCGCATGTCCAAAATGGCGCAGATCAAGATCGACGCCGACGCCCGCCGGGCCCGGGTCCAGGTCGGCGACGTGTGGCAGCCCGTGGTGGAGGAGGCCGGGCGGCACGGCTTGGCGGCTCTGCACGGATCGTCATTGGACACCGGTGTGGTCGGCTACTTGCTGGGCGGGGGTATCAGCTGGTACGCCAGGTCGCTGGGACTGGCCGCCAACAGCGTGACCGCCGTCGAGCTGGTCACTGCGGACGGCTCGCTGGTCCGGGCCGACGCCGGGCATGAGGCAGAGTTGTTGTGGGCGGTGCGCGGAGGCGGCGGCGCCAATTTCGGTGTAGTGACCGCGATCGAGTTCGCGCTCCAGCCGATCAAGACCGCCTACGCCGGCATGCTGGTATGGGACCTGCGTGATGCGCACCGGGTGCTGAGTCGATGGCGCCCTGGGCGGTCGAGGCGTCCAATGCGGTGACAACGTCGTACCGGCACCTGCAGTACCCGCCGATCCCGGAGATTCCCGAGCCGTTCCGTGGACGTCGGCTGGTCATCATCGACGGCGCCGTGCTGGCGGACGACACCGAGGCCGAGCGGCTCCTGGCGCCGCTACGGGAGCTCGGACCCGAGATCGACACCTTCGGCCGGGTGCCGGCTGCCTCACTGATCCGGCTGCACATGGATCCGGAGGAGCCCACGCCGGGTGGCGGGCGTTCGTCTCTCCTCGACGAGTTGCCGCCGGACGCCGTAGACCGGATGGTCGAGGTCGCCGGCGCCGACTCGGGCAGCTCGCTCTTCCTGGCGGCGGAACTGCGCCAGCTCGGTGGCGCGCTCGCACGCCCGCAGCCCGGCGCGGGTGCCCTCTCGAAGCTGGACGGCCGCTTCGGGCTGATCACCGGCGGCATGATGGTGGGCGAGCTGGCCAAGCAGACCGTCGCCGACTGCGAGCGGGTGGTCGACGCGATGGCACCGTACTCACGGGGACGGCAGTACCTGAACTTCCAAGAGGAACCGGTGGACCCGTCAACCGGATACGACACCTCGGCCTGGGAAGCACTGCTGAGGATCCGCAAGGCCATTGACCCGAGTGGGCTGTTCCAGGCCAATCACGAGATCCCGCACCGTTGACAACCGATCGCGTCCAGCGGACATAAGTGAGGATCGGCTTTCGCGCAGTCCTAGCGTTGTGTCCCAACTCGGTCAATGTGTGGATCTGGGCGCGCTCGGCGCGGAGCGCTCGCCGGACGCGACCGATCCACAAGCGGCGGCTTGTGTTCCGGCGGCGCAACAGCTCCGGACCGGGGAGGGATACATGATGTGTGGCGTCACCTGAGCGCTGTCTCGCTAACAAGGAGTCGTACGTGATGCAGGAAGACATCGTCATTCAGACTCCGGATCGGCGGCTGCGGGTGTTCGTGAGCTCGACGCTGGGCGAGCTCGCCGATGAGCGTCAAGCGGTGGCGCGGGCGGTCTCGGCGCTTCGGCTGACGGCGGTGATGTTCGAGTTGGGCGCGCGCCCGCAACCGCCGCGGGATGTGTATCGGGCGTATGTGGCGCAAAGCGACGTGTTCGTGGGGGTGTACTGGCAGCGTTACGGGTGGGTTGGCCCGGGGATGGAGGTCTCGGGTCTGGAGGAGGAGCTGGAGCTATCGCGGGGCTTGCCGTGGCTGCTGTATGTCAAGGAGCCGGCGCCGGACCGGGAGCCCCGCCTCGCCGAGCTGTTAGCCAGGGTCAGGGACGAGGCGTCGGCCTCCTACCGGAGGTTCCGTACGCCGGGCGAGCTGGGGCGGCTGGTGCGCGATGACCTCGCGACGCTGCTGAGCGAGCGGTTCGCGGCCGCCGTCCCGGCGGCGGGTGTCCGCGCGGCGGCCGGCCCGGTGCTGGGGTCCTCGTCGGGGGCAATTCGGCGTGGGCCTCGCCCGTTGCCGGTCGGCACGACGTCGCTGATCGGGCGGGACCACGACGTCGAGGAGGTGGCCGGTCTGGTCGGGCGCCCAGAGGTGCGGCTGGTGACGTTGACCGGCCCGGGCGGGGTCGGTAAGACCCGGCTTGCGGTAGCCACCGCGGAGCGGCTCCGTGATCGCTTTCCGGCCAGGACGGCGTTCGTTCCGCTGGCCGCGGTCAGTGGACCCGAGCGAGTGCTGGGCGCCATCGCCCGGGCGGCCGGCGCCGTCCTGGCGGGGACCAGCGCGCCGCTGGAGGCCCTGGCCGAGCAGCTCGCTGAAGACCAGTGGCTGCTCGTCCTGGACAACCTCGAGCACGTGGTCGAGGTCGCCGGCGATATCGGCGAGCTGCTGACCCGCTGCCCCGGCGTGAAGGTCCTGGCCACCAGCCGGACGGTGCTGGGGCTGCGCGCCGAGCGGGAGTACCCGGTGCCGCCGCTGCTGCTCCCAGCCGACCCTGTCTCTTATACACATCTGACGCTGCCGACGATCTCATGATAGTGTAGATCTCG
>JBKPQM010000018.1:0-10738 GCA_046734095.1 Actinomycetota bacterium | reverse complement strand
GGCGCGACGCGTCCGACCACCCCGATGTCCTGGATGCGAGCCAACCGCTGAGCTTCGGATAGGGCGGCGAACTCAGACCCCAACATCGCCTCGCCCGGAACGCCGAGCTGCTTCGCGATCGCAGCGCCGGTGATCACGTCGTCGCCGGTAACCATACGGACCCGTATGTGGGCGCTGTGGGCATTGGCCACCGCGTCCTTCGACTCGGCGCGTGGCGGATCGACCATGCCGACCAGGCTGGTGATCTGCAGGTCGGTGACGTACCTGAGCAGATCGCGCGCCGGATCGAAGCTGTTCGGGTCGATGTCGCGCACCGCGGCGGCCATCACTCGCTGGCCGGCGCCCTCCATGCGTTCCATGTGCTGACGACCGCGCCGACTCAGGTCGGTGTCCCACGGGACGCTGCCGTCCTGGGCGAGTGCCGTGGTGGCCAGGGCCATGACCGCGGGCGCCGCACCCTTGACGAAGCACCGGACGACCGGCCGGCCACTCGCGTCAGTGGCCGAGTTGAACGTAGCCATCAACTTGTAGGTGGGGTCGAACGGCAGGGTCGCGAGCCGGGGTAGCCGTTCCCGGGTGGCGTCGATGTCCAGGCCGGCCTTGTAGCCGAGCACGAGCAGTGCGCCTTCGGTGGGATCGCCCACGACCTTGCCGTCGACCAGCTTGGCGTCGCTCGCCACGAGGTACGGCAAGATCGCGTCCTCGATGTCGGCCGACGTGCCCGCGGCATGGTGGACCTGACCCTCGAGGCTGTAGCCGCTGCCAGAAATCGTGTAACGGTCGGCCGCGGACAGCACCTCGACGGCCGTCATCTGGTTCATCGTCAATGTGCCGGTCTTGTCGGAGTTGATCGCCGAGGTGAATCCGAGCGTCTCCACCGACGGCAGCTCTTTCACGATCGCGTTGCGCGCGGCCAGGTCCACGCTGCCGAGGGACAAGATCACCTGCGTCACGGTCGGCAGCGCCTCGGGAATGGCCGCGATCGCCAGTGACACGGCGCTGACGAACAACGCGTCCCACGCCACGTCACGTTGGCGGCCGAGCACGAACATCAAGATCATCGTGAACCCGGCGGCAGCTGCGATCCACAGCGTCAGGGTGTCGAGTTCTTTCGTGAGCGGGGACTTCTTCTCCTTCGCCGTGGCTGCCAGCATCGCGGAGATCTTGCCCAACTCGGTGCCCGAACCCGTGGCCGTGACGATCACCGTTCCACTGCCGTGGGTGACCGGCGTGTTCATGAACGCCATGTTCATCTGATCAGCGGGGCCGAGCGGGCGGTCCGGGAGGACGGCCGCGTCCTTCGCCGCGGGGGTGCTCTCGCCGGTCAGCGCCGATTCGTCGATCTGCAGTGCGCTGGCCGCGATGATGCGGCCGTCGGCGGGAAGCTGGTCGCCGGCCGTTATGAGCACCACGTCGCCGACGACCAGTTGCTCGGCGGGTATCTCGGCCTCGACGCCGTCCCGGCGCACTCGTGCGGTTGCCTTCATCATCGACTTGAGCGCATTCATCGCACTTTCGGCCTTGCCCTGCTGGCGCAGGCCCACGACGGCGTTGAACAGCGTCAATACCACTAGGATCGCGGCGGTGCCCCACTCCTTGACCACCGCGGAGACCACCGCGGCCACGGACAAGATGATCTGCATGTAGCTGCGGTATTCCTCGAGGAAGCGCTGCCACCCCGGCTTGGGTTTCTCCTCGGGCAGCGCGTTCGGGCCGTTCGCCGCCAGCAGTTCCGCCGCTCGGCGCTCTGGCAGCCCGATCGCAGGATCCACGCCGAGGACCGCAGCCACCTCGTCGGCCGAGCGCGAGTACCAGGCTTTGCCGATCGGCGCGACCGCCGAGTGTCCTGGTGCGTCGGCTTGCAGGGTCATGTCGATGCCTCCGATCTGACGCTCGCTCCGACCCGGCTAGGCTTCGGCCGTTTCTCCCTTTTCCTTGGTCTTCACGGCATAAGGGTCGGCATCCGCCCCCTTGGGCGCCTCCGCCTCGAGCTCGTTCCTGACCGCGAGCAGCTCCCGGCGAGTGTCGGCACTTACCTCGGGGTAGGTGGGGTCGATCCCGATCAGCGTGTGCGCGAGCGCCGCCGCCACGCAGATGCGGGCAAACCACTTGTGGTCCGCGGGCACCACGTACCACGGCGCCCACTCGGTACTCGTGCTGGACAGCATCTGCGAGAACGCCTCCTGGTAGTCGTCCCACCGCTGCCGTTCCCGGACATCGGCCGCGGAGAACTTCCAGTTCCGTTCGGGTACGTCGATCCGCTTGAGGAACCGGACGCGCTGCTCCTCCTTGGACAGATTCAAGAACACCTTCAACACTTTGATGCCGTTCTCGGACAGGTAACGCTCCCAGTCGTTGATGTCGCGGTAACGGCGCTCCCACACCTGGCCGGTTCTCGCCTCCTGCGGCAGCCGCTGGCGTTCGAGGAGCTCCGGATGCACCCGCACCACCAGGACTTCCTCGTAGTGGGAGCGGTTGAAGATGCCGATCTCGCCACGCGCGGGCAGGTGCTTGGCGTAGCGCCACAGGTAGTCGTGGTCGAGCTCTTCCGCGGAAGGGACCTTGAAGCCGGTGACGTGGACGCCCTGCGGGTTCACCCCGCTCATAACGTGCCGGATCGTGCCGTCCTTGCCGCCCGCGTCCAAGGCCTGCAGGCAGACGAGCACGCCGTAGGTGTCTTGGGCGGCCAGTCGCCGTTGATAGTCAGCGAGTAAGGCAATCCCGGTGCGCAGAAACGCGACGCCGTCCTTCTTCTTCAGGAAGTCCGCCTTGTAGGCGGGGTCGAAGTCCTTCGCCAGATCGACCTTCGAGCCGGCTTTGACCCGCAACGGCTTGATCAACTCTGCCATGCGCGCCGCTCTCTCATCCGCCACTACGGGTCCACCCTTCCGAGTCGCTCCGGCAAGGATCGTTCACCCCTCGAGTCAACCCTTCATACTGCGCGGGTGATGTCCCGGGGGCGCTCATTACGCGACATTGCGGATGTTCAGATGGCGCAACCGCCCCGGACTGCCGGGGTGGATCGAGGAGGAGACGTGAGCGCAGCGCGGCACCCTGCGCATTGGCCGCCGCCACACCCGACGCCGGCCGCACCGGGCGCCACTCGGCTCACAGCCGAACTGTGGAATTATCCCGAGGGCTGTCGAACGCTCGCGGAGCGGCAATCTGAGACGGCGACGGCACTCGCATTCTTCGCGCGCGACGTACACAACGACTGGACCGCGAGCCCTCGCGGAGCCGACCAAACATCCTCGGAGGTATGAATCATGTCGCAGGCAGCGCAGTGGGGTACTGGGCAGGTTTTCCTGTCCTTCCTTTGGTTCTTCCTGTTCGTCGTCTGGATCTGGCTGTTGATCGTCGTCTTCACTGACATCTTCCGCAGCCCCGATCTGTCCGGATGGGGCAAGGCGCTCTGGACGATCTTCGTCATCGTCCTTCCCTACCTCGGCGTATTCGTGTACCTGATCGCCCGTGGCCGCAAGATGCAGGAGCACACCGTGCAAGCCGCGCAGCAACAAGACGCCAGGATGCGCGAGTACGTACAAAGCGTCTCGGGCTCCAACGGCCGCAGCGCCGCCGACGAGATCGCCCGGCTCGCTGATCTGCACGCCAAAGGTGTGCTCAGCGACACCGAGTTCGAGCAGGCGAAGGCGAAGGCCTTGGCCGCCTCCTGAGGAAGCCGCCTCCCGAGGAAGCCTTGATCATCTCTGCCGGATCCGCCAGATTTCGCGGATTCAGCAGAGATGATCACTTACATTGGGCCCGGCTTCAGCGAATCGGGCGCCATGCGGTGCGGGGAACGATCCCACCCTCCTCGGCTCGGTTCAGTTCCGCGTCCAGCCGGATGGCCGCGTTGATCAGGGCGAGGTGCGTGAAGGCCTGCGGGAAGTTGCCGAGCTGCTCGCCGGTCAGGCCGATCTCCTCGGCGTACAGGCCCAGGTGGTTCGCGTAGGTCAGCATCTTCTCGAAGGTCAGGCGAGCCTCTTCCAGGCGTCCGGAGCGGGCGAGCGCCTCGACGTACCAGAACGTGCACAAGGAGAAGGTGCCTTCCGCGCCGCGCAGGCCGTCTGGTGACGCGTCCGGGTTGTAGCGGTAGACCAGGCTGTCCGACACGAGTTCGGAGTCCATAGCGTCGAGGGTCGACTGCCACATCGAATCCGTCGGTGACACGAAGTCGACGTGCACCATGCGAAGCAGCGAGGCGTCCAGCACCGTGCTGCCGTAGTGCTGGACGAACGCTTGGCGGTCGCGATTGAACCCCTTATCCATTATCTGGCCGTAGACGCGGTCGCGGGCCTCGGTCCAGCGGGCCAAGTCGGCCGGCCGGCCCCGTTCGGCCGCCAGCCGGATCGCGCGGTCGAACGCTGTCCAGGAATTCAGCCGGCCGTAGACGAAGTCCTGCTGGCCACCGCGGGTCTCCCAGATACCTTCGTCAGGCCGGTCCCAGTTATCGCAGAGCCAGCTGAGGATTCCGCTGAGTCGCACCCAACCTTCGTGCCCGATGCGCAGTCCTCGTTGGTCGCCGATGTGAACCGCCTCGGCCGCCTCGCCGTAGATGTCCAGTTGCAACTGGTCGGACGCTCCGTTACCGATCCGCACCGGCCGCGAGCCGCGATAACCCGCCAGGTGGTCGAGAGTCTCCTCGGTCAGGTCCGACGACCCGTCCACCCGGTACATGATCTTCAGCGGTCCTGAATCGCGGCCGGCCTGCTCCTCTACGCGGTCGGACAACCATTTGAGGAACGCCTCGGCCTCGTCGACATAGCCGAGGCCGAGGAGGGCAGACACCGAGAAGGACGCGTCGCGCACCCAGGTGAACCGATAGTCCCAGTTCCGCTCGCCGCCCACCTGTTCGGGTAGTCCGGCCGTCGGCGCTGCTACCAGGGCGCCGGTCGGCGCGTAGGTCATCAACTTGAGCGTCATGGCCGAACGCATCACCTGCTCGCGCCATCGTCCCGTATATGTCGAACGGCTGAGCCACCGCCGCCAGAACGACACCGTGTCGTTGAACATGTCCAACGCGTCAGCCCGTTCCAGGCGGTGCGGGTGCCGGCCCGTACCGGCCTCGAGCAGGACCGCCCCGATATCGCCCACCTTCAGCGTCGCGGCACCTCGGATCCCGTCGCCGTGCGGCTGTGGCACCCGGACGTCCTGTTCGTGCCAGTCGAGCAACTGCGCGGGATTCAGCGTCAACTGACTGGACCCTGACCGGAAGACCGCACCATCCTTGCTGATATCGAGAGTGTGGTCGGCCCGGCCGTAGTCGAAGCGCGGCATGCACTCGAAGACGAACCGCATTTCTCCCCGCACTACGCGCACGATGCGCATAAGCCGGTGCTCCTCCGTCGGCCCGGAGTCGCCCACCGGCATGAAGTCGATCACCTCACCGACACCGTCCGGGCTCATGAAGCGCGTGACCAGGACCGCGCTCTCGGGCAGGTAGAGCTGCCGGGACACGTGATTGGATCCTTGCGGGGATATCCGGAAGTGGCCGCCGCGCTCCGGGTCCAGCAGCGCGGCGAAGACGCTCGGCGAGTCGAAGCGGGGCAGGCACAGCCAGTCCACCGTGCCATCGGTCGACACAAGCGCGGCCGTCTGCAAATCACCGATCAACCCGTGATCGGCGATCGGCGGGTACGTCGTCATGGTCAGGACCTCCTGCGCTGGTTTGATGGTTTGATCACGGCTGTCCCTCCTCAACTGATCAAAAGCCGGCTTGCACCTCGACCCGCCCGGTCCGGCCGGCCTCGGCCAGCGCAGAGTGGTCGCGCTCGTTCTGGTCCGCGTAGCGTTCGGCGAATTCGCCGATTGCGCGGGCGAACGTGTCGTCTTCCCCGAGGTAGGCGGCGAGCGCGATCCGGTCGCCGGATCGGGCGTGGGCCCGCGCGAGCGTCCACGCGCAGACCTCGCCGTAAGCGACCATGTCCGCGGGGGACATGGTCTCCGGAACGGCCGAGCTCTTCCAGTCCCGCAACTGCCGCACGTAGAAGTCGCGTCGCTGACCATCGATGCCGTCGACGGCCTCCCAGCCCAGGAAGATGTCGCTCGCGGCCTGCATCAGTCGCTGGCCCGACACGACGCGCTCGCCCTCGTTCTCGTAGGTCGGCAGGTCCTTCGCCCGAACATTGTCGGCCAGGACCGAGCGCTGCGCCTCCTTCACCTGCATGAACAGCGGGTCGCCGTCGTCGCGTCCGCGCAGCAGCACGATCCAGCATCGTGTCCCGACGCTACCGACGCCGACAACCTTGCGCGCCATGTCGACGAAGCTGAACCGATCGAGGAGGACCCGGCGGTCGCTTGGCAAGGTGTGGCGGTACCGCTTCAGCAGGTCTCTGAAGGTCGTCTCGAACGCCTCACGGTCGGCATCAGGTAGCAGATCGGAGACCGGCACGATTAGTGGCGGCGACCCGACAATGCGCTGCTGGCCGTCCCGCTCGGCGACGAGCTTCCCATACGCGTGCAGGCTGTCGCGGCTGCGCGCCTTGGCGCCGCCCTTGGAGAGCTTCCTGACTTGCGCCTTCGTCGGCGGCTTGGAGAGGATCCCTTGCCCAGGTCTCACCTCTGCACGCGTGTACCAGACGTCGAGCTCGCCCTGCTGGGCGAAGGTTGCCATCGCGGTCTGGTATCGCCGTACCGTTGCGCGCACGACGTCGCGGCGTTGCTTGGAGCTGAACCCGTTCTCCCGGCCCACAACGACGAAGCTGGCGGCCAGGCGCTTGACGTCCCACTCCCACGGGCCGGGGTAGGTCTCGTCGAAATCATTGATGTCGAACATCAACTGACGCTCGGGTGAGGCGAAGACGCCGAAATTGGACAGGTGCGCGTCCCCGCATAGCTGCACGGCCAGGCCGGAGACCGGTGTCACCGCCAGGTCGGAGGCCATCACCGCCGCCGCGCCCCGGTAGAACGTGAACGGCGAAAGGAGCATCCGTCCGTAGCGGATCGGCACCAGCTCCGGCACGCGGGACTCCGCCTGCATCTCCAGCAGCGATACGGGGTCGGGACGATCCGCCGGCGCGGCGAACTCCGCGTGCCGTTCCGGTGGTACCTCTGCGCGCGCCGCGACACCTCGCGCGGCCCGCTCCGCCGGCGTCTGGTGCCCGACGCGCGCGTGGTGTGCCTTTTTGGCCGCTTGCGCCTTGGCTGCGCGGCTGGTGGTGCTTCTAGTCATCGCTGCACTCCCTGCTGTCCGGAGGGCGGGTTCGGCCGGTTCGGCATCGCCCGCGGGACGAGGTATGGGCCGCACAGCCGATCCCGCGCCTTCGCGGATGCCGCCACCTCGAGGCGCGGCCCATCGTCGAGGACGAGGTCCAGCGCCACCGGACGGCGACCGAGTCGCGTGACCTCGCCTCGGGCCAGGGTGTGGATGTCGCCCTGCGCGCAGGCGACGGGGAGTGTCCGCAGCCGGAACAGCGCCGGCCGAGGAAATACGATCAGGACATCGCGGGCCCATCCGGCGCGCGTAATCCGCTTGGGCCACCGTGGCGAGAAGCCCCGAAGCGTTCCGTCGCTCACGCGGATCTTGCAGCGAAACGCCCCATGCGTGACGCGCGCGTCGAGCATCTGCCAGGCGATCACGGCAGCGACTGCGACTATAACGGCGCCCACCGCGCTAACGGTCCCAACGATCCACCCCATACGTCCCCCACATTCACTAACCGAACAAGTGTCACCACTGCAGCCGGGCCTCGGCATCACCCGCGCGGGATGACGATTCACCGCCCGACTAACCCTCTTCGGGTGACGCGAGAATCGCTCGTTGGTCGGAGCATGCGGGTATGACTAGCGGGAGCATTCATCGTCCCGAAGACACCGCGGCCGACGCGCCGACGCAGGAACCCGAGGGCGAAGTCGCGCCGCCGCAGGAAGTCGACGGCGAACTTGCGCAAGTGCGGGCCGAGCGCGACGCTGCGCTGGCCAAGCTGGACAAACGTGAGCGGCGCCGCCAGATCGGTGGGATGGCGCGACGTATCACGGTCGGGGTCTTGGTTGCGCTGGCGGCGATCCTGATCCCCCTCACCGCGACCGTGACTTGGGCTCACCGGACGATTCTCAACACCGACGAGTACGTCAGCACCGTGGCGCCGCTCGCGAAGGACCCGGCCGTCACCTCGACGCTGGCCAGGGTCGCCACGAACCAGCTCTTCGCGGCGTTGAACCCCGAACCGACGATCGCCAACGCACTCCCCCCAAGAGCGGCATTCCTGGCCGGACCGATCACGAGCGGGGTGAAGAACTTCATCAATGACAAGGCGAACGTCGCGCTGAGCTCTCAGCAGTTTCAGCAGATCTGGACGAACGCCAACCGAACCGCTCACACTGCCCTGGTCAACGTGCTCCGCGGCAAGAGCAAGGCTCTCGTCGAATCGAACGGTCAGGTAGTGCTCAGCCTGGTGCCCTTGCTGAACCAGGTTCTGCAGAGCGTGCAACAGACCGCCGGCGATCTCGTCGGCAAGGACGTCAAGCTGCCGACGCTCACCGGCACCGAGCTACCGAGCCAGGCCTGCGCCAAGATCTCTGCGGCCATAAACCGGCCCTTGCCGTCGACGTGCGGAGAGATCCCACTGTTCCCGGCCGACAAACTGGACCAGGCGCAGGGGCTAGTGCGCGCCTTCGACCGGTTGATGATCGCGTTGCTGATCGTGAGTCCGCTGCTCGTCGTCGCCGCGCTACTGCTGACCCGCCGCCGGCGCCGGACGCTGCTGCAGATAGCCGTCGCGACCCTGCTCGTCATGGTCATCTTTCGGCGGGCAGTGATATGGCTGCAGGACAAGCTGATCAGCACCGGGGATCCGGCGAACGAGGCCGCGCGGAAGTCGATCGTGGACCAGCTCCTCAGCGGCTTCTTCACGGCCAGTGTCTGGATTCTGAGCATCGCACTGGCGGTCACAGTCATCGCGTTGATCACCGGCCCCTACCGTTGGGCGGTGACGTCGCGAAACTGGGTTGGCGCTCAGGCCGTGGCCGGGTGGCGGCTGACCCGCGATGCGGTGAGCGGCAAATCGGCCGCCGGACAGTGGGTACTGAGCCACATCGACCTGCTTCGCGTCGCCGGGGGCTTGCTGGCCGTGCTGCTGCTTCTGGTCGTCAACGTCTCGTGGGTGGGGTTGCTCATCATCGTCGTGCTGCTTGCGGGCTACGAGTTCTGGCTCTATCGGCTCGGCGCGGCGGCGCGGCCGGCCGCCCACCCGAAGACGGCTGCCTGACCTCGCCGCGGTGAGGCGTTGAGCCGGTTCGGCCGCAAGGTCCTGAAGTCGTCGCTGTCGAAGGACGCGGAGCGGGAACTGCAGGCCGAGCTGGGCGGCCAGAAGGCGGCCGAGGCCACCTCGAGCTGAGCAGCGCACCGAGCGGGCGGCGTCCGAAATCAACGGCCGCCGCTTCTCGATTCCGCTGCCGGCGCTGGCGATTCAGCGATGAGTCCTACGGCGATCATCCCTGAGGGGTGAGGTGCGACGGCCGAACTCCCCCGAAACTGACGCATGGGATTCGACCGCTGACAAGGAGATGGCTTCCCAATGACCGACACGACGACCCGCGTACCACCGACGACGCGTCAAACCGGATACGACGCACCCCAGCGGACCGGCTGGAGCGGCTGGGTTGTATTCGCGGCGATCATGTGCATCATAATTGGCGCGTTCCAGATCATCGAAGCGCTGACCGCCCTGTTCCGGGACACCTACTACATCGTGAACCACAACGACCTGATCCTGCGGGTCGACTACACCGCCTGGGGCTGGATCCACCTGATCATCGGTGCGTTGCTCGTGATCACGGGCTTCGCGCTGTTGAGCGGCAAGATGTGGGCGCGCGTCGTTGGCGTGGTACTCGCCAGCCTGAGCTTGCTGGCCAACCTAACCTTCATCGCGGCCTACCCGTGGTGGTCAGTCATCGTGATTGCGCTCGACGTCTTCGTCATCTACGCGATCACCGTGCACGGCGGCGAGCTGAAGACGGCGGCCTGATCCTGCCGTTGCTCGGGCGGCGGCTCCGGCGTGACTCCGTCGCACTGATACCCGGGGGGTTAAGGCGCGGCGGGTGCGGGCGACGGTACCCGTCGCGGACGGGGACCTACTCGTATCCGCCGCGCTGCTGCACGATCTGAGCGTTCTGTTCTGTACCCAGCGAGCGTGTCTGCATGAATCGTCGACCCGTGACCCCGGCCCAGACCTGGCTGGCCCGGTTGGCCGTTTTCTCCGCGCTCGCGTCGCTCGTGGTGTTGGTGGTCGGCACCAGCCAGGTGCTCGGCTTCCTCGTCGCCGTCGTGATCGGTCTAGCGATCATGCTCGCCGCTGGATGGTGGTTCCTGAGCAATCGCGGCCCATCCCGTTGGCTGGCGGCCGCGGCAGCGATCGCAGTGCCGATCACTCTCGTCGTGGTCGACTTCGTGCAGGGTGAGGTGGGCCCGATGATCGCCGCCACGGCGCTCGCCGCGATCGCGATCGTCGCCGGACGAGCCGCGATCATGCGCGCTCAGCCGTCGACCGTCATGCCCGAGGGGGATGCCCCGTCCCCGCGGCGCCCGTTTGTGATCATGAACCCGCGCTCCGGCGGCGGGAAGGTCGGCGAGTTCGGGCTCGACGCCAAGGCCAATGCGTTGGGCGCCCAGGTCGTGCTGCTCGAAGGCCCGGGTCAGGTCGACGTCGCCGGCTTGGCTCGACAGGCCGTCGCCGACGGAGCGGATCTGCTTGGTGTTGCCGGTGGCGACGGGACCCAAGCCCTGTCTCTTATACACATC
>JBKPQM010000017.1:0-5182 GCA_046734095.1 Actinomycetota bacterium | reverse complement strand
GGGGTTGTCCGGACCAGCGGCAGCCTTCACTCGCGCGTGGCGGATCCGCTTCGGGGTGCTGATCCACGCTGTTCACCTGGCGGTGTGCGAGGGCAGCACCACGATCGGCGCAGGGGCCAAGGCAAGCCCGCTAATCGGCTTCGACTCGGAGGGGTGGGGCAGCCCGGATCGCCAGGCAAGCAGGCGGGTCTCCGGCCCGGCGTCGATTGCGATCAGTAGCCAGCGGCTGTCCGTGGAGAACGCCAGTCCGGGGAACACTTTTGGGGGGTTCTCGATGCCAGGCACGATCTCCAGTCGCGCGGTGTCCAGATCCAAGATCGCGATGTCGCTCGGCGGGAATGGATGCCCGAGCGCGTACCGCGGGTCCTGAGCGGCGCGTTCGATGGTGAAAGCGACCAGTCGACCGTCGGGGCTGAGCGCGCCGCAGCATGGCGGGCCTGGCAGGCGGTAGCTGGATGTCGTGCCGCCGGCGACGGACCGGCGATGGAGTGTGCAGGGCTTGTAGTTGCTGGGGTCGCATCCGACCATCCAGAAGATGATGCCGTTTCCGACCGCGACCGGCACGCCACTGCCCAGGTTGTTGCGGACGTGTCCAGTTGCTGCGTCGATGAGCAGCAGCGAGCCGATGCCGGTCGGCGAGCCTGTGTTGCCGACGACTACGCCGTCGGTGATCAAATTCGCGAAGATCCCGGATGGAAGGCGCACGCGGCCGCCGCCGTTGAGCGGCACCAGGTAGCCGCTACTGCTGTTGTCGTTCGGATACGAGAAGCCCCACGCGTGAGCGCCATCGGCGAACACGGTTCCGACGGAACCGCAGAGGGCGATGTTGCTGATCTTCCCGTCGGTGCCGATGCGCAGAACCCGCGCGGAAGCAGCGTCACACCTGGTCACCGCCGCGTAGGTCTGCGAGGCCGCTGCGAGGCCGATGACGTACTCACCAGGTCGAAGCATTGCTCGAGGGCTGGCCGTTGTCCGTCCGCTGTCGAAGTCGACGGTTCTCAACTGGTTGCCGCCGAGCAGCACTCTGATGCCAGTGTGCTCGTTCGGTGGCCTGCTGTACACGAGAGGCAGGTCGACGTCGGCGTGGCATGCTCCGGGCGCGGTTGGCCATGGGGGTGGTGTCCTTGTGGTCTCGCGGGTCGATGGCGAGACAGCGGAGGGGACGGATGTCGTCCCGGGTGGGACGGCCGCGTTCCGGTGGGTCGATCGGGGCTATGTCCGAATCGCAATCAACGTGGCCACGGCGAGGACGGCGATCAGCAGCACGTGAGCCGTATTCGGCGCGGCAACAGCGGTCCACCGGGTTTGGGCAGCTCCTCCTCGTCGGCCACGTGACCATCAGAGCACCGCGAATCACAAAGGTCGACCTTGGCTGCGGACCGCTTGAGCGGCGCTTCAGTGAGCAGCGGCCGCGAGGACCGGTTTCCGAGCCGGGCCGCTAGCCCGGGTGTACGAGCAGGTCCGCGATCGGGTCGGTGGCCTCCACCTGCACGATGGCCACGATCGGCTCCTCGTCATGGGGCCAGGACTCGCGCAGTTGCCGGTCGAAATCCTCGGCGGCTTCGGCGGCCGGGAACGGGCCCACGATGCGTGGCACCTTTGCTTGCAGCTCAGCCGGATGGAAGAACGCGACTACCCACAGGTCCTCGTAGCTCACGGCAAGAACGGTACTGCCACCGACCTCCTGACCGGCGTCCGCGGTTGATAGTCGATGATGCCCTCGTGGCCCGTGACCGATCGCTGTTGATGTATCGCCTCGTGATGGTGGCGGCGACGCCCATCGTTCGATGGTGGGGACGCCTGGAGGTGGTCGGCGATTGGTTCTTGCCGGAATCCGGTCCCACCTTGCTGGTGGGGAACCACGACAGCCAGTGGGATCCGGTCGTGGTGGGGGTGGCAGCGGTCCGCCGGCGCGAGGTGCGCGCGCTGGCCAAGTCGTCCTTGTGGCGGCGCCGGCCGCTCGGCTGGGTGCTGGACCACATGGGTCAGATCCCGATCGACCGGGGACGTGGTGATGCCAATGCGCTGGCCGCCGCGATCGCCCGGCTGAACGCCGGCGCGTGCATCGGCGTGTTCCCCGAAGGGACCGTGTCCCGGGGCCAGGACCTGCGCGCCCTGAGCGGCGCCGGCCGGCTGGCCTTGGCTGTGCCGGGCTGCCGGGTCGTGTGCGGCACCATCACCGGTGCGGTCGACATCGTGCGCTTTCCGAAGCGCCCCCGGCTCCGGGTGGAGTTCTTCGAGCCGGCGGACGGGCAGCCCCGCGACGGTGAGACCGCCATCAGCTTGATCCGGCGCACGATGGCCGAGGTCCGCGCGACGGCACCGCCGGCGGTATCCGGCCGGCACCGCACCGCGGCGAAGCAGCGGGCCGAGGCGAAGCAGCGGGCCGAGGCGTCGTCAGGCCGGCTCGGCTCGCAGCGCGGCGGGTAGATAGGCCGCGCCGGGGCCGCGCGTTGCAACCACGTCGTCGGGGTTCGACATGGCGCACGTGCGCAGCGATAGACAGCCACATCCGATGCACGAATCGAGCCCGTCGCGCAGCCTGGTCAGCGCGGCGATCTGGTCGTCCAGACGGTGCCGCCAGCCACGCGAAAGGCGCGACCAGTCCTCTTTCGTCGGCGTCCGGCCGTCGGGGAGCGTCGACAGTGCGGCCGCCACTTCGTCGAGCGTCAGGCCGACGTTGCGTGCCGCCCGGATGAACGCCAGCCGGCGCAGCACGTTGCGCTGGTAGCGACGTTGGCCGCCCGACGTCCGCGTCGCCTGCAACAGCCCCTGTCGCTCGTAGAAGCGCAGCGCGGACTGCGCGAAACCGCTGCGGCGCGCGACGTCGCCGACGGTGAGCAAGTCGGTCGTTCGCACTCGGCAAACTCTCCTTGACTTGAAGTTGACTTCAACTACCAGGATGTCGTCATGTGGCCCACATCGCAAGGAGCTTCTGACATGCCTGTTGCCTTGATTACCGGGGCATCCAAGGGCCTAGGTCGCGCCCTGGCCAGAGCGTTGGCCGAACGCGGCTGGGCGCTCGTTCTCGACGCACGCGGGGTCGACGCATTGGACGCCGTCGCCCGTGAACTGCCATTCGCTTCCGCCGTTGCCGGGGACGTGACCGACCCGAGGCACCGCGAGGCGCTGGCGGCCGCGGTGCGCGAGTACGGCCGGCTCGACCTACTGATCAACAACGCCAGCTACCTGGGCCCTAGCCCAATGCCCAGCCTGGCTGAATATCCGTTGGGCGAACTCTCCCGGGTGTACGAGGCGAACGTGATCGCCCCGTTGGCGCTCGTCCAGAACCTCCTGCCGCTACTCGCCGAGCGAGCCGTAATCATGAACATCACGTCCGACGCGTCGATCGAACCCTACGAAGGCTGGGGCGGCTATGGGTCGGCGAAGGCGGCCCTTGATCACCTCACGGCCATCCTGGCCGCTGAGCAACCGACCTACTCGGTGTACGCGGTCGACCCCGGTGACATGCGGACCGACATGCACCAGGCGGCCTTCCCCGGCGAGGACATCTCCGATCGGCCGCGGCCCGAGGCGGTCGCGCCCGCGCTGTTGCGGCTGCTCGACCAGCGACCGCCCAGCGGACGATATCGAGCCCGCGAGTTTGCCGGCGATGAGACCGATGCAAGCGGGCCGGCGCTGGCGGCAGCGGTCGTGGCACAGTGGCCGGAGGCCGGATCGTGATCTTCGATCTGCCTGACGAGCTGTCGGCCGGCGAGCCGCCCGAGCGGCGTGGCCTCGCTCGCGACCAGGTGCGCATGCTCGTCGCGTCGTCCGACGGGATGGCGCATGACCGCTTCGCCCACCTGGCCGCCTACCTGCGACCGGGTGACCTCGTCGTGGTGAACACATCGGCGACGCTGGCCGCGGCCGTCGAGGGCCAGCGCGCTGACGGAAGCGACGTCACCGTCCACTTCTCGACGGCGCTGGACGACGGGGCGTGGCTGGTTGAAGTCCGGCCGGCTAGCGAGGCCACCGGTCCGGTCCCCGACGCCCGCGCCGGCGAGCGGATCACATTGCCGGTCGGCGTCGCCGTCACGCTCGCCCGCCCGCACGGCCGTCTCTGGCGGGCCGACGTCGCCGTGGAAGGAGGGGTCCACCGATACCTGAGACGGTACGGCCGCCCCATCACGTATGCCTACGTACGCGGTCGATATCCGATCGAGGCGTACCAAACCGTATTCGGCCGCGACCCGGGCAGCGCCGAGATGCCCAGTGCGGGACGGCCGTTCACCGCGGAACTCGTTACGGCGCTGGTGAGCGCCGGCATCGGCGTCGCGCCGATCACTCTGCACACGGGCGTCTCCTCCCTCGAGGAGGGTGAGCGGCCGCTGAACGAGCGGTACCGCGTTCCGGCATCGACAGCGCGCCTGGTCAACCTCACCCGGGCCTCGGGTGGGCGCATTGTCGCCGTGGGTACGACGGTCACCCGCGCGCTCGAGACGGTCGCCCATGTCGACGGCTGGGTCGGCGCCGGAGCGGGCTGGACGGATCTGCTACTCGACCCTTCCCACCCGGCCCGCGTGGTCGACGGCCTGATCACCGGCTGGCATGCGCCCGGCGCGTCCCATTTGCTACTGCTTGAGGCGGTGGCCGGCGCCGACCTGGTCGCGGGCGCCTATCGCGAGGCGCTGCGTGAGCGGTACCTATGGCACGAGTTCGGCGACAGCTGCCTGCTGCTGCCACCGCGTCGCGGCTCGGCCGTCCAGACCGCGGCCCTCGCCGCTTAGCTCACCCTCCGCCCTCGATGATCTTGGAGAAGTGGCGGAATAGTGACGACAAGTCCAAGATCACGGCGAAGGGGGCCGTAATGCCGCCAGCAGAGCGTCGTGCAGTAGCCCGTTGCTCGCGGCGGCGCTGCCCTGCAGGACGCCGTCGACCCCGTCGAGTCCGGTGAACCGTCCGCCCGCCTCGACGACGATCGGGGCGACGGCGGCCATGTCCCACAGCGAGAGGTCGGGCTCGGCCGCGAGGTCAACCGCCCCCTCGGCAACCAGCATGTAGGACCAGAAGTCACCGTACGCCCGGGTGCGCCACACCTGTCTGGTCAAGGCGACGAAGCGATCCCGGGCCGACGCCCACGCCCCAAGCGAGGCGTAGGACAGACTCGCGTCGGCCAGCGACGAGACGTGGGAGACGGCCAGCCGCCGGGGCGCAGCGCCGAGGGCCGTCACCCACGCGC
>JBKPQM010000016.1:0-7951 GCA_046734095.1 Actinomycetota bacterium | reverse complement strand
GTGGCATGGCCGGAGGATCCGCGGACGCCGCGGCCGCACTCGTCGCGTGTGCCGAGCTATGGCGGGTGCCGCGCTCGGAACTACCCGCGCTGGCCGGACGGCTCGGCAGCGACGTCCCCTTCCCACTGCTCGGGGGCACCGCTCTCGGAACCGGTCGAGGCGAAGTGCTGACCCCGCTGCCCACCTCCGGCTCGCTGCACTGGGTGTTCGCGCTGGCCGATCACGGGATCTCGACGGCGGACGCCTATCGCGAACTCGACCGACGGCGGGCCGGGGGCGCGGCGCCACCCCCGATCTCGGCCCGGCTGATGATCGACGCGCAGCGCTCGGGCGATCCGGCCCGGGTCGCCGCCGCGATGCGCAACGATCTGCAAGATGCGGCGCTCTCCCTCGTCCCGGCACTGGGTCGAACGCTCGACGCGGGCTGCGAGCTCGGGGCGTTGGCCGGAATTGTGTCCGGTTCGGGGCCGACTTGTGCGTTTCTCTGCGCATCTGCCGGCGCAGCTGCGCGGCTCGCCGCCGGGCTAGACGCCAAGGGCGTCTGCCACAGGACGAGGGTCGCGACCGGCCCGGCCCCAGGCGCGATGATCGTCCCCTCAGGTCTATGAGCGCCAACCTGGTCAACCTGGAGCGCGTCGGCAAGGCATACGGGACGACGGTCGTGCTCGACGACGTCTCGCTCGGCATCGCCGGCGGCGAACGCATCGGCGTGGTCGGCCGTAACGGCGGGGGCAAGACCACACTGCTGCGCCTGATCACCGGCGACGAGACCCCCGATTCCGGACGGGTGACACGTACCGGCGCCACGCGGATCGCGACCGTGACCCAACGCGAAGCCCTGCCGCCTGACGCGACCGTGCGCGACGTCGTCGTCGGTGACGCGGCCGTGCACGAATGGGCCGGCGACGCGGCGGTTCGCGAGGTGCTGGACGGCTTGGGATTGTCCGCGCTCGGCCTCTCCGCGTCGGTCGCGCGGCTGTCGGGCGGCGAGCGGCGGCGCGTCACGTTGGCGGCCGCCCTCGTGCAGCAAGCCGACCTGCTCGTCCTGGACGAGCCGACCAACCATCTTGACGTCGAGGGAATCACATGGCTCGCCGGATACCTGGGTCGGCGTCGCGGCGCGCTGGTAGTCGTGACGCACGACCGGTGGTTTCTCGACGCCGTCTGCCGGCGCACCTGGGAGGTCGGCGATGAGACGGTCCGCCAGTATGACGGGGGCTACGCGGCTTACGTCCTGGCGCGGGCGGAGCGGGCGCGCCAGGCCTCCGCCGCGGAGGCGCGCCGGCGGAACCTGCTGCGCAAGGAACTCGCGTGGCTGCGCCGCGGACCGCCGGCCCGCACGTCCAAGCCGCGATTCCGGATCGAGGCGGCCGAAGCGCTGATCACCGATGTGCCACCGCCCCGATCCACAGTCGAGCTGCGGGCTTTGTCACAGCGTCGACTGGGTCGCAGCGTCTATGACCTCGAGGACGTGACGGTGGTCGCCGGACCCCGCACGCTGCTGCGCGATGTCACGTGGCACGTCGGACCGGGCGATCGGGTCGGCGTCATCGGGGTGAACGGCTCCGGCAAGACGCACTTGCTGCGCCTGCTCTTCGGTTCGGTCGCGCCGGTATCCGGCACCGTGCGGGTCGGCCAGACCGTCCACGCCGCGTACCTCTCGCAGGAGGTGACCGAACTTCCCGACGACCTGCGCGTGATCGAAGCGGTCAAAGAGGTGCACGGTGAAGAGCTCGCGTCCATGCAGCTCGCCGAACGGTTCGGATTCCCGAACTCCCGACAGTGGACGCCGGTCGCCGATCTTTCCGGTGGCGAGCGCCGCCGACTCCAGTTGCTGCGCCTGCTGCTGACCGGGCCGAACGTCCTGCTGCTCGACGAGCCGACCAACGACCTCGACATCGACACCCTCGCCGAGCTCGAGGACCTGCTCGACTCCTGGCCCGGCACGCTCGTCGTGGTCAGCCACGACCGTTACCTGATCGAGCGGGTCTGCGATTCGACGGTGGCCCTGATCGGTGACGGATCGCTGGCGGCGCTACCGGGCGGCGTGGACGAGTACCTGGCCCGACGGGCGCTGACCACCACGACGTCCGAGCAGGCCCGCCCGCGTAAGGCTGATCCGCGCGCTGCCCGACGCGAGCTCGCCCGTCTGGAACGCCGCATCGCGTCGCTGGAGACGCGCGAGGCGGGGCTGCACGCCCAACTGGCCGAGCACGCCGCCGATTACGAGCAGCTGTCCGCCCTGGACGCCGAGCTACGTGAGGTCGTCGCCGAGCGCGAATCCGCCGAAGCCGCCTGGCTGGACCTCGCCGAAGACTGAGCGCCGCAGCCGGCCCGCCCCTCGACTTTGCCCCTCCGCGGCACCGTCACAGTCGCGCCCAGCGTGCACTCCAAGTGCAAAGTCGGGTGGGACCGTGCCTAGCGCAGTCGACGGAACAGCAGCCAGGCGGCGCCGGCCAGCGCACTGAGCGCCGCCCCGAGGGCGAGGTTCTGCTTGCGGATGCGGGCCGGGATCTCGGCGTAGGGCATCGTCGTGAACGAGACCAGCTCGTAGCGCGAGACGTAGTACCCGGCCAGGTGACGTTCGAGCGCGTGCTCCGCGGCTACCTTCGCCCGAAACACCGGCGAGTTGACCTTGTCGCGCATCTCGACGAAGTTCTCGAGGGCCATGTCGGCGATCGCCTCAGTGTTGGGCTTGCGCCGCTTTTGGTAGCGCTGCAGGGCGTCGTCCCATGATCCGGCGGCGTCCAGGCATTCGACGAGCTCGATACAGTCCTCGAACGCGCAGTTCGCACCCTGCCCGAAGAACGGCACGATCGCGTGGGCCGCGTCACCCACCAGGGCGACCCGACCGCGTGCCCACGGCCAGGCGCGCACCGTGACGAGCGAGCCCACCGGATTGTGCTCGAAATCGTCGACCAGCGAGGGCATGAGGTCGGCGACGTCGGGATACTGAGCGCGGAACTTCGCTCTGATCTGATCCGGCGTCGTGAGCGCGTCGAAGTCCGAAGCCGCCCAGAAGAGCGTGCAGGTGAACGAGCGATCGACGTTGGGCAGCGCGATCATCATCGACGAGCCGCGCGGCCAGATGTGCAGGGCACCCGGGTCGAGGGCGAAGTCGCCGTTCTGCGGGGGAATCGTGAGCTCTTTGTACTTGTGTTCGAGGAAATCCTCGGTGGTCGGCACGCCGAGCGCCGTCCGTACCGCGGAGTATGCGCCGTCGCAGCCGAGCACCACATCGGCGTCAAGCGAGTCGAGTGAGACCACTCGATGGGAGAAGCGGATCGTCACACCCGGCGTCGCCTGGGCACAGTCGAGCAGGGCCGCGTTCAACTCGGACCGGCTGATCGAATTGATGGCCCGACTACCGTCCGCGCTGTAGGGGCGGAAGCTGGGCGCTGCGCCGAGGGCGTGCACCATACGCCCCGGCATGGGAAGCGCCCGCGCCAGCGCGGCCTCGCGCAAGCCTACGTCTTCCAAGGCGGCCAGTCCCCTCGCCGATATGGCCAGGTTGATGGAACGTCCTCGCTCGGCACCGGCTGCTCGTGGATCGGGACGCCGCTCGTACACGGTCACGGCCCGGCCCCGTCGTCCGAGGAGTGTCGCCAGCAGGCATCCGGCCAATCCGCCGCCCACGATCGCGACCGACTCAGACACGCCGCAACGCCTCGGCCGCGCGCCAACAGTCGTGGAACGTGTTGTACAACGGCGCCGGTGCCAGGCGGATGATGTCGGGTTCGCGGACGTCCGCGATGACCCCGTGCTCGTCCCGCAGGCGACGCGACGCGGCAGCCGCGTCGCGCACCCACACCGACAACTGGGCCGCGCGACGGTCCTGATCGCGAGGCGTGATCACGTCGAAGCCGTTCAATAGCGAGTAGAGATATCCGGTCAGCCGCGTACTCTTCGCTCGCAAGGCCGACATGCCGACTCTGTCGAACACCTCCAAGGACGCCAGCACCGGCGCCATCGCGAGGATTGGCGGGTTCGACAGCTGCCACGCATCTGCGGTGCCGACCGGCTCCAGCACGGGCTTCATAGCCAACCGCGTCGCCGGCCGGGTGCCCCACCAGCCCTCGAACCGCGGTATGGACCGATCGCCGAGGTGTCGCGAGTGGACGAAGCAGCCGGCCACTGCGCCCGGGCCGCCGTTCAGGTACTTGTAGGAGCACCAGGTGGCCCAGTCGACATCCCAGTCGTGCAGCCGCAGCGGGACGTTGCCAGCCGCGTGGGCGAGATCCCAGCCAACCACGGCTCCGGTCGCCCGTCCGGCCGTGGTAATAGCCGGGATGTCGAGCAACTCACCGGTGAAGTAGTTGACGCCGCCGAGCATTACGAGCGCTACTCGGTCCCCGTCTGCCGCAAGGAACTCCATGACGTCGCTACCCGACTCGAGGCGGATCACCGCCTGGTCCGGGTCGTAGCCGTGAAAGGCAGCCTGGCTGCGTACCGCGTAGCTGTCGGATGGGAACGACGAGTCCTCGATGACGATCAGATGCCGCTGGGGGGTCGGGCGGTAGAAGCTGACCATCATCAGGTGCAGGTTGACGGTCAGCGAGTTCATCATTACGACCTCGTCCGGACGGGCGCCGACCAGCCGCGCCGCCGGCGCGCGCAGCAGCTCGTGGTAGGACAGCCAGGGCCGCTTCGCTTCGAAGTGTCCCTCGACGCCGAGCTGGGCCCAGTCGTCCAGCTCTGCGAGCACCCGATCACGAACTGACCGATGCTGCAGGCCGAGCGAGTTCCCGGCGAGGTACGCCCAGCCCGTCGGGACGAGGAACTCATCACGCAACGACGGCATCTCGTCGGCCGCGTCGAGCGCGAGTGCCTCAGCCTCGGTCATGGCCCAAGAACGTTCGTGCGTTGCCCACCATGATCTGTTCGCGCGCGCCCTCGTCCAGGAACGAGGCACGGCGGACGACGCCACCGGCCGGCCGCTCTCCCAGCGGGTACGGGTAGTCGCTGCCCACCAGGACCCGGTCGCCGCCGACCGTGTCGACGAGTAGCCGCAGCGCCCGCTCATCGAACACGACCGAGTCGACGTAGAACCGCCCAATGTAGTGCGACGGCGGATGCTGCGAAACGCCGATCAAATCGGGGCGTTGATGCCAGGCGTTGTCGAACCGTCCGAGCCAGAAGGGGAACGAACCGCCACCGTGAGCAAAGCAAATACGTAGCGACGGGTCCACCTTGTCGAACACCCCGCCCAGGATCATCGCGATGATCGACAGGTGCGTCTCGGCCGGCATGCCGGCGACCCATCGACCCATCCAGCGACTTAGTCGGGCCGACGATGCCATGTCCCATGGATGCACGAACACCGGGGCACCGAGTGAGGTCGCGTGCTGTAAGAAGGTCACGACACCGCCGTCGTCCAGGTCGCGGTCGCCGACGTGGTTGCCGATCTCGACGCCGACGTGACCCGCTGCCAGGCACCGGGAGAGTTCCGCGCACGCGGCATCCGGGTCTTGCAGTGGTACCTGGCACATCGCCAGCAACCGGCCGGGTGCGCGCTCGCACAGCTGCAGTGCCTCGTCGTTCGCGCGCCGGGCAATGTCGGCCGCCGCGGCGAGTGGTTGGTCGTAGCAGAAGAACACGGGTGTGGGCGACACCACCTGGACATCGACGCCGTCCGCGTCCATATCGGCGACCCGGACACTCGGGTCCCAGCACGACGAGCCGATGCGGCGAAACTCGCGAGATCCCAGCATGATCACTGAATCGTCGCGCACCCACGGCCCGTCGTTCGGCGTGGACATACGTCGGGGTACGTAATGGGTGTGGATATCTATCATTTGCCGGGATGGACCGTGCCGCAGTTCGCACACGTCCGGGCGGCTTCGTCGGCGTAGAAGGCATTGAATATCGGCGGGAGATCGGCGGCAATGTCGCGCACCTGCAACTCGACCTCGTGTACGAGTGCGTTGCATTGCGCGCAGTACCACTGAAACTTCTCCAGTGTGCCCTCATCGCGAACGCGCTCGAGTACCAGGCCGATCGATCCCGCCTCCGGTCGCTGCGGCGAGTGCGGCATGCTCCGCGGCAGCAGCCACATCTCGCCTTCGTGGATGTCCACCCGATCCGGCCCATCGGGAGTCATCAGATTCACGTGCATGTTTCCGCGGTACTGGTAGAACCACTCTTCGAACGGATCAACGTGGAAGTCGGTGCGCTGATTGGGTCCGCCGACCGCCATGACGATGAAATCGCCGGTGCCCGTGAACATCTGCTTGTTATTCACCGGCGGCTTGAGCAGATGCTCGTTCTCGCTGATCCACTTGGCGAAATTGACAGCCGGCGTCACCGTCATGGGCGTCCCCTTTCCATATGCGCGACCGCCTGCATCTCGATAAGTAGGTGCGGGTGGGGTAACTGATGCACCGCGACGGTCGTGCGGGTGGGTCCGTCGTCGGAGAAGTACTCGGCGTAGACATCGTTGTAGCCGGCGAAGTCGTTCATCGAGACGAGGTAGGCCGTGACCTGGACGAGGTCGTTAAGCGATGCCCCAACCGATGCCAGGATGTCACGCACATTCTCGATCACGGCTCGAGTTTGCTCACGAATATCCAGCCTAGCTGTACCCATTTCGTCGACGACGGCTCCGGCGATCGAGTTGTCCGGCTGTCGTGCACTCGTTCCGGAGAGATATACGAAGTCGTCCACGATCTTGACGTGCGGGTAGCGCCCGCGGGGCTCGACGCTCGTCACGGCCAGCACCCCGCGGGTAGGAGTCTTATCGGACGACCGCGGCTCCGGTTCTCCAGGTGATCAAGACGACGAACTGGTCGCCGGCGCAGCCACTTCGGCCTCTTGATCACGGAAAGGATGGGCGGGATGGGCTTGATCACGGAAACCGAAGCCCGCAGAACGGAAAGGGCGGGCTGGATCGCGGCGAGCGCGGTCATAGTGCTACGCACACATTCGTCAGCTCGGAGTAGAAGTCCAACGAGAAGTTACCGCCTTCGCGACCGATGCCCGAAAGACCCACTCCACCGAACGGGGATCGCAGGTCGCGCAGGAACCAGGTGTTGACCCACGACAGGCCGACGCGCATCCGCTGGGCGACCCGGTGCCCGCGGGACAGGTCACTGGTCCACACGGACGACGCCAGCCCGTAGTGAGTGTCGTTGGCCAGCGCCACCGCTTCGTCCTCGGTGTCGAACGGCACGAGCGCAGCCACCGGTCCGAAGATCTCCTCCCGCATTGGTCTGTCGACATTGGACAGCCCCGTCCACAACGTCGGTTCGATCCACGAGCCGGCGTTCAACGGCGGAGTCATCGACGGAATACCCCCACCCACAAGGGTCTTCGCGCCGTATTCCTCAGCCATCCTGTAGTAGCGCAGCACCTTGTCGCGGTGCTGGGCCGAGATCAGCGGACCGGTCGTCGTGGCCGGATCCGACGGGTTACCGAGCCGAAGCGCCCGCGCCCGCTCGACCAGTCCGGCCGCGAGATCGTCGAAGATCGGTCGTTGCACGTACACCCGCTCGGTGCACAGACAAACCTGCCCGGTATTGGCGAACACCGAGCGGGTCAGCCCATCCAGCGTCTCGTCCAGCGAAGCGTCGGCGAACACAATTGCCGGGTTCTTCCCGCCCAGTTCGAAGGAGACCGGCCGCACCCGGGGCGCGACGGCGGCCATGATCGACGAGCCAGTGGCCGTCGATCCGGTGAAGGTCACTCCGTCGATACGGTCGTGCGCGACGAGCGCGTGTCCGACGGCCCCGCGGCCGTGCACGACGTTGTACACGCCGTCCGGGACGCCCGCGTCCGCCAGCACGGCGGCGAGCAGCGTCGCGGTCGACGGCGTGAGCTCCGACGGCTTGACGACGACGGTGTTCCCACAGGCCAGCGCCGGAGCCACTTTCCAGGTGAGCAGCAGCAATGGCAGGTTCCACGGAACGATCACCGCGACCACGCCGAGCGGTGCGCGCACGGCGTAGTTCAGGGC
>JBKPQM010000015.1:0-8640 GCA_046734095.1 Actinomycetota bacterium | reverse complement strand
AGCAGTAGGACGGCCACCTGGTCGAACAGTTCCTCATCCGTCATCCCTTGTTGCTGATCGTCACCCGCCCCGAGCAGGCGGGACATCAGGTCGTCCTGCGCGGTCCCGGCCTGCCGATAGCCGTCAATGAGATCCCGCACCTGTGCGCGCCAGCGGGCGAGGGACTTGGCGTATCGCCGGTTGCTCCGGGTCGGCAGCCCGCCCGCCAGCGGTAGCGCGGCCCGGGTGTAAACGCCGCGGAGGAAGACATCAAAGACCGTCCGCAGCTCGCCGGCAGTCTGGGCGCTGATTTGCGACGAGAACAGCGTCCTTAGTACAACGGTTGTCGTGAGCGTGAACATCTCCTCGACCATGTCGACGGTCTCACCATCGCGCCATTTACCCAGCATGGCTGCGATTTCTTCGCGCATCACTGGCGCGTATCCGGGCAAGTAGGCGTGCCGGAAAGCGGGTTGCATGATCAGGCGCTGCCGCCGATGGCCGGAGTGGGACACCGTCGCCAGGCCACTGCCCATCGCCGCCCGTACCCTGTCGTAGATCGGCCCGGCCCGGTCGAAGGTGCGAAAGTCGGTCAGCACCTGGCGGGCGAGGTCCGGATGGCAGATCACGTACGCCGGCCGCGGGCCGAGCCTGATCTCGACCAAGTCCCCGTGAGCGGGCAAGGAGTCGAGGAACTCGAGCGGCCGGCGGCGCAGAGCGGCCACATGGCCCACGATCGGCCAGCCGCCCGGAGCCCGGCCGCAGGTCATCATGCGGGCTGAGAGCGGCACGCTGGTCGAACCACTCCGCGATGCTCGCACACGGGTAGACGCTTGGACTCACGAACCCCGCCATGCGATCTGGTGCGGCGACGTGAACAATCCGGTGACGGAAACCCTTTATCGCCGCAGAGGAATCTAAGGAGAAGGAGCTATGCAGATTGCCAGCGGCCTGCATCGGGTCGGCTCGGAGATCATCAACAGCTACTTGATCGTCGACCAGGACGGCGTCACGATCATCGACGCCGGGCTGCCGGGATACTGGAAGCTGTTAGAGGGCGAACTGTCCGCGATCGGAAAGACGCTCGCGGACGTGCGGGCGCTCATCCTTACCCACGGAGATACTGACCACATCGGATTTGCGGCCCGGCTGTACCGCGAGGCGGGCATCGCGGCGTACATCCACCAGGCCGACGTCGACCGGGCCCGTCTGAAGGTCAAGAAGCCGGTCTGGGGTTGGGGGCCGGTCAAGGTCGGCCCGCTCGCCGGCTTCCTGTGGTACTCCGTTCGTCATGGCGGCCTGCGGATTCCGCCGGCCTCGCGGTTGCAGACCGTGACGGACAATGACGTGCTCGACGTGCCGGGCTCGCCGCGGATCATCGACACACCAGGGCACACCCCGGGCAGTGTCGCGGTGCACGTCCCGGTCATCGACGCGCTGTTCATCGGCGACACGATGACCACCCGTAACGTCCTCACCGGCGTCACCGGTCCCAAGCCGGCACCGTTCACCCTCAACCCAGATCAAGCCGTGGCGTCGCTCGATCGGATCGAGGGCATCGATGCCACCTGGCTGCTGCCCGGCCATGGGCCGGCATGGAGCGGCGGCGTCCCCGAGGCGGTCCGGTTGATCCGAGAAGCCGCCGCCGATTCCAACAAATAGCCGCTCGCCGAACCGGGCCGAGGTTAGCGACGCGTCATAATGGGTAGTGAGCGATGTGTACCCCGTTCCGGTTGCGGCCGCAGGCCCACCGGAGCCGAGGGAGGTGTACCGCGTGCGGTGGTTCTTGCTCGGGCTGCTGGCCGTCGTCGTGGTGTTCACGGCAGCGTGTGAGCCGGAGGAGTCAACCACGAGCTCTGGCGGCACTACGTCGTCGTGCACGGGGTCGCAGACGGTCACGGTGCGCAATGGCGACACCCTCACCTCGCTCGTGCAGAACAACATCAGCGGCACCTTCGCCACCCAGCAGGTGGTGAGCATCGTCGCCGACATGAACGGCATCACCGATCGCAACGTGATCGTCGCGAATCAGCAGGTCCGACTTCCCACCAGCTGCACAACATCGACGTCAACAAGCAGATCCACCGGCTCCACGTCGTCGTCGGGGTGCACGGGCTCGCAAACGGTCACGGTGCACAACGGCGACACTCTTTCGTCCATCGTGGAGAGCGACGTCGGCGGCACCTACACCGTCCAGCAGGTCGTGAACGTCGTCGCCGACATGAACGGCATCACCGATCGCAACGTGATCGTCGCGAACCAGCAGGTCCGACTTCCCACCAGCTGCAGCGGGCCGTGACGCCCGCGCCGCCCGCCGTGGACGTGTTGACCTGCATCTGCGTCAGCGGAGCCTTCGCGACCCATCCCGGACCAGGATTCCGGGATTGAATTGGTATGCCTGCAAATCCCGACACGAAGCAGGTTGGCGTCGAGGTTCGAAGGCGGCCGTATCGTCTACGTCACCGTGGCGATGCGGCGGGCGGTTCAGCAAATCGCCGGGGTGCCTCTCACGCATGTCGCAATGACGCGATGCCGGTGTCCAGCGCGGCCTCGAGGTGCACGAGCGATCCGGTTGCCCGCATGATCGACACGCCGCCCTGGATGCCGGCGAGCAGCGCTTTACCGGCCCGCTCGGCGTCGAGGCCGGCCGAAATACGCCCGGTTCGCTGCATCGATTGAATTCCGTCGACGATATGCCGCTCCCACTGATTGATCAGTTCGGTGGTGACGGCCCGGGCTGCCGGGGTAGAGCGGCCGAGTTCGGTCATCAACACTGCCAACGGACACGTGGTGCCCTGCTGTCGGTATCGACGGATGACCGCATCGCCCCAAGCTCGCCAGGCCGGCCAGGTCGTCAGTTGGCCGAGATGAGGTTGCTGATCGTCAAGGACGCGTTGGGCCTCATGCGCAGCGACCGCTAGCAGCAACTGCTCCTTGCCCTCGGGAAAGTAGTGGAACAGCTGACCCTTGCTCGTCTGAGTGCGGGCCCGGATGTCGTCCAAGGTCGTCTCACCGAGGCCGTTCTCTCGGATCTCAGCTGCCGCGCCCTGGATGATTCGTTCCCGCGTCTGTTGCCCCTTCTTGGTCAACGTTTCGCTCACGTGAGCTCCAAACTTTTGGACTTAAGAGTCCAAATTTAATCCGGCAAATTTGGGGTGGCAAGTCCAGAACCAGCCAAGGAGACTCATGAACGGATCACTCACCGGCCGGGCCGCGCTCGTCACCGGTTCGACCCGCGGCATCGGCGTCGGCATCGCCCAGCAACTCGCCCACGCGGGCGCGTTCGTCGTGATCAGCGGCCGGGACAAGCAACGCGGGCTTGACGCGGTTGCGGCACTCAGCGAGGAGGGCGGTGATGGGGCATTTGTCCGTGTCGACCTGGGGCACGGGGAGTCGGCTATCCGGGCGTTCGCCGACGAGGCGATCGAGGTGGCAGGTGGTCATATCGACGTCCTCGTCAACAACGCGGCCATGCTGCTCGACCCGGCTCCCACCGCTGCCGTCCCGGAGGAACGGATCACCGCCGCGTTGGCGATCAATGTGGTCGCCCCGTTCCTGCTGACCGGCATTCTGGCGCCTCGGATGGCCGGCCGAGGCTGGGGAGCGGTCGTCAATATCGGCTCGATCAACGGCCTGGTCGGCATGGCGCGTTCCGCGTTGTACAGCACGACGAAGGCCTCCCTGCATTCGCTCACCCTGAGTTGGGCTGCGGAATTCGCCGCCCAGGGCGTTCGAGTGAACACCGTCGCGCCGGGGCCGACGGTCACGGATCGGAATCTCGAACGAGAGGAACTGCTGGCGCCCTTGCTGGCTCAGATCCCGTCTGGGCAGATGACTACACCCGCCGAAATCGGCGCCGCCGTCACCTTCCTTGCCAGCGACGCCGCGGCGAATATCCACGGCGCCACGGTGACCGTCGACGGCGGATTCACTGTCGTGTAGCGATCCTCCGAGAGCGGTGCGCGTCCACCCGGGGTAGCTGGCGGCGTCCGCCACCGGGGTGAGGGCGCCGCTCCCACTTGAGTCCGACGACACAGACCGGCCGACTACTTAACCTCTGCGTAACGCCTCGAACGCGGGGGTCGCGTCGTGATACGTGGACTCGTCACACTCGGCTGAAGTTTCGCGTACTCGTGGCAGCCGGCGAACTGCGTGCCCTCCACGTTCAACAGGCGCGAGACGTCTCGACGACTGTAACGGGCCGGACAGTGTCGCGTGTTCTACGGAGCTTCCTCCGCGAGAACCTTGTTCGGGTCGTGCAGCACGACAGTTCCGCCGACGTAGTCGTGGATCGCCCGGCGCTGCTTTGTCGCGAGGAACATGATGAACGAGACCAGGCCAGCGAAGGGAACAATCCCCTCGATAATGAACCGGCCGACGATCTCGCGCAGGGCCATGTCTCCCCAGTCGGCTCGCCGGCCGTGATCAAGCTTCCAGCAGCGCATCCCGAGCACCTGCAACGCAGGAGTCTGACCACGTCCCCAGACGATCAGTCCCCAGATCGCATATCCGATGAAGAGCGTCACGATCGAAAGCGGGATCGCGAGGAAGTACGCGCCAATTCGTCGCCCATGAGAAGCGAGCGTCGTTCCGTTGGGCACCGCCAGCTGGCTGTCCGGGTCGTAATACATTCCCGGCGGCATCGGGATTCCGGCCTGACCGTACCCGTAGTCCGGCGCGGGCGGTGGAGCCGGCTCATAACGCGGATAGCCGGCGGGCGGCGGGCTGTAGCCGGTGTTGCCCGGCGGTAATCCGGCGGAGGTGGGCGACCCGGGCGATCCAGGTGCGGCGGTTGAGTACCCCTGCTCAGGTGTTCCGGTCGAGCCCATAGGCGGCGGCCCGGGTGACTCTGGTTGCCCCGATGGTGGCCCCGGTTGTTGTGGCGGTGGTGGCGGTGGCACGGAATCGTCACGCGACGGACCACTGGGATCCGATGGCTGGCTCATGTTCTCCCCCCAAACCTCTCGTTAATTGGCGAAGATCGTTCCACGTCTGGAGCCGGTGCGCTAGCGGGGCCGGACCAAGCGGAAGAGCCCACCGAATACGCATGCATGGTGGGCTTAGCCCCACCGTGAATCCGCCGACCAAGCCCAGTGTGACCGCCCGGCATCTCGCCGAGTCTTGATTCGAGGAATCAAGACAAAGGAGTTGCCAATGAACGTGGTTGTCCACCTCGAGGACGTACGTAAGGTGCACGGCGCCGGCGAGAGCGCCGTCGCCGCGCTGAACGGTGTGAGCCTGTCGGTAGCGGCCGGAACCTTCCTGGCCGTCATGGGACCGTCCGGCTCGGGTAAGAGCACATTGCTCAACTGCGCGGCCGGGCTGGAACAGCCGACGTCCGGGTCGGTGTGGGTCGACGGAACCGCACTGGCCGACCTCGACGACGCCGCCCTGACGCTCTTCCGCCGCCAGCACATCGGCTTCGCGTTCCAGCAGTTCAACCTGCTGCCGTACCTCACCGCGTATCAGAACGTCGAACTGCCGCTGCGACTGGCGCACGCCGTCGACCGAAGGACCGTGCGGCGGATCAGCGAGGCGCTCGACGACGTCGGCCTCGCCCACCGCATGGACCGCCTCCCGGCGCAACTTTCCGGTGGCGAGCAGCAACGCGTGGCCGTGGCCCGGGCACTCGTCACCGAGCCGAACGTGATCTTCGCCGATGAGCCGACCGGCGCGCCGGCAAGCACATCAGCAACATCTTCATGAAGCTGGATCTGCCGGACGTGCCCAATCAGAACCGCCGCGTTCTTGCCGTGCTCACGTACCTGCAGCAGCAGTAGCGCCACATCGGGCCAGACGGACCTTTTCGAGTTCGGCGCACGGTGAGACCATCTCTGGGTCTGAGGGAGGAGATCGCGCATGGACGTCGCCAAGCTGTCGGGGCTGCAGCTGTTCGACGGCCTGTCGACGGAGCAACTCGAGATGATTGCCCAGTATGCGGTGGAGGTCGACGTTCCCGAGGGCGAGGACCTGGTTCGTGATGCCGCCCTCGCCTGGGACTTCTACGTGATCGAGGAGGGAAGCGCCGAGGTTCGGCGCGGCCCGACCACGCTCCGCACTCTCGGCGCCGGGGATTTCTTCGGTGAAATGGGTGTCATGGCCTCCGACCGGCGCCGGACGGCAACCGTCGTGACGACGTCACCGATGAAGGCGATCAGGCTGACGACGCACCAGTTGCGAACGATTGCCCGCGACTTCCCGGAAATCGCCGAGCGTCTACGCGCGGCAATCGCCGAGCGCGAGCAACGTCTGCTCTAGCTCGTAACCCGGGCAATGTCGCGGGCCCGATGAGGCCTCGGCCAGAAGGCCCGACGACGCGAGCTACCTAAAGCCGTCGAGGTTAATTTCGTCCAAGACGACGCGGCCCCGTGCTCATAGGTTCGTGAATGGCTCCCGCGTCGGAGCGACAAGGGGGCCGTGTTCCGTCGCACTCCATCTACGGGCGCTCGCAGGTGGACGGCGGGATCGTCGTCGACGTACGTGCACTGAACCAGATCCATGACGTGCGCGCAGATCGTGTGGTCGTGGATGCCGGCGTCACGTGGCGCTCGATCCTCGATACGACTTTGCCCCGTGGGCTGACGCCGCCAGTCCTGACCAACTATCTCGACCTCTCGGTGGGCGGCACCCTCTCGGTCGGCGGAGTCGGCGGTACGACTCATCGGTACGGGCTGCAAACCGACAACGTGCTCGAGCTCGAAGTCGTCACGGGCGATGGGCGACATCTGACCTGTTCGGCGAGTGAGCGAGCCGACCTGTTCAATGCGGTGCGGGCCGGCCTCGGCCAGTTCGGAATCATCACCCGCGCGAGCCTTGCTCTCGTCCCGGCGCCGGACCGGGCCCGTCGATACACCCTCACGTACCCCGACCTGGCCAATTTGGCCAAGGATCAACGAAGAGTCCTCGAAGATAAGCGGGCCAGCCACCTTCAGGGCTCCATCCTCACCAGCGGCGCGGGTTGGCAGTACCAGCTGGAGATGGTCACCTTGGCGAGCGACAGCGGCGTGCCGGGCGACAACGAGGTGCTCGCCGGTCTGGCCGACGACCGTGGCCGGGCCCAGTTGGACGAGCTGACGTATCTCGAGCATCTACGGTCCTTCGACCGCTACGAGGAGCTCCTGCGGTCCACGGCCGACTGGTCACATCCGCATCCCTGGTTGCTCACATTCCTGCCCGGCTCGGCCGCGGAACAGATCGCCAGCGACATTCTGGACGAGCTCACCGCGGGCGACCTGGGCGAGTACGGGCGGGTGACGTTCTACCCGATCACGACGGGACAGATCACGACGCCGTTCTTCCGCCTGCCCGACGAAGACGTCGTCTTTCCCTTCAACCTCGTCCGCTTCTCCCCGGCTGATCCGGCCCAGGCCCAGCGGCTGGTCCGTCAGAACCGGGTGATCTACGACCGCGTGCGCGCCGCGGGTGGTGTGCTCTACCCCGTGAGCGGGTTCCCTCTCGCGCCCACCGACTGGGAGCAGCACTTCGGCGATCTTTGGCCGGCGTTCCAGTCGGCCAAGGAACGGTTCGACCCACAACACGGATTAACGCCGGGGCAGGGTATGTACGTTCGTTGACCGCGAGGGGTGCGCCGACGGGACAGCGCGCACGCCCCGGCCGGCTAACGCACCGTCACTTCGTTGCCCTCAGCAGTGGCTTCACGAATCGGCCCCGCCGGCGCTGCCTTCGCACGGCGCGCCGGCGTGGCGACGCCGGCCAGCGCGCCAACGAACGAGAGTGCGGCCGCGGCCCCGACCGCTGTTGCGAACCCGTCGCTGAACGCCTGCCCAGAGGCGAATCCGCCGGCGCCGGCGAACACCGCCGCCGCGATCGCGATCCCGAAGACACCGCCGAGTTGTCGCATCGTGCTGAACGTCCCGGATGCCTTGCCGATCGCGCCCGGCGGGACCGCGCCGAGGACAGCGTTCTGCGCGGCCGGCATCGCCATCGAGACGCCGCAGCCGGCGATCACCAGCGGGGCGACGAGCTGCCGATAGGCCAGGTTTGGCTCGGCGATCAGCCCGATCCACGCCATCCCGCTGCCTTGCAGCAGCAGCCCCCCGACGATGAACGGTCGCTCGCCGAGCCGATTCACCAATGTTCCGGCGATCGGCGCGGTCACGAACAGGGTCGCAGTCCAGGGCAGCATGCGCAGCCCCGCCGCGAGCGGGCCGTAGCCGAGCGCGAACTGGAGGAACTGCGCCACGAAGAAGGCCGCGCCCGACACCGCGCCGAACAGGCAGAATCCGGCCGCGTTCCCGGCCGAGAAGGCCGGCGAACGGAAGAACCGCATCGGCAGCATCGGCTCGCGGGCTCGCAGTTCCCAGCCCACAAACCCGACGAGGAGTGCGGTTCCGGCCACCAGCGCAATGATGACCTCGGCGCTGGACCATCCGGCTGTGTTGCCGCGTACCAGCCCCCAGACCAAGCCGAGCGCGCCCCCACTCACCAGTGCCAGCCCGGGGACGTCGAAGCTGGCCGCGACGCGGGAACTCCTATCGATGCGCCGGAACACCAGCGCAATGGTCACGACGCCGATGGGCACGTTGATCCAAAAGATCCACTGCCACGCCAGCCCTTCGGTCACGGCCCCGCCAACGAGCGGGCCGCCGAGCACGGCTAGCCCGGTCACGCCACTGAACACGCCCAGCGCCCCCGCGCGCT
>JBKPQM010000014.1:0-12417 GCA_046734095.1 Actinomycetota bacterium | reverse complement strand
CCCACCCGACTGTCGACGCGACCAGCCCGGACACCATCATGAATCCTCCGCCTCGCGAGATCTCGAACGCTTGTGCAGTCGTTCCGGTCGAGGTGCCCGGTGTCGTCGGCGTGACGGCGACCGGCAACCTGCGGATGAAGTCGTTCTACTCCTCGTTCGGCACCTCGACGACTGACGTGGCTGCCCCTGGTGGTGACACGATCTTGCAGGTGACCCCGGCTGCGGCCAACGGTCGCGTGCTCTCCACCTGGCCGGCCAGCCTGCTTACGGTTACCTGTGCCGAACCCCGGCGGCTGGTCGACGCGACCGGCGCCACGTACTGCTATCAGCAGGGCACCTCGATGGCCTCGCCGCACGCGGTCGGCGTCGCGGCGCTGATCGAGAGCGTGACCGGCAAGACCACCGGGACATTGGCCGCCGCGCTGCAGCAGGCGACGAACCCGCTGCCGTGCCCGAGCGACACCTCGGCGTACGCGTTCTTCCCGGCGCTCGACGGCGGCGCGCCGCAGAGCTGCCAAGGCGGATTGGGTCACAACAGCTGGTTCGGCGCCGGCGAGGTCGACGCCCTGAAGGCGGTTCAGTAGTTCCCGGGAAGTCCCTGGTCGGGTTCGATTCCCCGGCCAGGGATTGTCGGCCACAAGGCAGATACTTGCCGCATGGCCTATGACGTGGACCTGGCGAACCGGGTACGTGAGCATGTCCGGAACGAGGAGGGCCTGACCGAGAAGCGGATGTTCGGCGGGCTCGCCTTCTTGATCAACGGCAATATGGCCGTCAGCGCGAGCAGCCAGGGCGGTCTGCTGCTGCGGTGTGATCCAGTCCAGACGGACGACCTGATCGGGGATCCACACGCGCGGCGATTCGAGATGCGCGGACGCGAGATGGACGGCTGGCTGCGCATCGACGCCGACGGTGTCAGGTCTGAGCGCGAACTCGGGCGGTGGATCGGGCGCGGTGTCGCGTACGCCCGATCCTTACCACCGAAGTGAAGGTCAGACGGTGATCGTGAGCGTGTGCTGGCCCGTACCGGTGGGTACGGTCACCTCGCTTCCGCGGTTCGTCTGCTTGACCTGGTAGTTGTGGACGGCCTGGCCGTCGAGCACGACAGATGCCGGCGCAGTGCCGCGGGGGAGGGTGTGGCCGATGACGACATCCGCGTGCACATCGTTGCTCACGTCGATCTGTGTGCGATACGTGCTGCCGGTGTGCGTGGCCCGCACGTCGGCCGAGCCCTTGCCGAGCTGGATGTCCTTCCCCTGCACCGTAGTCTGACCCTGCGGCACCTGCGGGACGACGTTCAGCATGCCGTTGCCGAGGTCGGGGTCCACGCCGAGCCACTGGTGCACAGCGGCCCACGTGGTGCCGTAGTGGCCCCACGCCTGCATGAACATCGAGCGGCACGTCCAGCAACGGTCGATGTTCGCGCCCTGGTCGGGTGACGGGAAGATCTCCGGCATGGCGCCCGGCTGCTCGTCGGGGGTGCCGCCAGTGGCCGGCTCACTGAACATCGTCTCGGTCAAGGCATGCAGGTAGCGGCCCTGCTGATCTGGGCCGAGTCGCCCGTAGTTGCCCTCGCCGACCGCCTGGATCGACGTGCCGAGGCCGAAGATCACCTTCTCGCCCTGGCCGTTGGGCGGCCCGGTGCAGCCGGTGTGGAACAGCCCGGGGTTGAACGGCGGGGTGCCGCTGTAGCAGTCGTTCTCCCGGCCGGCGAGCGCGGTGTTGCCGTGGTCGAACGGGGCTGCGCCGGCGACGGTCTGGCCGTTGACGTGCAGCTCGGCCTCCATGGGCGTCTGCCCGATCCAATACTGCTGGAACAACTGGGCGTCGCTCTCGCTCAGCGAGTCGGAGTACTGCATCGCGGCCTGGTTCCACCACGTGCTGTCAAACCGGCTCGCCAGGTCCTTCGCCTGGTTCACAGCCCAGCTGTACGTCGCGGTGTCGTTCTTCGAATGGGCCATGTCCGCCAGGTCGTACAGGCCGCGCACGAGGTAGACGGCGTTGTCCAACTTCTCCGGCCCCATTCCGCTGCGCTCGATGTTGCCCGAGCCTTCCGGCCAACCGTCGTGGTCGGCGTCCAGCTGGTTCACGACGTGCTGCAGGTTGCGGATGCTGAAGTTGTACATCTCGTCGCGGAACTTGTTGTCGCCCGTCCACCGCCAGACCAGGGCCACCGCGCTGGGGAACTTCACGGTCTCGTCGGTATTGAAGTCGTTGACCCCGTTGGTCTGCGAGTCGTGGCCGTACCAGATCGACCCGTCCGATACCGACTCGTGCACCACGACCCCGGACCGGTTGTTGAGGATGTCGGAGATATCTCGCAGTGCGCGCAGGTGATCTTCGATGGCCTGGAACTGGCCAACCGACACCGCCGCGAACGCGGTGTATTCACCGTCGGTGCCGAAGATCCACGGGTAGTCGGGGTAGCCGGCGCCGATCCAGGTCGCCGACGGCACTGTGCCTAGCGGTGCGGGGAACTGCTTGCCCTGGTTGGTCCAGCGCACTTGCAGGTTGCGCGCGCTGAGCGTCAGGTCGGCGAGGTTCTGCTTGCCCCAGTCGATGGCCTGCTGCACCTGTGGATCACCCGGGAGCGACACCGTGCTCATCTGCGCCAGGTGAGCGCGCGCGGCGATCTTCTCGGACAGCTGCCCGGCCGGATCCTTCAGCAACCCGTCAAGCTCCTTCTGCGAGTCCTTGAGACCGTTGTCAGAACCGGCCACCCCCAGCCACACAGTCTGCGAGCCACCGGCCGGCAAGGACAGCGTGTAGGTCAGCTGGCCGCCGGTGCCACGTCCGAACGGCCCGTCATCGCAAGCGCTCGGCTTGGGGTCGGCCGGGGCGCCCGGCTCGGTACCGGTGCAGCGGTGTCCGGGCTGCGGACCCCAGAATTGGTCGCCGGTGGTGCCTGAGTCCGGCTTCGATGCGGTGCCGACCACCGCCGCGTAGTGGTGCTCGGGGGCGCCGGGCAATGCGCCGTCGTCGGTGAAGACGAGATCGTGGCCGTCGAAGCTGCCCTTGTCGGGGATGTTGTCGCTGGCGTTCGGAGTGATGCCGCCGAACCCCCACGGGTACTGCCCCATCAGCTCGGAATGCGCGTCGACCGACAGCTTCGCGGTCCGCGCCGCGCCTGGGTTGGTGATCGTGAGGCCGAACAGCGCGCCGCGCCGGCCGTCCGGAACGAAGTCTGTGCGCTGCACGCCCAGCCCGGCCGTAGTGGGCAGGTTGAATCGCGTGTAGCCCCAACCGCTCGAGAACTTCGTGGCCGGCCCGATCCAGTTCCCGTCGAGCCCGAACCACACGCCATCGAGCAGCTTCAGTGGCGGCGTCCACACGCCGCCCATCTCGCCGGTGGTATGCCAGCCGTTGGCGTAGAAGCGCCCGTCCTCGAAGCCCACCGAGTACGCCCGGGAGCCGGCGGCCACCTCGCGGCGGTCGGACAGCCGGCTGGTCACCGACAGCTCAGGGCCCTGGGCCAAGCCCGGCGCCGAATGGGCCACGGGTTGCGCGACGACCGAGAGACCGACGACGAACACGAATACCGACACTGCGCTGACTAATCGACGAGACAGGGCCTTCTCCTGCCGAGCGAGCTGCTCGGCCCGGGTAGCCGCGAGCGCACGACACGGCAGGTGGATCGGGGTCGGCCGCACGTCGGACCACTGAGCCAAGCCGGACAAACCGCAATCTGTACCAGATCGCCGGGCATGTCAAGGCCATCACCGCCTGTCGGCAATGAATATTCTTGATCATCTCTGGCATACTTGCGATATTTCGCAACTTTGCCAGAGATCATCAACGCCTAAGAGTTGTCCACGGCCTGTCCTTGGCCGCAGCATCGAGCCGATCGGTCTCAGTCGAGGTAGTCGCGCAGGACTTGTGACCGTGACGGGTGGCGCAGCTTCGACATCGTCTTTGACTCGATCTGGCGGATGCGCTCGCGGGTCACGCCGTAGACCTGACCGATCTCGTCCAGCGTGCGGGGCTGGCCATCGGTGAGCCCGAAGCGCAGCTTCACGACCCCGGCTTCACGCTCGGACAGCGTCTGCAGCACCGACTGCAGCTGATCTTGCAGCAGCGTGAAGGAGACAGCGTCCACCGCGACGACTGCCTCGGAATCCTCGATGAAGTCGCCGAGCTGACTGTCGCCCTCGTCTCCGATCGTCTGGTCCAAGGAGATCGGCTCGCGGGCGTACTGCTGGATCTCGAGCACCTTGTCCGGCGTGATGTCCATTTCCTTAGCGAGCTCTTCAGGCGTCGGCTCGCGGCCCAGATCTTGCAACAGCTCGCGCTGAATGCGGCCCAGCTTGTTGATCACCTCGACCATGTGCACCGGAATGCGGATGGTGCGAGCCTGATCAGCCATGGCCCGGGTGATCGCCTGCCGGATCCACCACGTGGCGTACGTCGAGAACTTGTAGCCCTTGGTGTAGTCGAACTTCTCGACGGCGCGAATCAGACCGAGGTTGCCCTCCTGAATGAGGTCGAGGAACGCCATTCCGCGGCCCGTGTAGCGCTTGGCCAGCGAGACGACCAGCCGCAGGTTCGCTTCGAGCAGGTGGTTCTTGGCCCGCTCGCCGTCACGGACGATCCACCGCAGGTCGCGACGCATCTGCGTGACGAGCTTCTCAGCGGATTCCTCCGCTTGGCGCAGCCGTTCAGCCGCATACAGGCCCGCCTCGATCCGCTTGGCGAGGTCCACCTCTTCCTCGGCGTTGAGCAGCGCCACTTTGCCGATCTGCTTCAAGTAGGCGCGGACCGAGTCGGCCGAGGCAGTCATCTCGGCGTCCTTGCGCGCTTGGCGCAGCGCCTCGGACTCCTCTTCGTCGTCCCACGCGAACTCCGCGGACTCCTCGTCTACCTCGGCGGGATCGAGCGGACCCTCCGGCTCGATGTCCTCCGCCGCCGCGGCGTCGGCCGGGTCGACAGCTGTCGGGTCGGGAGTGGGCCCGTCTGTCGCCGCGCCACTAGGTACCGGTGCGTCCTTCTCCGCCGGTGAGGTGCTCGCGGCCGCCTTCGCCGGCGCCTTCGCTGCCTTGGGGGTTCTCGCGCGAGCCGGTTTGTCCGCGACGGGCGCAGTCACCTTGCGGGTGGCTGTCGCGGCCGCAACGGTGCGTACCTGCTCGGCAGATGTCGTGTCGGAAGCTGGAGTAGTGCTGCTCGCGCCCACAAACGCCCTTTCACCTGATGCACCAAGGCCGAGTCCCCGGCGCTGAATTGTTCCGCTGACGCGGAGGGAAGAGGCGGGTCAGCTCGCCGTCTGTTGGCTGCCTCAAACCTCGAGGCCAGTACGTGCGCAGTGACCTGGCACATATTGTAGCCGCGCCGGAAAAATCGAGCCGGTCGGCGCGAGGCGCTGGCTAGGAGTTGCGCCGCTCCGCCGCCGCCATGGCAGCACCCACTATGCCGGCGTTGTTCAGCAGTTGCGCGGGTTTGACCGGGGTGCGCAGGTCGAGGTACGGCACCCATTTGGTGGCTTCCTTGCTCACCCCGCCGCCCACGACGAACAAGTCGGGAGTGAACAGCATCTCGACATGCGACATGTACCGCTGAACTCGCCTGGCCCACCGCTTCCAGGGCATGCTCTCGCGCTCGCGTACTGACGCGGCCGCGCGCGTCTCGGCGTCGTAGCCGTCGAGCTCGAGGTGGCCGAGTTCGGTGTTCGGGACGAGTTTGCCGTCGACGAGAAGGGCGCTGCCGATGCCGGTGCCGAAGGTGAGCAGGATGACAACACCGGCGACATTGCGGGCCGCGCCGAAGCGCGCTTCAGCGATGCCGGCCGCGTCGGCGTCATTGAGGACGATGATGCTTTCGCCGGTGGCGTTGGTGAAAACTGCGTCGACGTCTGTGCCGACCCAGCTCGGGTCGACGTTCGCCGCTGATCGGGCCACACCGTGCTGGACGATCGCTGGGAACGTCGCGCCCACGACGCCGTGCCAGCCGGCTTCCTTGACCATCTGGGCGACAACTGCGGCGACGGAGTCGGGCGTGGACGGCTGTGGCGTCGCGATGCGGACCCGTTCGGTCGCCAGCTGCCCGCTGGACGTGCGCACGATCGCGCCCTTGATCCCCGAGCCGCCGATGTCGATGCCGAACGCCTCGTCGGGTCGATCGACCACGTGTCTCCCCAATCGTTAGGCCCGTCTCGCGTACCCTATCGCCGCGCATATGGTGCGATGGCTCGGTGACAGCGCCGCCATCCCCAACCGAGCTTGCCGAGATCGCTGCCCAACTGGCGCTGGGCGCCGGCCAGCTCATCCGCGCCCACCGGCACGACCACTTCGAGATCGACACCAAGAGCACCCCGACCGACGTCGTCACGGAAGTCGATTGCCAGGTCGAGGCCTACATCAGTGGTGAGCTCGCCGCCCGTCGCCCGGAGGATGCCGTCATCGGCGAGGAAACCGGGCGCCGCCCGGGGAGCAGTGGGGTGCGCTGGTTCGTCGATCCGATCGACGGCACGGTGAACTTCGTCCTTGGCCTGCCGCAGTACGCGGTGTCGATTGCCGCCGAGGTAGGTGGGCGCATCGTCGCCGGCTGCGTGCACAATCCGATCTCCGGCGAGGTTTTTCACGCGTCGGCTGGCGGGGGAGCCTTCGAGGGGGAACAGCGCCTGCGCGGTCCGCGCGAGGTGCCGCTGGCGCAGGCCGTCGTGGCCACTGGCTTCGGGTACGACTCCAGCCGGCGGGCCAAGCAGGCGACGGTGGTGGCGAGCCTGCTGCCCCGGATCGGCGACATCCGCCGGCTGGGCTCGGCCGCTCTCGACCTGTGCGCGGTCGCCGCCGGACGGCTGGACGGCTACTACGAGGTCGGGCTCAACCCCTGGGACTGGTCGGCCGGCGTGCTCATCGCGAGCGAAGCCGGATGCGTGGTGTCGGGCCTGCGCGGGCGCCCGCCGAGCGCGATCATGACCGCCGTCGCGGGAGCCGCCCTGGCGCCGGAGCTGTTCGCGCTACTGGAGGAGATAGGCGCCGACGACGTGTGACAGGTGAACGGTCGGCCGACTAGCAGGATGGGGTCGGCGATGCGGCGGACGAGGCGCGGGATGCGGTAGATGTGGTCGGCGTGTGAGTCGTCGGTGTCGCGACGAGCGGGCCCGCGCTGGCCGGTTGCTGGGTGACGTGCTGGCTGGCCATCGCCTTCTGGGCCTGGGCCGTGGTAGCGACGGATGTGTACTTCGTCCCGAGTGACACGACGATCTGGCTGTCGGGACGCTGCGTCGGCACCCGCGTCGCGCCGGGCAGATAGAAGGAGACAAGTGTCGCCCCCTGCGCCCCCTTGCTGCCGTAGCGGATCTCGGCGACCCCGGTGACCACCACGTTGGGGTCGTCGTTGCCGTAGCCGGTTACGTGGAAACCCCGCCTGCTCATCGCCGTGGCGGCGCTGCGGGCTAGGTGCAGCCGGTCCGTCGAATTGAGGATGTTAACGCTCACCGCGCTGGGCGGGGGCACCACGTTGCTGGTCGATGACGGGCAGGTCGGGCCGGCCTGAGCACCGCCGGCCCCGGAGCGGTGGATGACCCGCCACCAGACGAGAGCCGTCAACAACGACAGGCAGAGCAGGAAGATCAGGGCAGGTAGTGGACGCCGCGCGGATACCTGCGCCATCCCGACCTCCCCAATGCGCGCAACAACAGGTCCACGACCCGACGACATCGCCGGATTCCTCCCGACGTGGCTCTAGAGCCTAGCTCTTCGGTGTCTTGGGGAATGCGAAGGCGTGTCCTGTCGTTTGCGCGGGCGGTGACCGCGGTACGGTTCCGCGGCGCCACCGGAGACGTGGCGGATTGAGTTGCAAAATCGGTGCGCGTCCCGGGCACAAATTGAGGAACGTGGACGTTGCATCCCGCGCTGGCAACGACGCCGAAGGCGCAGCGGCTGAGCGTGAGCTGTGACAGAGGAAAAGGGGTTGCCGGCGCTGACGAGAATTCAGCGGCGAGCCGATCGAGGAGTTGAAGGCCGATGGCCACCGATTACGATGCCCCACGGAGGGGTGACGTCGAGGAGCTGAGCGAGGACTCGCTCGACGAACTGAAGGCGCGCCGCGCCGAGGCGCAGTCCGGCACGATCGACATCGACGAGACCGAGCTGAACGAGTCGCTCGAACTGCCTGGGGCGGACCTGTCGAACCTGTCCGGTGAAGAGCTCACCGTGCGGGTGTTGCCGAAGCAGGACGACGAGTTCACCTGCTCGCGATGCTTCCTGGTTCACCACCGCAGCCGGCTGGCGCGTGAGCGCAACGGCGAGTACATCTGCCGGGATTGCGCCTGACATAGCGCGGCCGCCCTACCGCACTGGAGCGGATCGAGTCCTCGGGACTCGATCCGCTCTGCGCATTTAAAGCCCGGTTGCGAGCGATACGCCGCCATCGACGATGAGCGTCTGCCCGGTGATCCACGCGGCATCCGGCGACGCGAGGAAGGCGACCGCGGCGGCGACGTCTTCGGGTTCACCGAGTCGTCCTAGGAGGTAGCGGCTGGTCGCCTGCGCCTCGTCACGTTGATACAACACGGCTGAGAAGCGCGTCTTGATCACCGCCGGCGCGACGGCGTTCACTCGCACCGACGGCGCCAGCTCGAACGCAAGCTGGATCGTCAGACCGATGAGCGCGGACTTGCTCACCCCGTAATACCCGATGCCCGGGGCCGGACGCAGTCCAGCGGTCGAAGCGACATTGACGACGGCACCCGGCGAGGCCACTCCGAGACCCGCCGTCCGCGCTTCCCGCACCCATCTGAGGGCGGCCAGCACGTTGACGCCCATGATCTTGTGCGCGGCCGTGTCTTCCACCTCGACGAGCGGCCCGTAGGTCGGATTGATGCCGGTGTTGTTCACGAGAACGTCCAGCCGACCGAACGTCTGCACAGCGGTCCGAACGGCCGCGGCCTGGTGCTCCGGGTCGTCGCCGTGCCCCGCCACGCCCACCGCGTGCTGCGCGCCGCCGAGGCCGTCCACCGCGGCAGCCAAGCTGTCCGGCTTGCGCGCGGTGATGCAGACCCGGGCGCCCTCATCGACAAGGCGCTGGGCAATCGCCAGGCCGATTCCGCGACTCGCACCGGTGATGAGCGCGACCTTGTCGGCGAATCGGGATCCGGGCTGCACCCGGCGAAGGCTATCGAGCCCGTTGCAGGGCGCCGACGACGCGGTCGGGATGGCGGCTGCTGATGACCCAGTACGGCGTCGGGTCGTCCGGGTCGTCGAGCCAGAGCTGGACGCCTGGCCCGATCCACGGCCGGATCGAGATGAACGCCTGCGGGTCGCCCTCGCGGCCCACCACCCGGCGTAACGTCCTCGCGTCGAGCGCAACCCAGCCGCTGACGAACCGGAGCGGCAAGTGAGCGCCGCGGACGAACACCTCGCCGTCGGCGATCTTGAGCTCGCCTCGGCCGGTCGCCCAGACGATCAACACGGCGAGCGGAAGCAGGACGCCAAAAGGAATCCAATCGGTGAGCCGCAACCCCGAGACGTGAAACTCCGCGGCCAGCAGTCCGGCCACGAAGAGCCCCACGGGATACCACCACCAGGGGGTGCGCAACCGCTCGCGGTAGAGCACCCCGGTGTCATCGGACGGCACGGCGTGCTCCGCGTCCGTGGCCATGGCGGCAAGGGTAACCTTGCCCGCCGTGACCATCGGCGAGAGTGCGGCGGGTCGGCTGCGCGTGCCGGTTCGGCGCCTCGACCCGGACGTCCCGCTGCCGGCGTACGCGCTGCCGGGTGACGCCGGTGCCGACATCGTGACGACTGTCGACGTCGTCCTGGGTCCCGGGCAGCGCGCGGTACTGCCGACCGGGCTCGCGATCGCGCTTCCCGACGGCTACGCCGCCTTCGTGCACCCCCGATCGGGCCTGGCCGCCCGGGCCGGAATGTCGCTCGTAAACGCGCCGGGCACGATCGACGCCGGCTATCGCGGCGAGATCAAGGTCATCGTCATCAACCATGACCGGGCCGAGCCGGTCGTCTTGCGGCGGGGTGATCGAATCGCGCAGCTCGTGATCCAGAAAGTCGAGCGCGGGACGTTCCTCGAAGTAGATGATCTTCCAGCGTCGTCGCGGGGCGCTGGGGGCTACGGCTCGACCGGCGGCGCCGCGTCCCTGCCCAGCGAGCAGTCTGCAGACGGAGGGGCCTGATGGCGCTGCGGCGCCGGCACAAGCGCACGGATCAGTCCAAGATCGACGCGACGCCGCCTTGGGAGACCCGCCAGCGTCCTGAGCCGCAGCCTACGACCGGCCCCTACGACGAGCGCGACCGGCCAGAAGACAACATCGCGCGCGTCGACCTCGGGGCGCTGCAGGTCCCGGTGCGTCCGGGCATGGAGATGCGCCTGGACATGAACGAGGCGCAGCAGGTCATAGCAGTGACCCTTGTCAACCAGGACGGGCAAATGCAGATCGGCGTCTTCGCCGCGCCGCGCAACGAGAGCATCTGGGAGGACATCCGCAAGGAAATCCGCGACTCCATCGTCAGCCAGCGGGGGTCGGCGCGCGATCGCGTGGACGGGCCGTTCGGCACCGAGCTCGTCGGCACCCTTAAGGGTGACGGCGGCAGCTCACCGGTGCGGTTCCTCGGCGTGGACGGGCCGCGGTGGTTCCTGCGCGGCATGTTGCTCGGGGCCGCGGCAACGGAGGCGTCGCGGGCCCGGCCGTTCGAGGAAACGTTCCGCAACACGGTAGTTGTGCGAGGCGGCGAACCGCTGCCAGTGCGCGAACCGGTGCCACTCCGCCTGCCCAAGGAGGCAGCCGAGCAGATCGAGGCGCTGGCCGAGACACCGCCCGACGACGCCGCATCGTCCTGAATCGGACCTGAATCGACGCGCGGGGACGTCACCGTCGTGGCCTACTGTGGTCGCTGTGGGAGGCCGCCTTTCGTTCTTGCATCGGCTTACCGCGGCCGCTAGCGACCTGGATGCCGCCGAGCTGCAGTCCGACGTCGCGCGCTGCGCGGCCGCGCCGCTGAGCTCGCTGCGCCGGGGCCAGGTGGCAACGGTGATCGGACGGCTGCGAGCCGTCGTGTACACACCGCGCGAGAACGCGCCAACCCTGCAAGCCGAATTGTTCGACGGCTCAGCCGCTATCGACCTGGTCTGGCTCGGGCGCCGGCGGGTCGCCGGCATCGAACCGGGGCGCACGATCATGGCCCGCGGCCGGGTCGGCATCCACGACGGACGCCTGGCCATCTACAACCCCTGGTACGAGCTGAGGCAGCCGGCGTGAGCGACCGAGCATCACACGAAGAGCCCCGCTCCGGCGACGCGGCCGCGCCGACCGACGCGAGCGGCGACTCGGATTCGCCCGAGCGCATCGAGTGGTGGGGACGAGGATCCCCGCGTGACGGAAATGACAAGCCTCGGGCCGGCACCCGCGAGGCCTACCGCCAGCAGCTGCTCAACAGCATCGGCGGTTGGTCAGGGTCGCTCATCACCGCCATTCCGACGGTGGTATTCGTCGCCGTCAACGCGGTCGCGAGCTTGCACTGGGCGATCGCCGCGGCCGTAGCGTCGGCATTGCTGTTGGCCGGCTACCGGTTCGCCCGGCGTCAGTCCGTTCAGCAAGCGTTGAGCGGCCTCGTCGGCGTCCTCATCGCCTCGATCATCGCCGCGCGAACCGGAGAGGCCAAGGGCTACTTCCTGCTCGGCATCTGGAGCAGCTTCGTCTACGCGGGGGCCCTCGCCGCGACGCTCGTGGCCCGGCGTCCGGCGATCGGGTTGCTCTGGGAATTCCTCGACCCGACGCCGGACGGTGCCGAGCCGACGCCGTGGTACCGCCGTCGGCCGCTACTGCTCGCGTACATGCTCGCCACCGCCGGCGCCACGCTCATGTTCCTGGCTCGCGGCGTCGTCCAGCTCACGCTGTTCGAGCACAACGCGACCGGGTGGCTCGCGGTGGCCCGCATCCTGATGGGCTATCCGTTGTATATCGCCGCCATCGGGTTCGCGTTCTGGGTCGTCCGCAGGGCCCGCCATCGCCTCAGCGCCGAGGCAGCGTCCTAGGCCGCGCAGACCGACGACCTGATCGCGGGCTCGGTCTCGGGCAAGGCGACGAACAGCAGCTCGTCGCCCGGCTCGAGCGGCTCCTCGGGGGTCGGCGTGATCACCCGCGCCCCCCGGACGATCGCCACCAGCGCCGCGTCGCGGGGCAGCGCCAACTCACGGACGGGCGAGCCCGCGCACGGGGCACCCGGCGGCAGCGTCACCTCGACCAGATTCGCCTGGCCCTGCCGGAACGTGAACAAGCGGACGATGTCACCGACCTCGACAGCCTCCTCGACCAGGGCGGCCAGCACACGCGGCGTCGAGACCGCGACGTCGACCCCCCACGCCTCCGTGAACAGCCACTCGTTGGAGGGATGATTGATGCGGGCCACGACGCGGCGCACGGAGAATTCGGTCTTGGAGAGGAGCGAGATGACGAGGTTCACCTTGTCG
>JBKPQM010000013.1:0-35461 GCA_046734095.1 Actinomycetota bacterium | reverse complement strand
AACCTGGGCCGGGCGATGCCCCCCGTCCGACGACGCGGTTCGGGTCGATTGGGGCGCGGGGCCGGTCGAGGTACGCACCACGCCCGTAACGGCCACCTGCCAGATGATGGGCGGCGGCCCGCCGCCTCACGTGGGCGCTTTCGCCGGACTCTCCTAGCGCACATATCAGGTGGAAATCAGCTCGGTCACGTACCCTCGTCGGCGTGAGAAGCCGGGCGGTCATCGACTACGCGCTGCAGCGTCGCGCGCGGTTGCGGGACGTCGCGCTCGGCAAGGTGTCCCGGGATGAGGTCTGCGACGCCCACCCTTACCTGCGCCTCGCCGCCCGCCACTACGGCGAACCGGCGAGACACGCCTGCCCGGTTTGCGACAAGTCGCGACTGAGCCTGGTGCACTACGTGTATGGCGACGCCCTGGGCCGATCCGCGGGCCAGGCGAAGTCGCGCGCCGAGCTGGCCCGGATGGCCGCGAGCCTGCCCGAGTTCGACGTCTATGTCGTCGAGGTGTGCACCAACTGCGGCTGGAACCACCTGGTGCGCTCATACGTGCTGGGGGCCGCGACGGCATGATCACCGCGCTGGTCGCGCGGCAATCGCGCACCGGTTTGCCGGGACCCGAACATGACTGACGCGCCACCGCCGCGGATACCACGTCGCCTGGATCCCTACAAACACCGTCCGATCGAAGAACATCTGCCCCGGTGGTGGCGGCGCCGACGGCAACGCCGGCGCGTCCGGTTGGCCGCGATGACGCGCGCTCAGCGCATCTGGCGGCGGATCGGGCTCAATGCGGTCTGGTTGCTCGGCTTCATCGCGGCAATCATGGTTGCGGCGGTCGTCGGGTTCTACACGCTCTCGAACGTCCCCCGCCCCGAGGATCTGCCCGTACCCCAGGCGGCCCTCGTCCAGTACTCGGACGGTTCCACGCTGGCCCAACTCGGCACCAACCGCATCCCGGTGCCCCTGTCGAAGGTGCCGGAGCAGGTGCGCTGGGCCGTCCTCGCGGCAGAGGACCGCAGCTTCTACAGCGAGCCTGGCGTGTCGATCAAGGGGACGCTGCGCGCCGCACTCAACGACCTCAGGGGCGGTGACACCCAAGGCGGTTCGGGCATCACCCAGCAGTACGTCAAGAACGCCTACCTGAATTCGTCGCGGACGCTGAGCCGCAAGCTGCGTGAGCTGGCAATCGCGGTGAAGCTGTCGCGGCAATATTCGAAGGATCAGATCCTTGAGTGGTACCTCAACACCGTCTACTTCGGGCGGGGCACCTACGGCATCGAAGCGGCGTCGGAAGCCTACTTCGGGGTGAGCGTCGACAAGGTCACCGTCGGGCAGGGCGCGCTGCTGGCCGCGCTGCTGCGCGCACCGAGCTACTACGATCCGGCGGCGAACCCAGACGCCGCCCGCGACCGATGGCGCTATGTCATGGACGGCCTGGTTGACACGCACCACCTGACGGCGGCACAAGAGGCGAGCACCGCGTTCCCGAAGACGCTGCCGGATCGTTCCAACTCGACGAGCGATCCGAACGGGCTGGTGGCCGACGCGGTCAAGCTCGAGCTCGAACAGCTCGGCATCGACGAGGCGACGATCAACACCAAGGGCCTGCGCGTACGCACCACGATCGACAAGGGCGCGCAGTCGAATGCGATAAGCGCTATCAAGCAGACGTTCACCGGCCTGACCCCCAAACAACGCAACATGAAGAACGCCCTGGTCGCCGAGAACCCGCAGACCGGCGCCATCGTCGCCTATTACGGTGGCCCGAACGGCACGAACTATTCGGGCCAGGCCGACTACTTCGACTACGCCGGACAAGGCTGGCGTCCGCCGGGGTCATCGTTCAAGCCGTACACGCTCGCCGCCGCGCTCACCCAGAACGTGGCGGGTAAGCAACCCGCGTACGCGATCAACTCGATCGTGGACGGCAGCCAGACGCGCGTCATCAACGGCACGACGATCAGCAACGACCCGAGCGACGCCCAGTACAGCGGTCACGTCACCCTCGCGTTCGCCATGAAGGTGTCGCTCAACACCGCGTTCGACGGGCTGGCGGCCGACATCGGCCCGGCGAACGTGGCCACGACGGCGTGGGCCGCCGGCATCCCGAAGACCCGAGGTGCCAAGCGGACCCTGACCAGCAGTGACGGCACGACGCACTTCGGTATCGGCATCGGCGACTACCCGGTGCGCCCGATCGACCAAGCCGTTGGTTTCGGCACATTTGCCAACGGCGGTGTCGCGCACGACGGCTACCTGGTTCAGGAGGTGACTGACGCGAACGGGCACGTTCTCTACCGGCACAAGGCGACCAGTCGGCGAGCGTTCGACCCACGGGTGGCCAACGACGTCACGCTGACCCTGGAGCCCGTCGCCGGCTTCTCGGGAGCGGCGCTGGACGGGCGGCAGTCGGCGGCCAAAACAGGCACCGAGGGCATCCTCTCCGGGCCGGACGCCGGTAAGAACAGCGATGCCTGGATGGTCGGCTACACCCCGCAGGTGAGCACTGCCGTGTGGGTGGGCAGCGGCGACTCGTCGCACGCGATCTACAACGCTTACGGCGGCAATGAGTACGGCCGCGACCTGCCCAGCAAAGCGTGGAAGCTGTTCATGGACAACTACCTCGCGAGCCAGCCTGTGCTGCCGATGCCCAGCACCCAGCAGATCTTCAACGGCCAGGACGCCTACACGCCGCCACCGCCGAGCACCCCCACGCCGACTCCGACGCCGTCCACACCCAGCACCAAGCCGACCCCCACACCCCCGAGCCCGACGAACACGGTGCCCACCCCGACGATCTCGTTCAGCCAGCTACCACCGAGCCCGACGTTGCCGAGCCTGACCTTGCAGACTCCGAAGCCGAAGACCCGGCCGCCTCAGACGCCGTCGCTCTCCCTGACCCCGCCGGGATAGGGGCAAGCCGCCGCAAAATCCCCGCGTGCGAGGATGCCCGGATGACGCATGCGGCGCCGGCTGACGTCCCGAGCCGCACTGACCCGACCGTGTGGCGGGCCAGCCGGCTCATCGGGGGCCCGTGGGGACGGTATGCCGTCGCGACGTCGTGGTGGACGCCGCTGCGGGCCATCCTGCTCCTCGCGTCGTTCACACTGCTGCTGGCGTATGGCCAGAAGGCCCCCTGCGCCGACGGCAACTGGACGGGAAACAAGCAGTACACGCACGTCTGCTACTCCGACGTGATCCCGCTCTGGGGTGCTGAGCGGCTCGACGTCGGGGCGGTGCCGTACCGCGACAACGCTGTCGAGTATCCCGTGTTGACCGGTGGCTTCATGTGGGCAACGGCCGGGATCACCCGTGGTGTGCAGGCGATCCTCGACACGGACAACGCGGGCGTGGTGTTCGCGGTGATCACCAGCATCGGCCTCGCCGCGTGTGGGCTGCTCGCGGTAGCCGGCACGGTCGGCGCGGCCGGCCGCCGTCCATACGACGCGGCGATCTTCGCACTCAGCCCGTTGCTGATCTTTCACGCCTATTCGAATTGGGACCTCCTCGCGATTGCGCTCGCATCGTGCGCATTGTGGGCATGGGCGCGCGATAAACCGGTGGCCGCGGGCGTCCTGATCGGACTAGGCGCGGCGGCCAAGCTGTACCCGATCTTCCTGCTGTTGCCGATCGCCATCCTGGCGTTCCGTACCGCACGGTACAGAGCAGCGGTCTGGTGCGCCGGGACGGCGGTCGCGATCTGGCTCGCGGTCAATCTGCCGTTCGCGGCCGGCTATTACAGCGGCTGGCGCGAGTTCTACGCGTTCAGCGCCGATCGGGACGCTGAGGCCAGCACGTTCTGGTATATCGGCCATTACCTGGCCACCACTGGCATCGGCAACGGCTACGCACCGGGCTGGTCGCCGCCCGGAGTGGCCGTAGCGCTGGTGCTGATCCTGGCGTTGGCCGCCGTTACGGCCCTGGGGTTGCTGGCGCCAACCCGCCCGAGGATGGCCCAGCTTGCCTTCCTCGCCGTGTTCGCGTTCCTGATCACGACGAAGGTGTGGAGTCCGCAGTATTCGCTGTGGCTGGTGCCGCTCGTGGCGCTCGCCCGCCCGCGCTGGCGGATAACGCTGCTGTGGCAGTTCAGCGAGATCGCGGTCTGGATCGTCACCCTGTTCTGGCTGCTCGGCTTCAACGACAGCTCGCGCGCCACCGACTACGGCTGGCTGATGCTCACCCTGCTGATCCGCGACGGCTTCCTGCTGGTGATCGCCGGATTGATCGTTTACGAGATGTGGCACCCCGAGGCGGACGTGGTGCGGGCCACCGGCCTGGACGACCCCGGCGGAGGACCGTTCGACGGCGCCCCCGACGTCTGGCGCCAGCGCCTGCTCGACCGCGCCGCGCACCGCCGCACCGCCGTGACCCAACATGAGCCCATAGACGTCGAGATCCACCACAGCTAGCCACCGATGAGCGCTCGCGCGAAGAGCCCGCCGGCCGCTTTGCGGCCCGCGCCGCAGGCGCGGAGTGGCCCGAGCATGCGCCGCTGGCGGCGCGGCTGAGGGACACATCCGGCGGATGAGCACAGACGCGAATCGGGCCGGGTCTAGCCAGCTTTACGGAGGAACTCGATATCGTCGGCCTGCCCCTCTCGGGGCGTCTCGACGATCACGTCGGAGCCGGCGGCTCGGGCGATGCCGGCGATCACGTCCGGGTCGATCTGCCCGTCAGCGAGGTTCGCGTGCCGATCGGCACCCGAGTCGAACGCGTCGCGGCTGTTGTTCGCATGGACGAGGTCGATGCGCCCGGTGATCGCGCGCACGCGGTCGACGATGCCGTCGAGCTCTTCCCCGCCGGCGTGCGCATGGCAGGTATCGAGAACGAAGCCCGGACCGAACTCGCCGATCACGTCCCACAGCTCGCCCAGCCGGTCGAACCGGCGGGCGATGGCGTTCGTGCCGCCCGCAGTGTTCTCGATCAAGATGGGCAGCCCGAAGCCGCCTTCATCGGTGGCGCGGGCGAACGTCTTGCGCCAGTTGTCGAAGCCGACCGCAGGATCGTCTTTGGCATTGAGGTGGCCGCCGTGCACGATCAGCCCCTTCGCGCCGATAGCGGCGGCGGCCGCTGCGTGCTGGTGCAGCAGCTTGCGGCTGGGGATGCGGATGCGGTTGTTCAATGTCGCGACGTTGAGCACGTACGGCGCGTGAATGTAGATAGTGAGCCCGCTGCTCATAATTTGCCGGGCATGAGCGTGCTCGACGGGGGCCTTCCAACCTTGCGGATCGGCCAGGAAGAACTGCGCCGCCTCGGCGCCCACTGCGGTCGCCGCAGGGATCGGATCGGCCGAGTCGACGTGCGCTCCGATGACAGCCATCATCCGAGGCTACGACGGCCTCCCGACACGTCGTCACCGGACATAGCGGAGCACGAGTCGTCCACACCGTGCACTAGCCAGCTCGGACGTCTCCGGACATACTGGCCCGCGGGGCCCAGGGCCGACATCCTCCCCGCGACCCCAGAACCGTCAGCGAATCGCTCAAAGGTGTGCTGAATGCGGGTCGGTCGTCTCGGTCGCCGGACCCGGTGGCTGGCCGGGATCGCCGGGTTCGGCGTTGCCGCCGGCGCGGTCGCGGTCGCCCAGCCGGCTGACGCGTCGACAACCGTGGCGGCCCAGCTCGCATTGACCGGGATCGTGACCGGCACGTCGCCGATCGGTGGCAGCAGTGTCGGTATCCACCCCGGCGATTCTGTCGACTTGACGGCCGGCTCAGCCGGCCTCTCGACGCAGGGGCTGAACAATCTCGGCATCCCGGTGGGTGACGTAGTCGGCTCCGTCGCCGGCCGTCTCGTCGGCTACCAGGTGGTGGTGCACCTGCCGGCCACCTTCCCGGGCGGCGTGCGCGACGTGACGCTCGGCCCGTGCGGCGGCCGGTCGGATCTGAAAGTCGGCTTCCCGGACCCGGGCACGTACAACTTCACCTGGTCGGCCTATTCGGTCACGGCACCGCCGCTGCTCGGCTGCCGGGTCGACGCGCTCACCGTGGACGGCAACCAACTCCGCCAAGCTGGTATCGCGCTCAACGCCGGAAATCAGTGGGTTGGCAAGATCATTGTGGCGACCAACCCGCCGGGCGGCGGCCTCGCGGTCCAGCTGCCGGCCGTGAGCGCCGCGCCCCGGGTGGGGCGGGCTCAGCTGCCGTCGGTCGGCCTACCGGGCGCCAACCTGCCCACGGTCGCGCCGACCACCGTCGGCCCGGAAACGACTCCAGCCACAAGAGGGTCCGCCCCATCCGGGAACTCCGCGAACTTGGCCGGTAGCAACAAGGAGACCCCGCCGGGCGGCACCGGCGAAGCCGGCGTCATGCCCAACGGCTGCTGCGACGAAGTAAGCGGCCACAATCCAGACGCTGGGCCCGACTCGGTACTGCTGAACGGCCTCGGCGGCGGCACCGGCGCGGTTCCCCACATTGGGGGCGCCGGGGCGGACGCGACTCCGGTGCCGACCCGCGGCGGGCAGCCCGCCGATCTGGCGGCGCGCACGCCTGCGGCCGGGGTGCCGGTGATGCTGGCCATCCTGGCGATCGTCGTGCTCTCCCTCGTCACCGCGACCTATGCCCGCCTCTACCTCACCCGCCGGAAGGTCGGCTGAAGCAGCCAGCCGCTCGCGCGGGGGGAGGATTTCGAGTCGGGACGGCCGGCCCGGTACCCTGACACGGTTTGCATCCGCAAAAAATTGTCGCACCCGTGCGGCAGCCTCCTGCCGTGGACCGTCCACGGCCGATGAGCCCAAAGGAGGAAGGGCACTCTCATGCGCCATTACGAAGTCATGGTGATCCTCGATCCATCCCTCGAGGAGCGCACGATCGCCCCGTCGCTGGACACGTTCCTCACTGTGGTCAAAAGGGACGGCGGCACAGTCGAGAAGGTCGACATCTGGGGCAAGCGGCGGCTGGCCTACGAGATCGACAAGCACGCCGAGGGAATCTACGCCGTGATCGACCTGCAGGCCGAGCCGGCCAGCGTCCTCGAACTCGACCGGCAGCTCAACCTCAACGAGTCGGTGCTGCGGACCAAGGTCCTACGCCCCGACGCGCGGTAAGGAGTCGCAATGGCTGGCGAGACAGTCGTCACGGTAGTCGGCAATCTGACCGCGGACCCGGAGTTGCGCTTCACCCCGTCCGGCGCTGCGGTCGCGAGCTTCACGATCGCGTCCACACCGCGCACGTTCGACCGCAACACGAACGAGTGGAAGGACGGCGAGGCCCTCTTCCTGCGCTGTTCGATCTGGCGGCAGGCGGCCGAGAACGTCGCCGAGTCGCTGCAGCGCGGCATGCGCGTGGTCGCTCAAGGTCGGCTCAAGCAGCGCTCGTTCGAGACCCGCGAGGGCGAAAAGCGCACGGTCGTCGAGATGGACGTCGACGAGATCGGCCCGTCGCTGCGCTACGCCACGGCGAAGGTCAACCGCACGCAGCGCGGCTCGTCCACCGGTGGCGGCTTCGGCGCGGCCGGTGGCGCAGCAACCGACGATCCCTGGGGGTCAGCGCCCCCGGCCGGCAGCACCGACGAGCCGCCCTTCTAGAGGGCAGCTCAGGTTCGTCGCGGCCGCCAGTAACGAGTAGAGAAGAAGGACATCATGCCAAAGCCACCCATTCGCAAACCGAAGAAGAAGCAAAATCCACTCACCGCAGCCAAGATCGAATACATCGACTACAAGGACACGACGCTGCTGCGGAAGTTCATCTCCGACCGGGGAAAGATCCGCGCCCGTCGAGTGACCGGGGTCAGCGCCCAGCAGCAGCGCGAGATCGCTAAGGCAATCAAGAATGCCCGCGAGATGGCACTACTGCCGTACACATCAACGGCCCGGTAATGGCGATGAACACGTGCGCACAGAGGGGAGGAGCACGATGAAGCTCATCCTCACCCGCGAAGTGGCCGGGCTCGGCCTGGCCGGAGACATCGTCGAGGTGGCGGACGGCTACGGCCGCAACTTCCTGATCCCGCGCGGCTCGGCCATCGCGTGGACAAAGGGAGGCGAGCGGCAGATCGCGCAAATCCGGCGCGCTCAGGACGCCCGCGAGATCCGCGACCGCGGGCACGCCCAGGAGATCAAGTCGCGGCTTGAGTCGCTCAACGTCACGCTGGGCGCTCGGGCTGGCTCCGGTGGCAAGCTGTTCGGGTCCATCACCGCGGGCGACGTCGCCACGGCCGTCAAGCAGGCCGGCGGGCCGCTACTTGACCGCAAGCGGATCCACCTTCCCGGGCACATCAAAACGGTCGGGTCGCACGATGTCACGGTCGAGCTGCACCCCGACGTCATCGCGACCGTACCGGTCCAAGTCACCGCAGTCTGACGCCACACCTCGACGCCCCGGTCATGCTGACGTGACCGGGGCGTCGCTGTGCGCGCAGGTGGTCCACGCCTCGCCTACGGCATCGGCCGCAGCTGACGAGAAACTTCTTCTCCACAGGGCGTGGACGACGCAGGCCAAGAATGTCAGGCCGTCCAGGCGCACCGCCCAAGAAAGTCACAACCTCGTCCACGGCTGATCTACAACCTGCCCACAACGTTATCCCCAGGTGTGTACACAGCCCTGTTTGTGCCGGACCGTACAGACCCTTACCGTCATCGTCCGGTAGCGGCTCCGGGGGTGGCGCGTTGCTGCAGAAATTGTCGGTCCTGCGCGGATGCTGTTGATCGTGAGCAGTGATCAGGCGCGGGGCCAGCCGGGGGGAGGGGATGTTCGTGGCGCTTGCTGACGACACGCGCATCGCGCCCGCCGACTACGACCGGACTCCGCCGCAGGACGTCCCGGCCGAGCAGTCTGCGCTGGGCGGCATGCTGCTGTCCAAGGACGCGATCGCCGACGTGGTCGAGGTGCTGCGTCCCACCGACTTTTACCGGCCGGCGCATCAGCTCATCTACGACGCCATCCTCGACCTCTATGCCCGGGGTGAGCCGGCCGACGCGGTCACGGTGTCGGCCGAGCTGACCCGGGCCGGGCAGCTGGCCCGAGTGGGCGGTGCGTCCTACCTGCACACGCTGATTTCGACCGTGCCGACGGCGGCCAACGCCGGCTATTACGCGCAGATCGTCGCCGAGAAGGCGGTGCTGCGCCGGCTCGTGACTGCCGGCACGCGCATCGTGCAGATGGGCTACGACACGGCCAACGGCCGATCGGACATCGTCGGCAGCGTGGACGACGTCGTCGACCGCGCGCAGGCCGAGATCTACGACGTCACCGAACGACGCACCAGCGACGACTACGTGCACATCGAGTCGCTGCTTACTGGCACGCTGACCGAAATCGAGCGCATCGCCGACTCGGGCGGTGTCGGCACCGGCATCCCGACCGGATTCGGCCGGCTGGACGAGATCACCAACGGGCTGCACCCCGGGCAGATGATCACGGTGGCTGGCCGGCCGGGCAGCGGCAAGTCGACGTTGGCGCTGGATTTTGCTCGGTCGGCGGCGGTCAAGCACCGCAAGCCGACGGTCGTGTTCTCTCTCGAGATGGGCAAGCTCGAGCTGATGATGCGGCTGCTATCGGCTGAGGCGTTGGTGCCGTTGCGCAATATGCGCTCGGGGCACATGGGCGATCAGGACTGGGCGCGGCTGGCCCGGCGGGCGGGCGATCTGGCCGAAGCCCCGCTGTTTCTCGACGACTCGCCCAATCTGACGATGATGGAGATCCGGGCCAAGTCCCGGCGGCTGCGCCAGCGCCACGATCTGCAGCTGATCGTCATCGACTACCTGCAACTGATGACGAGCGGCCGCCGCGTCGAGTCACGCCAGCAGGAGGTCAGCGAGTTCTCCCGGGCGATCAAGTTGCTGGCCAAGGAACTCGACGTCCCGGTCGTCGCGCTCTCGCAACTCAACCGTGGCCCGGAACAGCGCACGGACAAGAAGCCCATGCTGGCCGACCTGCGCGAGTCCGGCTCGATCGAGCAGGACTCCGACGTTGTGCTGCTCGTGCACCGCGAAGACATGTACGAACGCGAATCGCCCCGCGCCGGCGAAGCCGACCTGATCATCGCGAAGCACCGCAACGGTCCCACTGCGACCGTCGCCGTCAGCTTCCAGGGCCACTACAGCCGCTTCAGTGACATGCCTGATTAGGCAGGGCGCTGCGCGTGCACTGCGCGGCTGCGCGGCCCGGGCACACGATGCCGCGATGTCGTCATCGCCTATCGGGACTGCTCGCGACGTTGAGGCGCTCGAATGGGACGGTTGACCTGATCCGGTCCGGTGCTTCGCGTTTGGCTCGACCTTGTCCGCATCTGCTCCAGGGAGGTAGCGATGCGTCGTCCCATCGTTGTCGCGGCTGGCTTGGTGGCCGTCGTTTCATCGATCTCCTTCCTCGCGGCAGTGCCCGCCACTGCGCTCAACCCCGACACACGGGTGACGGTAGGAAGCCCGAGTTCACCGTTCTCGGCCAACAAGCAGAACGAGCCGGCGGTCGCGATCGACGCTAATCACCCAGGCGTCCTCGCCGCCGGGGCTAACGACAACATCGACATGGAAGCCTGCAACGCGGGCACCGACAACACGTGTCCGTTCACCGACGGCGTCGGCGCGTCGGGCGTCTCCTTCTCGTTCGCCAGCGGCACCACATGGGTCCAGCCGACCTACAGAGGCTGGAGCGCCCGCAACTGCACGGGGGCAGTGGGCGACACGGACCCGCCCTGCCAGCCGGAGGTCGGCCCGATCGGCACGCTGCCGGGCTACTTCGAGGCGGGCCTGGTGTCTGACGGCGACCCGGCGGTGGCCTTCGGCCCCGTTTACGCCAACGGCCAGTTCTCGTGGGCGAATGGATCACGCCTGTACTACGCCAACCTGACCTCGAACTTCCCGGGCCAGCAGGCCTTCAAGGGCTTCGAGGCGCTCGCGGTGTCGCGCATTGACGGGCCGGCGGCCACCGGGCTCACCGCGGCAACGGTGGCGGACCAGGCCAACTGGAAGGCGCCGGTAATCATCAGCAAGCAGAACTCGGCGCTGTTCTCCGACAAGGAGCAGGTGTGGGCTGACAACGCCTCGTCGAGCCCGTTCTTCGGCCACGCCTACGTCTGCTCCGCGGCCTTCCGCGGCATCCCCGGTAGGTCCCAGCCGTTGGCGGTGGCAACCTCCGCCGACGGTGGCGACAGCTGGACCACCCAGCAGATCACCCCGGCGACCAACAACACCAACTCGTCCAACGGCTTTGGCCGATCCGGGTGCACGATCCGCACCGACAGCCACGGCGTCGCGTACGTATTCGCGTACCAGTTCGCCTTCGGGACCCCCGGCCACGGCGTTCAGATCATGTCCAAGTCCACCGACGGCGGGCGGCACTGGTCTCGCCCGGTGCCGATCATCGCGGCTACCGACCTGTGCAACGCGTTCGAGCCGTCGATCGGGCGCTGCGTCGAGGACGGGATCGGTGGCGCCCGTGATGATCTTGGCCCCGACCCCAGCGTGGATATTGCCAACGGCGCGCCGACCGGAGCCGACGCCACCAACCAGATCGTGAACGCGTGGGCCGATGGCCGCGACGGCCTCAACAACGAGCACGTGTTGTTCGCGACCTCCACCAACGGCGGCACAAGCTGGACCGCACCGAGAACGATCGAGACAAGCGGCGACCGCGGCTACTACGCGGCACCGGCGATCTCCCCGAACGGAACGGACGTCTGGGTCGTGTACAACGCCTTCACCACTCCATTCCGCAACGACACCACGTCGCCGCGGAACCTCGTCGGTGTGGTCAAGCACGCGGACGTCGCGGGCGGCAGCGTCGGTGCCTTCACGGAGATCCATCGAAGCCCCGGTGGTGATCCCCGCGGCAGCAGCCAGAACAACCTGGCAGCCGAGTTCCTCGGCGACTACGTATATGCCGCGGCCACCCGTACATACGGCGCGGCCGTGTGGAACGACACCCGGGCCGCCGCCGACTGCCCGGCGATTGACACCTACCGGCAGGCGCTGCACAACGAGGCGGTGGCGGCCGGCGCGCCGGTTGCCGAGCCAGAAGAGCCGCGCGGCACGGAGGACGCCATCCGCGGGTCGGAGAAGACTCAGGAGCCCGGCGCCGTGGCCCCGGCGCCCCAACAGCAATGCCCGGCCAACTTCGGTAACTCCGACATCTTCGGCGGCACCTACGCAGATCCCACACCCTGACGAAGTCGGTGCAACACGGCTACACGTCGGGCAGTCCGTTGAGGTGGTGCGTTGTCGCTTCAGTGGTGCGTTCCAACTCACCACTCGACGCGAAACGCACCACTCAACGTCGGGCAGGCTCTGCCCGGCCCGACGTTGAGTGTCAGGGCGAGCCGAGCGCAGCCGCTCGGTCTTGCAGGTAGCGCTGCTCGGGGAGGCTCGTCGTCCGCCGGGCGGCCGTGAGATACGCCTCGCGGGCGGCGGCGGGCGAGCCGGCCATCTCGAGCAGGTGCCCACGGACGGCGTCGAGGCGGTGGTGTTCGGCCAACCGCTCGTCGCCGTCGAGTTCGCCCAGCAACGCGAGGCCGGCAGCGGGCCCGTCTACCATTGCGACGGCCACCGCCTCGTTTAGCGTGACCATCGGGTTAGGTGCCAGGCGGTCCAGCACCTTGTAGAGCGCGACGATCTGCCGCCAGTCGGTGTCGGCCGACGTGGGTGCTTCGGCGTGCAAGGCGGCGATGGCCGCCTGGACCTGATACGGCCCGAGCGGCGCCCACGACATGACGTCGCTGATCAACTCCACGCCTTCGTCGATCGAAGCGCGATCCCATCGAGAGCGATCCTGCTCGGCAAGCGGTACCAGCGCTCCGTCCGGCGTGGTCCGGGCTGCGCGCCGCGAGTCGGTGAGCAGCATGAGCGCCAGCAGTCCGGCGACCTCGCCATCGTCGGGCAGCAACCGGCGCAGTTCCCGGGTCAAGCGGATCGCCTCACGAGTGAGATCGCCGCGACGCAGCGCCGGACCCGAGGAGGTCGTATAGCCCTCGTTAAAGATCAGGTAGAGAACGTGCAGCACGACCTGCAGCCTGGCTGTGTGTTCGTCCGGCGGCGGCATTGTGAACGCCGCGCCGCGCAGACGTTGCTTGCCCCGGCTGATGCGCTGGGCCATCGTCGCCTCCGGCACGAAGAACGCGCGGGCGATTTCTGCGGTGGTCAGTCCGCCGACCGCGCGCAGCGTCAAGGCAAGCTGCGACGGCGCGGACAGGGACGGATGGCAGCACAAGAACAGCAGCGTCAGCGTGTCATCGCGGTCCGCAACCCGTTCGGCGTCCGCCGGGGCGGCAACGAGATCCGCCTGCGCGGCGATCGTCTGCTCACGCGCGTGGCGGGCCGACTCGGCGCGCAGCTCGTCGACGAGCCGACGGGACGCCACGGTGATCAGCCACGCGCGCGGGTTGTCCGGCCGGTCGGATGTCGGCCACTGAGCAGCGGCTGCCAGCAACGCCTCCTGCACGGCGTCCTCGCACAGGTCGAAGTGCCCATACCTGCGGGTGAGCGCGCCGAGAACCTGCGGCGCCAGCTGGCGAAGCAGGCCCTCGGCTACCACGCTCGCACTCACATGTCGGCGCTCGCGGTATCCATGATCGGCCGCACCTCCATGGCGAAGTACCGCGCGTCGGGCCACAGCGCCGCGATCTCGACGGCCCGGTCGAGGGTCTCGCAGTCGACGATCAGGTAGCCGCCCATCTGCTCCTTGGCCTCCACGAACGGCCCGTCGGTTACGGCGGGAATCCCGTCACGCACCCGGACCGTCTTCGTCTGCGAGACGTCAGCCAGCCCAAGCCCAGCGACGAATTCTCCCGACTGCTTCAGATCGTCGAGGAGATCGTCGACATCGCCGAAGATCGCATTGCGCTCGTCCTCGGACATCGCGTCATACGCAGCCATGTTGTTGTAGATCAACAGCAGGTACTTCACGGCGTCGCTCCTTGTCCTAGATGCCGGTACGCGTGAGACGTCGGAGCCGGCCTTCCGACTTCGACATGCCGGCTCCATCACCACCGAGGAGACGCGCCCCAGGGTAGCCGCGGTGCGGCCGGTCGAGATCGCCGCTGGCTCCGAGGTACCAGCGCTGAACGGCGGGTACCACGCGTCGCGTACGCACATGGCACCCCCGGCTGCTCTGGACGGGACCGATGCGCGGCAGGCACGCTGCACGTGGTCGATTCTGAGGAGCAGCATGAGAGTCCTGATCTCCGCTGACATGGAGGGCGCCACCGGCGTGACGTTTCCCGACGACGTCGAGCCCGACTCGCCCCGCTGGGAGTACCACCGACCGCTGTTCGCCGGCGACGTGAACGCCGCCATCGCGGGCTTCTTCGACGCCGGGGCCGACGAGGTGCTCGTCAACGAGGCTCATTCCAGTCACCGCAACCTGCTGCTCGACCGACTCGACGACCGGGCGACGCTGCTCATCGGACGGCACAAGCCGCTGGCGATGATGCAGGGCATCGACCTGGGGCACGAGGCGGTGGCGTTCCTCGGATACCACGCCGGCGCGGGAACTCAGGGCGTGCTCGCGCACACCTACCTGGGCAACACGATCACCGGCGTCTGGCTGAACGACGTGCCGTGTAGCGAGGGCTATATGAACGCAGCGCTGGCCGCCGAATTCGGGGCCTCGGTAGTCCTCGTGACAGGCGACGACCGAGCCGTCGAGGATGCGAAAAGCTACGCCCCGCACGCCCAGCGCGTCGCCGTCAAGACGTGCGTCGACCGGTACAGCGCGATTTGCCTGCCGCCGTCGAAGACCGCGGCGCTGATCCGGTCGGCGGCCGCGGCGGCTCTCGACCCGCTGCCGCCGGTCGACACGCCCGCGGGACCGTATCGCTACGTGGTCGAATTCGACGCGACCCACCCGGTGAACCTGGTCACCGGCATCCCCGGGGTGCGGCAGATCGCCGAACGCCGCATCGCCTTCGAGTTGCCGACGATGCTCGAGGCGATCCGCTGTTTCCGTGCCGTCACGCAGATTGCCAACGCCAGCGTCGAAAAGACGTATGGCTGACCTGATCGACACGCTGCGGCAACTCGTCGAGCACGAGTCGCCGACCGGTGCGACGAGCGAACTGCGTGACGTGCTGGTCGGGCTGCTGTCCGGCGTCGGGGCAGAAGCCGAGCCCGACGGCGAGCACATCGTGGCCCGCCTCGGCAAAGGAGCCGACCCTCACGTGCTGGTGCTGGGCCACTTCGACACGGTGTGGCCGATCGGCACGCTGGCCGAAATGCCCTTCAGCGTCAACGACGACCGGGCCACCGGGCCGGGCGTGTTCGACATGAAGGGCGGACTCGTTTCGCTGCTGCATGCGCTCGACCTGATCCGCGGGCAGACGTCCCGCCGCCCGGTGCGCATCGTGCTCACCGCCGACGAGGAACTCGGCAGCCCGGACGGCGCGCGTCTCGTGGCCGCCCAAGCGGCCGGCGCCGCAGCCGTCTACGCGCTCGAACCGCCGTTGCGCGGCGGGATGCTGAAGGTCGGGCGGCGCGGCGTGGCTCGCGTCCGGCTGACCGTGCGAGGGCGGGAAGCGCACGCCGCCCTCAACGCCACCGCCGGCATCTCGGCTATCGACGAGCTGATCGACCACCTCGCGGCGCTGCGCCGTCCCGGCGTCAATGTCGGCACTCTTGCCGGCGGCACCCGGGCCAACGTCGTCGCGGGGGCCGCCACGGCCGAGGTCGGACTGCGCTTCGCCACGCCGGATGACGAGGCGGCAATCTTCGGGTTGCTCGAGCGGCTCGCGCCGATCCGCGATGGTGCCGTCGTGCAGGTCGAGGTGCTGTCGCGGCGGCCGGCCTGGGAGCCCTCGGCGTCGCAGGCGTTGGCCGATCACGTCCGGGCCGTCGCCCAGGACCTGGGGGAGACGATAGGAGCGGGCGTCTCACCCGGCGCCGGGGACGCGAACCTGACCGGAGCGCTCGGGATTCCGACCGTCGACGGGCTCGGGCCGCGGGGCCGGGGCGCACACTCGCGCGACGAGACGGTGGTGCTGTCGTCCATCCCGGCCCGGGGTGAGCTGCTGGCCCGCCTGCTCACCGAATGACGCCGGGCGAGCTACGTCGGCGACGGTCGGCTGCCCAACTGCTGGCCGGATCCGAGCGGTACGGCCCGGCCGATGCCGTCCGGCGCCTGCTCGCCGTGCAAGCCCAGGATCTCCGCTCGGCACGCCTGGCCTTGCGCGCGCGCAGCGCCGGCCTGGACATCGCCGAGATCGACGCTGCTCTCACCGACCGAATACTGATCGTCTCGTGGCTGCTGCGCGGCACGCTGCACCTCGTCCACCGCGATGACTACCCGATGTTGTGGGCGCTCACCGCGCCGACCACGCAGGCGACGAACCGGCGGCGGCTCGCCCAGGAGGGCGTCGCGCCTCCTGACGCTGACCGGGCGGTGGCCGTCATCGAGAAAGCACTGTCCGGCGGCCCGCTCCGTCGCGACGAGCTCGTGCCGCACGTTGCCGACGCGGGCGTCCGAACCGAAGGGCAAGCGATGCCTCACATCCTGATGCTCGCGGCCCTGCGCGGCCGCGTCGTGCTGGGGCCGATGCGCGGCGGACGGCCGGCCTTCGCCCGGACCGAACCGCCCCCACAACTGACCGGCGAGCGACGCGCAACGGCCCTCGGCAACCTGGTCCGCCGATACCTGCAGGGGCATGGTCCGGCGAGTGTTGCCGACGTGGCGGCCTGGTCCGGCCTCGGCCGCCGCGACGTGCAGGCGGGGCTGGACGGGCTAGTCGATGCGCCGGATGCGGACGATGATCTGGTCGACCTGGCGGGCCGTGCGACGCCGCCGGAGGTACTGCCGGCCCGGCTGTTGCCGGCCTTCGACCCCTACCTGCTGGGCTGGCGGGACCGCAGCTTCGCGGTGCCGGACGCATACCGGCGGCGCGTCTACCCGGGAGGTGGGGTGGTGCGAGCGGTGGCCACTGTCGACGGGGTTGCGGTCGGCACGTGGACGCTGCGCCGAGGCACCGCGCCGGTCGTCCGCGTCGAACCGTTCGAGCGGCTCGACCGAGCGTCGCAGGCGGCGTTGGACGCCGAGGCCGAGGACGTCGCCCGCTTCGAGACGACGTAGCAGCGCTCTAATGGCTCGCCGAATGCGGCCAGGAAGCACGAATCGGCCAGCCCAGGTACTAAGTTTCAGGCATGCCGCGCAGCGCGCCCGACCCGCGGCTCGCCGAGTACGACGCCGCGCTCGACGCTGCCCACGGCCCGGTAGCGGTACTGCAACTGTTGGCGCAGGGGCGCGAGGCTCGGGCCGAGACGGGCGACGACCCGCTGGAGGTCGCCTTCGCGGCGACGCGCGTCAACGACGAGGAGGCCCTGCCCGCAGCGGTGTGGGTCGCCCTACGCCACGGCGACATCGACGCCTCTGTCGCTGCGCTGCTCGGCGCGTCCCGCAGCGAATTCGTGGTGGGTGAGCACGAGGAACTCGACGCGAGCTACCGCCTTCGGACGGTGGAGGAACGTCGAGTGCTGCCGGACGTCGGCGTGCTGCAGCTGCAAATGGCAGCCATGCTGGATATCCCGTCGGACGTGGTCTCGATGCTGTGCGAGTGGGGTTCGGATGACCCGCGCACGCAGAAGGAGATCGATGCGCTGCTCGACCGGCGGGTCGGCGACCGGCGCGGGCGGGAGGCTGTGTCGTCCCGCCCCGGCCGCCTGCAGATGAGCGCCGAAGAGCTGAGCGCCCTACTGCAACTCACGCCTGAGCAGGGCAAGCTACTCAACACGCTGATCCGGCAAGCAGACGTGACGATCAGTGCCGAGTGACAGGCAGCGCGTCGTGGTCGCGGCGGATGAGTTCAAAGGCTCGCTCACCGCGGTGCGGGCGGCTGGCGCCATGCGCCTGGGCGTGCTCGACGCCGCGCCTGATGCGCTCGACGACATAGCGATGATCGAAACGGCGCAGGCTTGCGGTCTCGGGCTGGTGAGGACGCCCGGCCCGGCCACCGCTCTGGCCGCCGAAGTGCACCGGTTCGGGTCCGGGGGACGTTGCCGGACACTTGGCCGGTGACTGTCCCGGATCCGGCACTCGTCGTCCTCGTCGGCGCGTCCGGGTCGGGCAAGTCCACCTGGGCGGCCGCCCGGTACCGCCCGCAGGAGGTCGTCTCGTCGGACGCGCTGCGCGGCGTCGTCGGCAGCGGCCCCTACGACCTTGACGCGTCCGTCGACGCGTTCGCCCTACTCGAGCAGATCGTTGCCGCCCGGATCCGCCGCGGGCTGACCACCGTGGTCGACACACTCGGCACCGACGCCGACCGCCGCCGTAATTGGCTGGCGCAGGCACGCGTGGCCGGACTGCCCGCCGTCGCGCTCACATTCCAGGTGGACGCCGCGGAATGCCGCCGGCGCAACCGATCCCGAGACCGCCCGGTGCCGGCTCCGGCTCTGGACGCCCAGCTACGCCGGATGCGGGACGTGCTGGGCGAACTCGCCGCCGAGGGTTGGGACGTCGTGCTGGACGTATCGGGCGACGTCCGCATCGAGCCTGCGCACACGCCCGGCGCGGCGCAGGCCGCGCAGAGCGGGACCGCGGCGCACCCAGGGCTGGTGCTCCAGATCTCGCGGTTTCCGTGGGGCGACGACCCGGCCGGCTGGCTCACCTCCATCGCCGCCGCGGCGGACGAGGCCGGCTTCGAGGGCCTGGCGCTCATGGACCACCTGATCCAGATCCCGCAGGTCGGCCGGGCGTGGGAGCCGATCCCCGAGCCGCTGGTGACGCTCGGGATGCTCGCCGGCGTCACGACACGCCTGCGATTGGGCACGCTGGTTACGCCGGTGACGTATCGGGCGCCGGGCATCGTCGCCAAGTCGCTCGCCACGCTGGACGCACTCAGCGGCGGGCGCGCGTTCTGCGGCATCGGCGCCGGGTGGTGGGCCCGCGAGCACGCCGCCTTCGGGCTGCGCTTCCCTCCGGCCCGCGAACGGCTCGATGAGCTCGAGGGCGCCATCGCGACGATCCGCGCGCTCTGGGCGCCCGGCACGAAGCCATGGGGCCAGTTGCCCGAGACGACGTGCTATCCGCGCCCCGTCGGGCCGCTGCCGATCATCGTGGGCGGTTCGGGCGCGCGCACGCTAGGGATCGCGGCCCGACTGGGCGACGCGTGCAACGTGCCCGCCGATCTCGACACGCTCGACGGCGCCCTAGCCGTGCTACGACGGCATTGCGCCGAGGCCGGACGCGAGATCAAGATCACCGTCCTGGATGTGCCGATCATCGGGCGCGACCGCGAGCACGTCGCGACCCTGGTCGAGAAGCTACGAGGCCGAACGTCGGCGGCCGTCTTCGCTCGGCGCCACCACGCCGGCACAGCCGCTGAACATCTCGGCCGATATCGGCTGCTCGCCGAACGAGGAGTCGGAACCGTGTTCGTCTCGTTGCCGGATCTCGCTGACCCGGCCGATGTGCTCCGCTTCGCGCCCGTCGTCGCCGGGTGGGCCGGAGCGGGCTCCCCCTGACCCGCCCCGGCGGTCCCGACCGGCAAGCAGGCGAGCCCGTTCCTTCTCCGACATTCCCCCCCAGACGCCGAAAGGCTCGCGAGCCGCCAGTGCCCAGCTCAGACAATCCGTGACCACAGGGCATTGCCCGCAGATCTGCTTCGCCCGGCGCTCGCGCCGAGCCAACCGCGGCCCGCGCTCGCGGTCGGCCGGATAGAACACGGACGTGTCCATGCCGCGGCAGGCGGCACGCTGCCGCCACCTCCCATGGTCAATTTGACGCTTGGACATGACTTCCCTGATTCCCGCAACCCCGCCGTGGCTGCGTCGCCTCGGCGCGACCCGCTCCCCGGATCTACGGACTAGACGGACCACCGCCTGCGTCGTGTCGCGAAACCTCAGAGAAAATCTTCAGGTGACCTTCGCTTTGTGGTCTGCCCCTGCCCGGGCGCACCTCCTGACCGACTTTGCCCCTGGACGGCACGTTGGCGCGCCCGCTCAGCGTGCCGCCAAGGGGCAAAGTCGAACCCCCACCCCTCCCCAGCGCGACTTTGCCCCTGCAGGGCATGTCGGCGCGCCCCCACAGCGTGCTCTCGGAGGGCAAAGTCGAACCGCCACTCCCCACAGGCGCCACTTTGCCCCTGGACGGCACGTTGGCTCGCCCGCTCAGCGTGCCGCCAAGGGGCAAAGTCGACCCCCGACCCCACACCGACGCCACTTCGCCCCTGCAGGGCACGCTGGCCAGCCCACTCAACGTGCCGCCGGAGGGCAAAGTCGACCCCCAACCCGCCCCCAGCGCCACCTTGCCCCCGGACAGCACCCCGGCACGCCCCCACAGCGTGCGGCCAGAGGACAAGGTCGAACCCCGCGGGCCGTCCAGGTGGTGGGGCACAGCGCCGAGGTCGGGTCGTGACGGCGCTCCGCGTGCTCACCTACAACATCCGATCGCTGCGCGATGACGCCGCCGCAGTGAGCCGGGTGATTCGCGATGCCCGACCGGACGTCGCGTGCATCCAGGAGGCGCCGCGGTTCTTTCGCTGGCGGTCGAAGTGCGCTGCCCTGGCCCGCCGGGCCGGCATGGTGATCGTTACCGGCGGACGCCCGGCCGGCGCCAACCTCGTGCTGTCTACGCTGGGCGTCGACGTGCTCGCGACCCGGGACCTGTTGCTGTCGCACAATCCCGGCTATCACCATCGGGGCATTGCAATGGCCCGACTGCGCTTCGGCGGCTCGGAATTCGCGATCGTCGGTGTACACCTGGACGGCGAATCGCAGCCCCACCAGATCGGCGAGGTGCACCGAGCGCTCGAGGCGTTCGCGCCTGGGGTCGCAGCCATTGTGGCCGGCGACATCAACGCCACGCCGGCGACGCCAGGCTGGCAAGAGTTGACCGCTCGCGGCTCGGACGCATTCGCCGTTGCCGGCACGGGCGACGGGTTCACGTCCAACGTCAAGGCGCTGACCCGACGCATCGACGGCATCTTCCCGGGCGCCGGGATCGCGGTGCGCAGCGCGCAGGCGATCGACACCCCTGACGTCCGCAGCGCGAGCGATCACCTGCCGGTGCTCGCCGAGTTGGAACTCCCGGCGAGAAGCCACCCCCGCCAATGGTCTTTGAGTTCTGGCTAAATTCCGACCACGAGTCCAAGATCATCGGGGTAGGACCGTGACGACGGCCAGCAATACGAGGGCGATCCGCAGAGTCGACGGCACCTAGAGCAACTAGAGCACCTAGAGCACCTAGACCAGGCTGGTCAGCTCGTTGCGGACCTGCCAATCCGGCTGGAACTCCACATGGTCGGCGTAGCGCAGCGCCAGAAACCGCAACGTCGGACAGAGGTACTCGCGCTCATTTTGCCCCGCCCGGCATGACCCCGACTCGCCGTCGAACATCGCCGGGATGCCGTCGGAGATGACGTGTACCTCGTGTAGCGCGATGATTTTGCGGCGGGTGGCGCAGTCGGCGAGCAGGCGCCCAGGACTGACCAGTTGCGACACATTCTCGCTCCGCAGAGCGTCCCGGGCGGCGCGCTCCTCCTCGGCAATCCGTCGCACCAGGAAATCCGCCAGTTCGCTCATGATCGACCGCCCTCGCCCGGGTGTGTCGATGATAGGTCGATCCCAGCCGGTGTTGGTCGCGGTTAGACAACGGTGGCAGGTCGCGCTTATCCGACCCGTGCGGGTTCCGGCTCACGTGGCTCCGGGCGTTCGGGATGGGGGTGCGACGGCTGCACGCGCAGCACGCGGGCGAAGCGTTCCGGTAGGTACCAGTTCCACCGTCCGAACAGCGATACCAGCGACGGGACGAGCAGCGAGCGCACGACGGTCGCATCGAGGAGGATGCCGAAGCCCAGCCCGGTAGCGAGCGTCTTGAGGTCGGTGCCCGGTCCGGAGGCCAGCGCGGCAAACGCCAGGAACAGGATCAGCGCCGCACTCGTGACCAGCCGACCGGTGCGGCCCATGCCCTCGATGACCGCCGCGTTCGTGGAGCGCGCACCGTCGTACTCCTCGCGGATGCGGGACAGGATGAACACCTCGTAGTCCATCGAGAGCCCGTAGAGGAACGCGAACACCATCAGCGGGATCCAGAACGTGATCGCGCCCGTCGCGTGAATGCCGAAGATCGCCTCGGAGCCCCAACCGTACTGCCAGAACAGCACCATCAACCCGAGGGTGGCGCCCACCGAGATGATGTTGAGCAGGACCGCCTTGAGCGGCAGCAGTGTCGAACGGAACGCACGCACAAGCAGCACATACGTAAGCAGCGCGATTACGGTCAGCATCAGCGGGAAGTTGCCGTACACCGCGCGCATGAAGTCGATCTGGGCTGGACCGAGGCCGGCAACACCGACGACGCCCGGCTGGTCGTTGGCGACGCGCTTCACCTCCTTGACGACGGCAACGCTCTTGGAGTTGACGGTTTCCTTCTCCGGGACGAGCACCACGATGCTCTGCCCGTCGCGGTTCCCGGCCGGCCCGCTCGGTACGACCGCGTGCTCGATACCGTCGATCTGGCCGAGCCGATCGGCGGCGGCCCGGGCCTGGTCACTCGAAACGAGGACCTCCATCGGCGTCAGCGCGCCCGTCGGCATACCGCCGCGTTTGAGTACCTGCAGCGTGTCATATGCCCGGCCGTTGTGAGCGAGCGACTCCGAGGATGCCACGCCGATCTTGGCCGTGAAGAAAACGCCGATCAGCGCGAACAGGATGGCCAACCCTGAAATGGCCGCGAGCCAGCGGTGCTTGACGACGCCGGCGGTCCAGCGACTCCACCCGCGGCTGGCCCGGTTCTCATGGCGGATCTTCGGCCAGTCGACTCGCGGGCCGATGCCACCGAGGATCGCGGGGGTCAGCGTCAGGGTCACCAGGACACTCGTCACCGGGATCAGCGCACCGGCGATGCCCATGCTGCGCATGAATGGGACGGGCAGCACAACCAGCGCCAGCAGGCCGATCGCCACCGTCACGCCACTGAACACGACCGCGTGACCGGCCGTCTGCATCGCGACCCCGACGGCATCGTGGTTCTCCCGGCCATGATCACGTTCCTCGCGCCATCGGGTCACGAACAGCAGCGAGTAGTCGATGGCCACGCCCAGCCCGATCAGCGCGATCAGGAACTGCACGATGAACGAGACATCCATGACGTACGTCAACGGCAGCAACAGCAGGAACGACGACAGAATCGAGACGGCCGCCACGACCAGCGGAAGAAACGCGAGGAACGACGCGAACACGAACGCCAGCACGGCCAACGCGCCCACCGCGCCCAGCATTACCTCACCCAGCACGCCCGGACCGCTGTTGTCGTCGCTGCCGGCGGCCAGCGGCTCCTCGCCGGTGACGCCGGCCGTGCTGCCGGGCGGCATCGCCTTCTCGATTGCCGTTCTGATGTCCGTGGTCTTCAGCTTGGCTGTAGGTGACGGGTCGAACCGGTAGAAGACGTACGCGTAGGCGGTGCGATCGTCGGTCGTACGGAAGGCCTTATCGCCCGTATTTGCCTCGTCGATAATGCGCACGTTCGGCACGGCCGTGCCGATCGCGGCGAACGTCCGAGCCACCTCGGACTCGCGCCCGGTTATGGTCTGCCCGGGCGGCAGGGTGACCGTGGCGATATAGGGCGACGTGTCCCCGCCGCTACCAAAGGTGTTCTTGATCTTGTGCGCGGTCTCGGTGCCGGGCTGACCGGGCAGCGAGAAGTCGACCGTCAGGCGGTTCGTCGTCTTGCTCGCGAGCGCAATGCCGGCGACGAGCACGATTCCCCAGAAGATGACCACGGCTTTGCGATGCCGTAGCACGAACTCTGCCCACCGTTGCATGGCGCGCCCCCGGGGTTGCCTAGTGTGCGATCTTCTTGCGAGCGGCTTCACCCGCACGCAGATGAGTCGAGACTCTAGGGGCGGCCTGTGACACTGTGCGAGCCGTTAACAAGCAAATTCTCAGCTCGCCGCCGCGTACCCACACGTATGCCGCAAAGAGCTCACGGGGTGACGGAGTCGATCGCACGGTAAATGCGCTGCTCCGACGCCGGGCGGGCAGTTCCCAGCTGCTGCGCGAACAGGCTCACCCGTAGCTCCTCGATCAACCATCTGATGTCCTGCACGTCAGGGGCGCCCGCCCGGGCCCGCGGCAGGGCGCGCACAAGATCGCGGTAGGCCGCCTGCACCTGGTGCACGCGCTCCATGCGGGCCCGGTCGACCTCCACCTCGCGCGGGAGCCGCTCGACCCGTCGCGCGATTGCCTTGACGTAGCGCTCCAGGTCGCGCAGCCGCGATCGTCCGGCCGCCGTCACGAAACCCGGCCGCAGCAAGGCGACCACCTGCGCCCGCATGTCGTCGAATGCCTCGGCTTGCGCCGGCGGTGGTTGTTGCCGGAGGGCCAGCCGAACGTCCTGGGCGGCGGCGAGCACCTGCTCGACGCGCCTGGCGAGCTCGCGGGTAACGGCCGGCAGCTCGGCTTGTACCGAGTCTCGCAAACCGATGAATGCCGAACGGTCCCACACGAGCACTGGAATGAGCGAGTCGACCGCTGCGTCGGCGCAGTCGTCCAGCGTGTCCGCGACACCGAGCAGTGTGGCCCGCCGGCTGAGCGTAATGGCCTTGACCGGCGACGGCACCGTCAGCCGGATCAGCCGGCGAAGGCCAGCCGGGGCGGCGGCGTTCTGCTCGGCTTCGGTGGCGAAGACCCTTATGGCGACGAACTTTTCCTCGTCGACGAAGGCGGGATACCCGCGTACGCCAGCCGGACGGGCCATGATCTGCGGCAAGGTCTCGAGGTCGGACGGCCAGTCGCGCAGGCCCTCGCGCTCCAGCCCAGTTGCCGTGGCGACGGCCTCCCGTGCCGGGGCCGCCAGCTGCGCCTGCAGCGCAGTGAGGTCTTTGCCGCGAGCGAGTACCCCCTGGTCCGCGTCCTCGATCGCGAATGTGACGCGCAAGTGAGCCGGCACCTTGCTGAGGTCGAACGCGTCGAGCGGAACGAGCACGCCGCTGCGTCGATACAGCTCCCGCTGCACCGCCTCGAGCAGCGGCTCCTGGCCCGGCGTGATGGCGGCAAGCACGGCGCGGGCGGTGTCCGGCGCCGGGACGAAGTTGCGCCGCACCTCCTTGGGCAGCGACCGGATCAGCGCGATGACGAGCTCCTCCCGCAGTGCAGGCACCTGCCAGCTGAAGTCGGTGCTACCGAGGCGTGCCAAGACGTCCAGGGGTACGTGCACCGTCACACCGTCGTCAGCTGCGCCGGGTTCGAAGCGGTATGTGACGGGCAGGTCGACGTCGCCGCTGCGCCAGACGACGGGCTGATCCTCGACCGGCTCATCACGCATCACGTCCGACCGGGTCAACGTCAGCAGGTTCGGCGACCTCCGCCGAGCCTTCTTCCACCACGTGTCGAAGTGCCGCGACGAGACGACCTCCGCCGGGATTCGGGCCTCATAGAAGGCGAAGAGTTCCTCGTCGCCGACGAGCAGGTCGCGCCGCCGGGCCTGGTCCTCCACTTTGGCCAGCTCGTCGAGCAGCGCCTGATTGTCGTGCAAGAAGCGGTGTCGCGTGTCCCAGTCGCCCTCGACGAGCGCGTGACGGATGAACAGCTCTCGCGCCTCGGCGGCATCGGGGTTCTGCACCCGCCGCCCGGCGACGAGGGCCAGCCCATACAGCGTGACCCGCTCTCGCGCCATCGCGGACCCACGCCGGCGATCCCATTCCGGCTCGCTGTAGGTACGGACGATGAGATGCCCGGCGAGCCGCTCGATTGCGGCTGGCTCGACGCGGGCGGCCACCCGGGCGTACAGCCGGCTCGTCTCGACCAGCTCCGCCGCCACCACCCACGGCGGCGGCCGGCGGGCCAGTGTCGAACCTGGTGCGATCACGAAACGGCTGTTGCGCGCCCCCTGGTACTCCCGGGACTCGACGCGCATCCCGACGTGTGACAGCAGTCCCGCAAGCAAGGCGTTGTGGATGCTCGCGGCCTCGGCCTGCTGGTCGGATTCCTCGATGCCGAGAGATGCGGCGATCTGGCGCAACTGAGCTACGAGGTCCTGCCACTCTCGGACGCGCAAGTAGTGGAGGAACTCCTCGCGGCACATCCTCCGGAACTGGTTGCCCGACCGCTCGTGGCGTTGCCCGCGCAGGTAGTTCCAGAGATTGAGGAAGCCGATGAAGTCTGAGTGTTCGTCGGTGAATCGGGCGTGCTTCTGCCGGGCAGCGTCTTCCTGGTCGAGCGGACGCTCACGCGGATCGGGAATCGACAGTGCGGCGGCGACGACGAGCACTTCGCGGACGCAGCCCTCGCCTTGGGCTTCGACGATCATCCGGCCGATACGGGGATCGACCGGCAATTGGGCCAGCGTGCGCCCGATCGGAGTCAAAGCCCCGTCCCCGTCCAGTGCGTTGAGCTCGAGCAGCAGAGCCATACCGTCACGTACGGAACGCCGGTCGGGCGGCTCCACAAAGGGAAACCGATCCAAGTCGCCCAGTCCGAGTGCCTTCATCTGGAGGATCACCGACGCCAAGTTGGTGCGCAGGATCTCCGGCTCGGTGAATCGGGGACGGCGGTCGAAGTCTTGTTCCGAGTAGAGCCGGATGCAGATGCCATTTGCCGTGCGCCCACAACGGCCGGTCCGTTGCGCGGCGGACGCCTGCGAGATCGGCTCGATCGGCAGGCGCTGCACTTTGGTCCGCCGGCTGTAGCGCGAGATGCGAGCGGTTCCCGGATCGATCACGTAGTGGATGCCCGGGACGGTCAGCGAGGTCTCGGCGACATGGGTCGCGAGCACGATGCGCCGACCCGGATGCGGTGCGAACGCCCGCTGCTGCTCAGCCGTCGACAGCCGCGCATACAGCGGGAGCACTTCGGCATCGAGGCCGCGCAACGCATCGGCGGTGTCGCGGATCTCGCGCTCGCCGGACAGAAACACCAAGATATCGCCCGGCCCCTCTCGCATGAGTTCGTGGGTGGCGTCGACAATGCCCTCTGTCTGGTCGCGGGCTTCGATGCGGTGCACTACTTCGTGGTCAGGGTAATCCGGATCCTCATCGTCCACAGTGGACAGATCCGCGTCGAGCGGGCGATAGCGGACCTCGACCGGGTAGGTACGTCCGGAAACCTCGACGATGGGCGCCCCACCGAAGTGATCGGCGAACCGCTGGGGGTCGATCGTGGCCGACGTGACGATCAGCTTCAGGTCGGGGCGCTGTGGCAGCAGCGAGGTGAGATACCCGAGCAAGAAGTCGATGTTGAGGCTTCGCTCGTGCGCCTCGTCGACGATGATCGTGTCGTATCTCAGCAGCTGTCGGTCGCGCTGGATTTCGGCGAGGAGGATGCCGTCGGTCATCAGCTTGACGAGGGTCCGGTCGCTGACCTGATCGGTGAAGCGCACTGTGTAGCCGACGGCGTCACCGAGTGGCGTGTGCAGTTCGTCGGCGATGCGTTGGGCCACTGTCCGGGCGGCCAGCCGGCGCGGCTGAGTGTGGCCGATTGTCCCGCGAATACCCCGGCCGAGCTCCAGGCAAATCTTGGGGAGCTGGGTCGTCTTGCCCGATCCGGTCTCACCGGCCAGCACGACGACCTGATGGTCGCGAATCGCCGCGGCGATCTCGTCGCGCCGCTCGCTGACCGGCAACGCTGGATACGTGATCGCGGGCACCGCCGCGGCCCGCCGGGCGACGATTCGCTCGCCCCGCTCGACCTGTTCGATAACGTGCCGTAGCCCCAGGCCGCGCGCCCGGTCCAGACGACGGCCCAGCCGTGCCTCGTCCCGCAATGTCAGCCCGCCGAGGCGCTCGCGAAGCTCGGCAACGCTTGTCATGCCAACTGGCGCTCGAACACAATGCGATCGATACCGGGGCCGTCGTAGTCCGACACCGGGCCGCGTACGGCGAAACCCATCGCCTGATGGAAGGCCACTGAGGGGGTGTTGATCGGCGACGTGATCGCCGTGACAGTCTTACAGCCGTCCTGTACAGCTGCCGTGAAGAACGTCTCATAAAGCCGCCGAGCCAGGCCGGTACCTCGCAGCGCCGGCGTCACGCTGACGAAGTGGACGTAGGCTCGATCAGGAGCTGACGCCGAGTGGAAGCCGATGAGGAATCCGACCAGCTCGCCGTCCTGCTCGGCGACAAGACTCGTGGCGTGGAAGTGGTCGAGGAACAGACGCGGCAGCATCCGGGCCATCGGCCGACCCCACCAGTCGTCCACGACGGACACGATCGTGTCGTAGTCGTCGGGTCGGGCCTCCCGCACAGTGATCGTCACTGTCGGACCGCCTGCAGCGTGTACGTCATCGGCAACCGGTCCGGCCGATCGACCAGCCGCCACTCCTTCAGCTCGCCCACCTGCGCCATCTGCCCGGGTAGTGCCTCCCAGGGCACAGTGTCGTGCTCGACGAGCTGGGTCAGGGTCATGCCTTCGTCGAGCAGCGCGGTGACGGTTTCGCCGAGGCCGTGGTTCCAGCTGTGAGTCACCGAGTGCTCGAGCGTGACCTCGGTCTCGACGTACGTGCTCGCATCGTCGAACACGATCGGTTCGGGCGTCTCGAAGTACGGGTAGTCGACGACGAGTCGATCGCGATGCCGCTCGTCGATCGCCCACAGCATCGGGTGACCCTCACGCAAGAACAGCCGCCCACCCGGTTTGAGCAACCCAGCGACGACGCCGGCCCAACGCCGGATGTCGGGCAGCCAGCACAGCGCGCCGATGCCCGTGAACACCAGGTCGAACTGCCCGGAGCCGAGCACGTCGACGGCGTCGTAGGCGTCGGCCTGGACGAATTCGGTGTCGACGCCGGCGCGGTCGGCGATACGCCGGGCCTCGGCGATCGCCGCTCCGGAGAAGTCGAGTCCGATCATCCGGGCGCCGAGCCGGGACAGCGAGATCGTGTCGGTGCCGATGTGGCATTGCAGATGCACGCCGCGTAGTCCCGTGATGTCGCCCAGCCGCGGAATATCGAACCGAACCACGCTGCTCAGGGCCGTCGGATCCTCGACGAGGTGCTCGATGCCATAGAACGCCGACGCCGCGTGGACGGGCGCCCGCTCGTCCCAGTTGGCGCGATTCACGGTGCGGTAGTCGTCCACAGGAGCACGTTACCGTCGTTGGCTGGGCACCCATGACGGCCCGGTCACTGAGCGATGCTCAGCGGATGATCAAGCCGGCGCGCAGCGCGCCGCGGGTGGCCAGGTAGCCGGCGATCCGTCGGTGGGCCGCTTGGTAGGTCGCCCGTAATGGCGCGGGCGTAGTGGGCCAGGCGAGGGCGGCCGGCAGGTCGACGAGCCGAATCTTCGGCGCGACATCCACCCAGGTCGGGATGGCCTCTGCCTTGGTGATCTTCCATCGGTGCGGGGCCACCTCGGTGAACGTGAAGCGTGGCATCGCGCCCTCACGGTCGTCGTCCCTGATCACCGCGTGCCGGGATATCTGATCGCCCATACAGTAAGCGACCCACTTGCCGTTGATGCGCTCGAACGGTTCGACGGAATGGGCATGATCCCCCAGGATCACGTCGATGTCGGGTGAGGCGAGCAGCGCACGCGCCTGGGCCACCTGCTCGTCGGTAACACCGTGGTTGTACTCGACGCCCCAGTGCATGCTGAGCACGACGATGTCGGCCCCGGCCCGACGGGCCCGGTGCGCGGCGGCCAGGATCGACGGGACGTCGGTCAGATTTGCCTCCCACTCCTGACCGGCGGGACGGTTCATCCCGTTGAAACCGAATGAGTATGCGAGCTGAGCCACTCGGACGCCGTCTCGCGTCGTGATGATCAGCGGGCGGGCCGCCTCGGTCGGCGTCCGGGCGCTGCCGGTGTGCCGGAGGCCGGCGGCGTCGAGCTCGTCGAGCGTCCGCTTCACGCCGTCGTATCCCTGGTCGATCGTATGGTTGGACGCCGTTGTGCAACTGTCGTACCCGGCACCGCGCAGCGCAGTGAGCACTTGGGGCGGCGCGCTGAACGTCGGGTAGCCCTGGAACGGTCCGCCCGGCGGGGCGAGCGGCGTCTCCATCTCGCAGATCGCCAGGTCCGCCGCTCGCGTGACGGGCGCTATGGACGCATACATCGGGCCGAAGTCGTAGCCGGTCATGCCGTCGGCGCGAGCGTCGGCGGCCGCCTGCTCCCATACGGGCGGGTGGATAAGCACGTCGCCCGATCCCATGATCGTGACCGTCCGCGGTGCCGGACGGGGCGGACTCGGCGGAGCCACCGTCCGCGTGATCGTGACATCCAGCGTCGGCGTCGCGCGCTCGTCGGACGTACTCGTGCACGCCGCGAGGACCAGCGCCGCTAGGCCTAGCGCCGCGGCCGGCAGAACGGCGGGCCCGCGACGATGCATCCGGAAATCGTCGCACGTCGTCCATACGATCGCGCCGTGTCCACGCACCGGCTGAAGGATCCCTCCGAAATCGACCGCATCGTGCGGTCAACCCACCGCGCCGGCCGAGCCCGCGCGCCACCGGCCGCGCGGGTGATCGCGTCAGGCGCGGGTACGGGCGCGCTCGCGCTGCTCGACGAAGCGGGCCGCCTGCGCGTCGAGCCCCGACATGGCAGCGGAGAGCTCCTCACGCGCCTGCTCGCCGGGCGCACCAAGATCGGTGCGCTCGAACACCTGCCAGTACTTCAGGATGGGCGCGAGTACCTCGTCGTGGTGCAGCCGCAGGTCGTAGATTCCAGCCTTCGCGATGATCACGGAATTGCGCCGGAAGTCAGGCATGCCGGCCCCCGGCATCTGGAAGCCGACGACCTCGTCGCGCACAGCCTGCATCGCCTCGTTCGGCGCGATATCGAAGACGGCCGCCATCAGGTTGCGGTAGAAGATCATGTGCAGGTTCTCGTCGACTGAGATCCGGGCGAGCAGTTGCTCAGCGAGCGGATCGCCGGCCGTCCGGCCTGTGTTGCGGTGCGAGATGCGGGTTGCCAGTTCCTGGAAGCTGACGTAGGCGATGCCTTGCAGCAGCGTCTTGTCGCCCGAGTCGTAGCCGGCCGTCATATGCGCCATGCGCATCTGCTCGAGCTTGACCGGGTCGACTCCGCGTGTGACAACAAGGTAGTCGCGAATGGCGACTGCGTGCCGGCCTTCCTCGGCGGTCCAGCGCCCCACCCAGTGGCCCCACGCGCCGTCGCTTCCGAACCGCGCGGCGATCTCGCGGTGATAGGAGGGCAGGTTGTCCTCAGTCAGCAAGTTGACGACCAGCGCCGTCTGGGCGATGGGGTCAAGCGACGAATCCTCCGGGGACCAGTCGTCGCCGCCGAGAAAGGCAAAGTCGCGGCCCTTGCTCCACGGGACGTACTCGTGCGGGTGCCAGTCCTTCGCGATGCCGAGGTGTCGATCGACGTTGGCGGCAACGACTGGCTCGAGTTCGTGCAGCAGGCGCTCCTGCAGCGCCTCGATCGTCGTCATCGGCTCGCTCCCCACGTCGCGCTCTAGGCATGGTTCCCCAAACCTACGCCTCCGTAACCTCGATACTGTCATGCGCCGTCGGCGGTGCGCATCCCCAGCGGTCAGTGGGCCGAGTCACCCCCCGCATCGTCATCAGGCTAGGCCCGGAGCATGGGAGCGCGGTGGAATCGACCGTCCCGACGGCCACCCCGTCGAGGCTAAGCTTCCCCCGATCGAGGAGGACGCCATGCCGCTCGAGGACTTCCCCCGGTACCCATTGCTCTTCGGGCCCAGCCCGGTGCACAAGCTGGAGCGTCTGACCCGACATCTTGGCGGTCCGACGATCTGGGCCAAGCGCGAAGACTGCAACTCGGGCCTGGCATTCGGCGGCAACAAGATGCGCAAGCTCGAGTACCTCGTGCCGGAGGCGCTGGCGACCGGGGCGACGCATCTCGTCTCGATCGGCGGGGTGCAGTCGAATCACACCCGTCAGGTCGCCGCGGTCGCCGCCAAGATAGGCCTCACGGCGCGACTTGTACAGGAGAGCTGGGTAAATTGGCCCGACTCGGTGTACGACCGGGTCGGCAATATTCAGCTCTCGCGGATCATGGGTGCCCAGGTCGAGCTGGTCGACGCGGGCTTCGGCATTGGTTTCAAGGACAGCTGGGAGCAAGTCCTCGAAGGCGTGCGCGCCGAGGGCGGCGTGCCCTACGCCATCCCGGCCGGGGCCTCCGACCATCGCCTCGGTGGGCTCGGTTTCGCGAACTGGGCCTACGAAGTCGCCGAGCAGGAACGGCAACTCGGCGTGTTCTTCGACACGATCATCGTCTGCGCGGTGACCGGATCAACCCAGGCCGGCATGATCGCCGGCTTCGCCGGGCAGCCGCGGCCGCGCCGCGTCATCGGCATCGACGCTTCCGCGAAGATCGACGAGACGCGGGCGCAAGTGGCCAAGATCGCCCGCAACACGGCGGAGCTGATCGGCCTGGCCCGCCCGCTACGCGACGACGAGATCACCGTGCTCGAGGGCTGGGCCGGCGACTACTACGGCATCCCGGTCCAGTCGACGCTGGATGCGATCAGGCTCACCGGCCGCCTGGAGGGCATGATCATCGATCCGGTCTATGAGGGCAAGTCCATGGCCGCGCTCATCGATCTAGTGCGCAGCGGCGAACTCGGCCAAGACTCCAACATCCTCTATGCCCACCTCGGCGGCCAACCGGCGATCAACGCCTACAGCGCGCTGTTCCGGGTGTAACGGAGCTCGCTGGCCGTACCGATCGTCCGGCGATACGAACACCCAGCCGGTCAGCGTCCCGCGATCAGGGGCTGGCTGCCGCCGAATCGCTCAACACGCTCGGCGTGCTCGTCGGCGGGCAGGTCGTCGGTGTCGGCGACGGTGACGGCGTATCGGTCGGGGTGGTCGTATCCGTCGGGGTCGGGCACGTCGGGCTGGTCGAGCTCGACGTGGGCGGCGAAGGCGGGCTCGACGGCGTGCTGGGCGCGCTTCCGCCCGAATCCGGCGGCGATGTGGGCGTCGAGCCGCTCGATGACGTCCCGCCCGGCGAAGATCCACCCGTGGTCGATCCGCCCGACGGGGAGCCACCCGCCGTCGATCCGCCCGACGGGGAGCCACCCGGCGTCAATCCGCCCGATGGGGACCCGCCCGGGGTCGTCCCCGGGGTCGAGCCGGGCGGCGTCGAGCCGGGCGGCGAGGACCCCGGTGCGTGCGAACCCGGCGGGTTCAGCAACGGCTGTAGGGCGCGCGGCGTCCCGGGATCGGCCGGCGGCAACGCCGGCTTCACACCCGGCTTCGGTCTCGGCAACGACGGCAGGATCGGAATCGTCACGCCAGGTGCGCCGCGGGCGTAGATCTTCTCCAGGGCGAGCACTGTGGCGAGGTAGGCGTCGGAGTCGTTGTAGGTGAGCACCGCCCTTATCTGGCCGTCGGCCGTACGCAGGTTCCCGCCGGCGGCGCACAGGTAGTTTGCTGCCGCCAACGCCGCGTCGTAGATGTTGAACGGGCTGACCACGCCGTCGGCGTTGCCGTCGACACCCCAGTTGGCCCACGTCGATGGGATGAACTGCATAGGCCCGACCGCCCGGTCATACACCAGGTCGCCGTCGAGCAGGCCGTGGTCGGTGTCCCGGATCAGCGCCGTGCCGACGCCGTTCAACGGGATGCCGATGACGCGGGGGGCGGAGGTCCCGTCCGCGTAGAGCTGTGAGTCGGCGAAGCGACCGTGATCGGACTCCACCCGCCCGATCGCTGCGAGCAGCGGCCAGGGCAGGCCACATCCGGGCGTCGTCACCGCGACCTTGGCCGCCGCCTTGCGGTAGGCGTCGAGGGCGACGGCTGGGATGCCGTCCACAGCCAGCTGCGGGGCCAACGCCCCAGTCGGCAGCTGCTGAGTCGTCGAGCGCGGCGTCCCAGGCTTGGACGACGGCAACCCCACGGGTGACGAAGCACTCGGCAGAGTCGAGAACGGCGGAAAGCCCGATGAGGCAGACGAGGACGAGCCGGACGCCCCGCCGCCCACCTGCGTGTTGGCCGGCGGCTGCGCCGCTGCCGCGTCCACTCGGTGTGCGTCCACACCGGCGCTGGCCAGCGTCCCGAGAGCAGCGGCGACGATCACCCCGGCGACGATCAGCCGCCGCTTGCCCGTGATCCATACGGGCGCGCGCAACCACACGTCAGCATGGGCCGGATGAGAACGTCGTATCGCGGCTCGTCTCGGCATCCGCCTGCCTTCCCTCGGTCGGAGCAAACCCCCGATCACCGTCGCTCCTCGACCGGAAAGGAGCCTGGCGATCCGAGGCTAACCCCGATCAGGGCGAAATGGGAGTCGAGCGGAGGATTTACCCCACGGTTCATCTGTCGTTAGGCGCCGGCGCGAGTCCGAGTCGCCGGTCGCGCGGGCCCCGCGCGCCCCCCAGCGCAGCGCGGAAATTGCGCAAGCGATGTCCGCCGCGGACCCTAAACTCCCGGCATGGCTGTGGCTGTCGCTGCGTTCTCGCTGGCCGCCGCCCTGATCGTGCTCCTGCCTGGACCGGACACGCTGGTCGTGCTGCGCGAGCTGGTGCGCGATGGACGGGCCCGGGCCGCGAAGACCGTCGCTGGCGTGCTGTGCGGGCTGACTGTCTGGGTGGCAGCCGCCACGCTCGGGTTGTCCGCACTACTGCGCGCCAGCCACGCTGGGTACATCGTGCTCAAGATCGCCGGTGGTGCCTACCTGATCTGGCTGGGCGTGCAGTCGCTGCGCGCGCGGCGACTCGCCCCAGAACGCCCGTCGAGACGCCTCCTCGGCCGGGGATTCGTCGCAGGCTTTGCGACCGATCTGCTCAACCCCAAAGTGGGTGTCTTCTTCGTGACGTTCCTGCCGGGCTTCGTGCCGTCCGGCTACTCGGTGGCCGTGCTGTCGCTACTGTTCGGCGCGATCTTCATCGCCGAGACGGCTCTGTACTTCACCGTGCTGCTCACCGTGGCTACACCCGTCACCCGCTGGCTCGGCCGCGCGTCCATACGCCGGCGTATGGATGTGACGGCGGGGCTGGTGCTGATCGGGCTCGGCGCGCGTCTGGCCACTGACGGATGAGGAACACGCTGAGCCAGCGCGCACTCAACCGGGCGACACTTGCCCGGCAACTGCTGCTCGAACGGGCCGATTGCCCGGCGGCCGCGGCCCTCGAGCATCTGGTCGGTCTCCAAGCGCAGGCGCCCCGCGCACCCTTTGTCGGACTGTGGACGCGGCTGGCCGGGTTTCGGGCCGCCGAGCTGTCCGCGCTCGTCGAGTCCCGGCGAGCGGTCCGGGCCAGCCTCATGCGGGCAACGGTGCATCTCGTCACTGCGCGCGACTGTCTGTCGCTGCGCTCGCTGCTGCGCCCGGTGATCGAGCGCGCCCACTACAACGGCCCGTTTCGCAAGAACGTCGAGGGCGTGGACATCCCAGCCCTGGTCAACGCAGGGCGGATCATGCTGGACGAGCGGCCACGCACCCGCGCGGAACTCGGTCGATTGCTCGCTGAGCAGTGGCCGGGCCGCGATCCCGATTCCCTGGCCCACACGGTCGGATACCTCGTGCCGCAGGTCCAGATCCCGCCCCGCGGAACCTGGACGGGCGGGGGCACCGTCCGCTGGGCGACCAACGAGACCTGGCTAGGCAAGGAGTCGACCGACAACCTGACCGTCGACGAGTTGCTGTTGCGCTACCTGGGCGCGTTCGGCCCGGCCACAGCGATGGAC
>JBKPQM010000012.1:0-7738 GCA_046734095.1 Actinomycetota bacterium | reverse complement strand
GCCCGGGCCAGCACCCGCTCCTGCACCGCTTGGCGTTGCTTGCCGTCCAGCGCCTCGACCGCCTCGGCCAGGGTCTGGGCGTGCCGGTAGCTGATCTCCCCCCGCCGCAACAACCCCAGCGCCGCGGGCAGGTCGTCGGAGAGGGTGGCCGCGACGTCCAGGCGGCGTTGGGCGGTGATCCCGGACAGGTGCAGCGCGCAGGAGACGTCTTCGCGGACCCACGCCCGGCCGGTGCGATCCACCGGGTCAGCCGCCGCGACCGGGTCCGCGGCCATCGCCGCGAGCACCTGCTGCTGCACCGCGGCCAGCCACGCCGCGTGCCGCTCCAGCGCGACCAGCAGATCCACCCGCCCCGCATGCGACAGCGCAGAAGGCTCCAGCAGGGACAGGGCCGGGATCAGATCCGGTGCGGGCCGAGCGGCCGCCAGCTCCGCCGCCACCGACCCGGGCTGCTCGAGGACGTCGACCGCACTCGGCGGCGGTGGGGCGACGTCGAACATGCGTGCGAGTCTACCCGATGGATGATCACCTCGTCTAGCCTGTTTCCTCCTTATTTCATAACGGGATCTGCAGAGCCTGCCCGCCGAAGAGGCCGCCAACCCGAAGATCGGTCCCGCCCCCGCCGGGTCGGGGCGTGCCGTCGTCCGCCTAAACTCCTAGGTCGTGCGTGAGTTCTCCGAGGTTGACGTCTTCAGCGATGTGCCGTACCTCGGTAATCCGGTAGCCGTCGTCCTGGACGCCGAGGGACTCTCTACCGCGCAGATGCAGCAGTTTGCTCGGTGGACCAACCTGTCAGAGACAGCGTTCGTACTGCCGCCGACGACCGCGGAGGCCGACTACCGCGTGCGGATCTTCACGACGAGCACGGAGCTGCCGTTCGCCGGGCATCCCACGTTGGGAACCTGCCACGCCTGGCTCGCCGCGACCGGCAGCGACAAGGATCTCGTGGTGCAGGAGTGCCTCGCCGGATTAGTCAGCGTGCGCCGGGTCAGCGAGGTGCTCGCCTTCGCCGCGCCTCCGCTGATTCGATCCGGTCCGGTCGAAGAGCGTCTGGTGGCCGAGATTGCCGCTGCGCTCGGCATCGACCGCGCCGAGATCGTCGATGCGCAGTGGGTCGACAACGGCCCCGGCTGGGTGGCCGTCTTGCTCGCGGATGCCAGCGCCGTGCTTGCGCTCCAACCTGGAAATACAGGCTCACTGTACATCGGCGCGGTTGGGCCGTATCCACCGGGTTCGGTGGCGGCGTTCGAAGTGCGTGCGTTCTTTCCCACCGCCGCCGGCAGCGGCGAGGATCCGGTTACCGGCAGCCTCAATGCTTCGGCGGCCGAGTGGCTTATGCGTACCGGCCGAGCGCAAGCGCCGTACGTGGCGAGTCAAGGTACCGCAATCGACCGTCAAGGACGCGTGCACATCTCAGCGGACGACGACGGCACGATCTGGGTCGGTGGCCGTACGATCACATGTGTCTCGGGCACCGTGTTGCTCTAGCCGCGAGCTCGCGACGCCCTGCTCGCCAGTTCGCGGGGGCGGCCTGGATTGTCGGGCTCCCGACATGTTTTGACGTCTTGTCGGCGAAGGCTCGCGGTGGTAGGCCGACATCGAGGGCCCAGGCTCGCGCGCCAACGATGGCTGTCGCGGCGGCCTCGGGGGCGGATGAGCGGGTCGCTTGACCCTCGTTCGTTCGTCTACTGGAGGGGGTTCTGATGCGCAGGCTCATGGTGGCCGCTGCATCGGCAGCGGTCGTCCTCACCGCAGGAGGAGTCGCAGCAGCCTACCCGTACACCATCGGGCCAACGGTTCCGGCTTCTGGGCCGAGTCCGTTCGCCGGCTGCACGGTCGGGACGTTCTTCCCGACGTCGGTCAATTACCCGAACACGGAGGTGGAGCCATTCGTCGCAGTGAATCCGACGAATCCCAACAACATCATCGGCGTCTATCAGCAGGACCGGTGGAATGACGGTGGGGCGCATGGTCTCGTGGCGTCCAGGTCGACCAATGGCGGCCTCAGCTGGGCGGAGAACTTTGCGGCGTTCAGCGCGTGCGCTGGTGGTACGGGGCCGAACGCGTACGAGCGCGCGTCCGACCCGTGGGTGACGTTCGACCCCAACGGTAACGCCTACCAGATCTCGTTGTCGGTGTCAGACCAGCTCGAGACGTCGGCGATCCTCGTCTCCAAGTCCACCGATGGTGGGGCGACCTGGGGCGCACCCACCACGCTGATCCGTGACACCTCGGGCGTGAACTTCAACGACAAGGAGTCGATCACTGCTGACCCGACCCGCCCGGGCTACGTCTACGCAGTGTGGGATCGCGGCGCTTTCCCCGGCGATCGGCGAAGCATCACCTCGGAGTTCCGTTCCTTCGCCTACCGCGGGCAACCGATCTTCTCACGCACCACGGACGGCGGGGCACACTGGTCGGCGCCCGTCGTGATGAGCAACCAGAACATCTTCACGGTCGGCAACCAGATCGCGGTGACCCCGAATGGCACGCTGGTCAACGTTTTCTGGACTGGCCGAGGTTCAGGACTGCAGCCCTCGCCGAATCAGGACTTCATTGGTGCCATGGTGTCGACGGACGCGGGCCTGCACTGGTCGTCGCCGATAAAGATCGCGAACTTCGCCGAGCTGCCCGGCTGTGGGCCCGAACGCATCTGCGATCCGGACACCAATCAGCCGGTGCGCGCCGGGACGAACCTCCCCGACATCGGCGTCGATCCGAATACCGGTGCGGTGTACGTGGTGTGGGCCGACGGTCGGTTCTCCGGCGGCGCCCGGCCCGACGTGGTTCTGTCGCGATCTTCCAATGGTGGCCGGAACTGGTCGACGCCGATCAAGGTCAACCAGACCCCGGTGCCGGCCGCAGCATTCAACGCCACAGTCGAGGTGTCCTCGGACAGCACGGTGGGCGTGGAGTACTACGACTTCCGGAACAACACCGCCGCTCCGGGAGTGCCGACGGATGTGTTCCTCACCCACTCCCACACCGCCGGCACCACCTGGTCCGAACAGCACATCGGCGGTCCATTCGACATGGAGAAGGCGCCTTTCGCCCGCGGGTACTTCCTCGGCGACTACCAGGGCCTCACGGCGATCGGGAAGGACTTCCTCGCCTTCTTCTCACAGAGCACCGCCGCCAACAGCTCTGCTGACGTCGTGGCAGTTCGCCTGACCGCGCCCTAATACGGGCGATCCCGCGACTGGCCCGCGCACACTTGCGCCGGGCTGGTCGCGGGTGATCACGGGATGCTGAACAGCACGATGCCGGCGATGATCGATCCCACGGCCGCGCCGCCGTAACAACAGACGTTGATCAGACCGTTCAAGTGCTTGATCTGCAGCCCGTCGTACAGGGTGTACCGGAAGCGGTGCGCCCAATGGAAGAGGGCCAGCACGCATAGTCCGAAGAGAACGATGGCTGTCGCAGGATTACGAACCAGCGAGAGCAAGTGACCATGGCTGGGGGCGGAGATCCATCCGAGCGGGAAGGCCACCCCGAATAGGAACACCAAGATCGGAACAAAGAGCGCGGCCGCCACGCCGCCGGCACTGAACAGCAACCAGAGAAGTGGTTCGACCCGTCGTCTAGACATCGGCTCAGGTCCTCAAGACCAGCCAGGCCACCACCGCGGAAACCACCGCCCAGGCAACGTAGTTGGCTCCGGCGATGAGCGACGGGGATACTTGCCGGCCGCGCGCGCGGAGCACGATTGCCTTTGGGGCAAGGTTGAACCAGGTAACCGCGTGCAGCACGACGAAGAGGAAAGTGACGATGTTGACCGCGATCACCCATGGGTTGGCCGCCCAATCGAGGAAGCGGCGGTAGTCGCGTTCACCCGCGCCGATGGCGTGGACCAGCAGCAGTAGGAAGATCACGAACCACGCCACGAACACGCAGCTCAGTTCCCGTAGCGCGAAGACGAGGTATGAGCGCCGGCGCAGCCACCACAGCGTACCTGTGCGCTTGCGATACCAACGGGGGTGGAATTCCGTGTAAATGGGGGACGTGCTCACCGGGCACCTCGCGGCAACAGGAACGTCTTGAGCGACTCCATGGCAGCGGTCAGTTTGTACCGCTGAATGGCACCGGCGGGATCGACGCCCTTGGGGCAGGCGCGGGTGCACTCGCCGACGAAGGTGCAACCCCACACGCCGTCAGGATGCGTGAGCAGGTCGAGCCGGGCAGTGGCGCCGTCGTCGCGCGAATCAAGGTTATAGCGCTGGGCCAGGGCAATCGCTGCCGGACCGATGAAGTGCGGATCGAGCGCGTACACCGGGCAGGCCGAGTAGCACAGCATGCAGTTGATACACATGCTGTATTGCTTGTACGCGTCAAGCTCCTCGGGTGTCTGGAGGTACTCACCGTCGGTCGTCGGCTTATCGGTGTCACGCACGATCCACGGCAGGACCTTCGGTAGCTTGCGCAGGAAGTCGCCGATCTCGACCACAAGGTCGCGGATCACGGGAAAGTTGCTCAATGGTTCGACCCGGACTGGCCCGGGCTTGTAGTCGGTGAGGAACGCCGCGCAGGTCAGTTTTGGCTCCCCGTTGACGGTCATGCCGCAGCTGCCGCAGATACCCATACGGCAGGACCATCGGTAGGACAGCGTGCCGTCCTGGTGGTCCTTTATGTAGTTGAGGCCGTCCAGTACGGCCCAGTCCCGGCGGAGCGGCACCTCGTACTCCTGCACGGTCGGCTTCGTCTCCTGTTCCGGCCGATATCGACTGACCTCCATAAGGATCGTGTCGGTCATAGGCGGCTACCTCCCGTACACCCTCTTCCCGGGCGGCCAGCGCGTGATGGTGACCGGCAGGTATTCGACCCGGCCGGCACCGTCGGGCTGCCGGTGGACGAGTGAGTGCGCGAGGAATCGCATATCGTCTCGGGCCGGGAAGTCGGTGCGCTGATGCGCGCCGCGTGACTCCTCGCGCTGTAGAGCACACGCGATGATCGCTTCGGCGAGGTCCAGCATGTTCGAGAGTTCGAGGGCAGCAGTAAGTTCGGTGTTGAACGTCCGGCTGCGATCGTCGAGAGTGGCCGAGCGTGCCCGCTCTTGCAGGTCGCGCAACGCTAGGGCGCCCTTGGCGAGCGCGTCGCCGTCGCGGTAGATGCCGGCGCTCTCCTCCATCACCTGCTGCATTTCTTCACGGAGCACGGCGATCCGCTCCGAACCGCCGGTCCGGCCTAGGAGATCACGGTCCAGCCGGCGCTGCTCGTCGCGTCCTTGTGCCACGATCGCGGACGTGGGCATCTGCGCTGTCAACGCGTGTTCCGCGGCGGCCCGCCCGGCGCGCGCACCAAAGACGAGGCACTCGGGCAGCGAGTTCGACCCCAACCGGTTTGCGCCGTTGATGCTGACGCAGGCTGTCTCGCCCGCTGCGTACAGCCCGGCGACCGGAGTTGCCCCGTACTGGTCGGTATGGACTCCGCCCATCATGTAATGCACGACAGGACGCACCGGAATGAGTTCCCGCACCGGGTCGATGTTCTGGTACTTCAGGCACAGTTCGCGCACGAACGGCAGCTTGGCGTCGATGACCCGTTCCCCGAGATGGCGCAGGTCGAGGTGAACCACCGGCCCGTACGGGGTGTCGGTCGCGCGACCCTTCTCGACCTCGTGTACGAAGGCTTGGGAGAGCCGATCGCGTGGTCCCAGCTCCATACTGCGCAGTACGGGCTTGGGGTCAGGCTGGCCGAGGTCGTAGTCCTGCAGGTAGCGGTAACCGTCCGCGTTGAGCAGCCAGCCACCTTCGGAGCGGGCCGCCTCCGTGATCAGTATCCCGGTGAACGGCAAGCCGGTCGGGTGGTATTGGACGAACTCCATATCCTTCAGCGGCGCTCCGGCGCGGTACGCAAGAGCCATGCCGTCACCGGTCTTGATGTTCGCGTTGGTGGTGAACGGAAATACCCGGCCACATCCTCCCGTGCAGAGAACGACCGCTCGCGCACGGATGGTCTCGACGCGGCCGGACATGAGCTCGAGGGCGACGACGCCCTGAACCCGTTCGTCGTCGACGAGCAGCCTGGTCACGAACCACTCGTCGTAGCGAACGATTCCGGGGTACTTCAGGGTCGTTTGGAACAGCGTGTGCAGCAGATGGAACCCGGTCTTGTCGGCCGCGAACCACGTGCGCATCTTCTTCATGCCGCCGAACGACCGTACGGCGATATGCCCGTCGGGTTCGCGACTCCACGGGCAACCCCAGTGCTCTAGCTGAAGCAATTCGTGTGGAGCCTCGGTGACGAAAGCCTCGACCGCATTCTGGTCGCACAGCCAGTCCGAGCCGGAGATCGTATCGTAGATGTGCTCCTCGAGCGTGTCGTCGGCGCCAATGACGGCAGCCGCGCCGCCCTCTGCGGAGACGGTGTGGCTGCGCATCGGGTAGACCTTGGACACGATCGCGACGCTCAGGGCCGGCTGCGTCTCTGCTATGGCGATCGCCGCCCGCAGCCCTGCGGCGCCGCCGCCGACGAGCACCACGTCATGAGTGACAGTCACCGCGGAGCCTCACGCTCACTAGCCCATATGCCGCTCGTCTGTGACGACCCGACCATTGTGGTGCACGATCCGTTCGTGAACGCTCCCGTCATGGAACTCGTCCAGTTGGGTGCGGCAGCCGCACGAGTAGTACATGTGATCGAGGAGTAGCCCGTCAGCGTCGAGATCTCGGTAACGCTCCCCGCTCACGACTCGCCCGCACGGGGCGACTTCTGTTTCGAATTCGGTTTTGGTGGCCATCACCCCACCGTCCTTCGCACCGCAGGCATTCCGGCTCGGGCGGCCACCGCGGCCTCAGCGACCCGCGGCCGCTCGCGCGACTAAAGCATCCTCCCGATATCGCACCGGCGGAAGATGTGCTGAGTCCCCGGGCTCAGCTGCCGTCCACCGGCCGGTTGGTCCGGTTTTGCGTAGTCCGAGCGCCGTTTTCAGGCGCTGCGAGCGGCGAGTGTTCCGTCCGGTTCTAGATCAACGCGAGTGTCGAAGCGTCTGCTGGTATGGTCCAGCGTCGCCTGTAGCCAGCCGGCGTCGGCGGCGGAGGCATACTCCAGCCGCATCTTCCGGGCCTGCAGGGGGGTCATGTCTAACCGGACCAACCGGCCGCTGTCTGCGGCAACTGTCGCGACGTAGATCAATCTCAGATCGTCGCGGAAGCGCTCGTAACCGGCGATGCCCTCGTAGTCGTCGACGAAGTCACCGCAGCCGTAGAGGACGAGCTTGCCCTGGTAGATCTCGATCGGGCGTGGGTGGTGTGAGGAGTGTCCGTAGATCACGTCGATGCCGCCGTCGAGTAGCCGGTGGGCGAATCGGCGCTGGTCGCCGCCGACCCGGTAGCCCCAGTTGGAGCTCCAGTGGATGGAGACCACGGAGATGTCACGCGGGTGCTTGATCGCCTCGACCCGCTGGATGATTTCGGCGGCGGTGGTGTCAGACAGGTCAGCCAACCGGTAGACGCCACTGCGATCAGGTGTCGCGGCCCAACCTGGCGGAATGCCGCTCGAACCGGCTCCGCAGGCCAGCACGACCACTCGAATGTCATCGCTGACCGGCACTATCGCCGGGCGGCACGCGTCCTGTGCCTGTCCCGCGCCGGCGCACGAGAGGCCCGCGCGAGTGAGTGCGTCCACCGTGTTCTCCAGGCCCACCGGGCCGAAGTCGAGAATGTGGTTGTTCGCGACGGTGCACACGTCTGGGCGAAGCGCGGTCAGGCAGGGCACGTTGTGCGGGCTCATTCGGTAG
>JBKPQM010000011.1:0-26984 GCA_046734095.1 Actinomycetota bacterium | reverse complement strand
GTCGTGTACCGGCAGCGCGCGTCCTTCTTGACGATGATCTCTACAACCGCGCTGTGCAACGAGTCGGAGCTGTAGATCGGCGCGGTGCAGCCCTCGACGTAGTGCACGTACGCACCCTCGTCGACGATGATCAGTGTGCGCTCGAACTGGCCCATGTTCTCGGTGTTGATGCGGAAGTAGGCCTGTAGCGGGATGTCGACGTGCACGCCCTTCGGCACGTAGATGAACGAACCGCCCGACCACACCGCGGTGTTGAGCGCAGAAAACTTGTTGTCGCCGGACGGGATGACCGAGCCGAAATACTCCTGGAACAGCTCCGGGTGTTCACGCAGCCCGGTGTCGGTGTCGAGGAAGATGACGCCCTGCTCCTCGAGATCGTCGCGGATCTTGTGGTAGACGACCTCGGACTCGTACTGCGCCGCCACGCCGGAGACGAGGCGCTGCTTCTCCGCCTCGGGGATGCCCAGCTTGTCGTAGGTGTTCTTGATGTCGTCGGGCAGGTCATCCCAGCTCTCGGCCTGCTTCTCGGTCGACCGGACGAAGTACTTGATGTTGTCGAAGTCGATGCCCGACAGGTCCGAGCCCCAGCTCGGCATCGGCTTCTTGTCGAAGATCGACAGTGCCTTGAGGCGGCGTTCGAGCATCCACACCGGCTCGTTCTTCTTCGCCGAGATGTCGGCGACGACCTCGGCCGAGAGCCCGCGCCGGGCGCTCGCGCCGGCGATATCGGAGTCGGCCCAGCCGTACCCGTACTTGGACAGAGCAGCGATCTGCTCGTCCTGGGTGAGCGGAGCGGTGGTGGTCACTATGCGGTCCTCCCTGATCGGGACGGTATCGGTGGAACCGGGACATGTGTGGTGCAGACCCCGTCGCCGTGAGCGATGGTGGCCAGTCTCTGGACGTACGTGCCGAGCACGCGTTCGAACGCGCGGGTCTCGGCCTCGCACAGTTCGGGGAACTCGGCGGCGACGTGGGCCACCGGGCAGTGGTGCTGGCAGACCTGCACGCCGACACCTGACGGAGCGGTGGTCGCAGCGTAGCCCTGGGTGGTCAGTGCGCTGGCCAGGCTGTCGGCGCGCTGGGCGATCGTCTTGCCCGAGACCGTCATTGCCTGCTCCAGCGAGGCTGCCCGATGCGCGGCGAATGCCGACACAGCGTCCTCCCCGCCGGTCTGATGCAGGTAGCGCAACGCCGTCGCGGCGAGGTCGTCGTAGGCATGTGGGAAGTTGGCGCGCCCATCGTCGGTTAACGCGTAGGTGCGGGCCGGACGGCCGCGGCCCCGGTGAGCGGCGGGACGAGGTTCGCGTTCGACCAGCACGCCGTCGGCGACCAGGGCGTCGAGATGCCGGCGGATCGCGGCCGGCGAGAGCCCGAGGGCGTCGGCGAGCGCGACCGCCGTCTGCGGGCCGCGACGCAGCACCTGACGCGCGACGGCGTCGCGCGTGGTGCACTCGCCCTCGATTTTCACAACACCAGTATGACGTATTTCGCTGTGCGGCGGGGAGGCGCCCCGAGCGCGATGTCCGTCACGGCTGTTCCGTTGAGTGGTGCGTTCTACGTTCAGTGGTGCGGTAAAGCGCACCACTCGTCCGATAATGCACCACTCAACGGAAAGATCGGGGCACCGGTAGGTTCTGGCCGTGCTGTACCGCGCCCTCGAACTCACCGTTGCGCCGGCGATCCGCGCGGTCTACCGGCCCGACGTCACCGGGTTGGCCAACGTCCCGCGCACCGGGCCGGTGATCATCGCAGGGAACCATGTGTCGTTCGCCGACGAGATCTTCACGCCCCTCGCCGCCCGGCGGCAGGTTTTCTACTTCGCCAAGGCCGAATACTTCAACTCCCCGGGTGTTCGCGGATCGGCGATGGGCGCGTTCTTTCGCGGCCTCGGCCAGGTGCCGGTCGAGCGCGGCGACACCCGGTCCGCCGCCGCCTCGATCGACATCGGGGTCGATGTGCTGCGCGAGGGCCAGGCGCTCGGCATCTATCCTGAGGGCACGCGGTCACCCGACGGCCGGCTGCACAAGTTCCGCACCGGCGTCGCTCGGGTGGCGATCCGGTCGGCGGCGCCCGTGGTACCCGTCGGGCTGGTCGGCACCCGTGACCTCCAGCCGCCGGGCAGCAAACGGTGGCATCGCGTGCCGGTCGAGGTGCACTTCGGCCCCCCGATGGACTTCTCCGGCCGCGAGGGTGACGAGCGTAGCGCCCGCAAGCTGCGGACGATCACCGAAGAGATCCGCGCGGCGATCCAGACGCTGTCCGGACAGGAGTACGTGGACCGCTACGCCGGCAGTGGCGCCACCGGCGTGTGACGGTGGATCGCCGCCGGGAGTCACCCGAATCGCGGGCCGGCACCGTTCCTAGACTCGTTGCGTGAGCGTGGGCGCCGAGCTGGCGGTCGAGGTTAGCGACCTCGTCAAGACCTACGGCGTTCGTCGGGCGGTGGACGGCGTCTCGCTCACCGTGGCCCGGGGTGAACTGCTCGCATTGCTCGGCCCGAACGGCGCCGGCAAGACGACCACGATCGAGATCTGTGAAGGCTTCCGTCGCCCGGAAAGTGGGCGGGTGCGGGTCTTCGGTCACGACCCGATCCGCGACGCGCGGGCGCTGAAGCCGCTGGTCGGCGTCATGCTGCAAGACGGCGTCGGCGCCTACACCGGTGCGCGAGCCGGGGAGTTGCTCGAGCTGTTCGCGTCGTACGCGCGTCGCCCGCAGGACCCGGCCGCGCTGCTCGACCGGGTCGGCCTCACGGATGTGGCCAGCACGCTCGTGAAGCGCCTGTCGGGCGGGCAGAAGCAGCGCCTCTCGCTGGCGCTGGCTCTCGTCGGCCGCCCGGCGCTGGTGTTCCTGGACGAACCGACCGCCGGCATGGATCCGCAGGCGCGGCGGGGCACGTGGGAGCTGATCCGCCAACTGCGCGCCGACGGTCTCAGCGTCGTGCTGACTACGCACTTCCTGGACGAGGCCGAACAGCTGGCCGACCGGGTCGTGGTGATCGACTCGGGTCGGCTCGTCGCGTCGGGCACACCGGCCGAGCTGACGCGGTCCGGGGCCGAGGGCCAGATTCGGTTCCGCGCGCCACACGGACTGCGGCTGACCTCGCTCATGGACGCCTTGCCGGTCGGCACGCAGGCGCTCGAGGAGTCGCCGGGCCGCTACCTCGTCACGGGCGCCGTCAACCCGGATCTGCTCGCGGCGCTGACCGCGTGGTGCGCCGGCCAGGGCGTCCTGGCCGAGGAGGTCGCAGTCGAGCGGCGCAGCCTCGAGGACGTATTCCTCGACCTCACCGGCCGGGAGCTGCGCGCATGACGGCGATACTCGACTACACGCCGGCGCCGGGCGCGGCACCGCGAACGAGGATGCTCGCCGCGCAGACCGGCATGGAGCTGCGCCTGCTCATACGTAACGGCGAGCAGATCGGGCTGATTCTGATCATCCCGTTGCTGCTGGAGCTCTTCTTCAACCTGCCGTTGCTGTACTCCCTGGACGGGCGCCGCATCGACTTCGTGGTGCCGAGCATCTTGACGCTCGCCGTCATGAGCGCAGCGTTCACCGGCCTGGCGATCGGTACCGGCTTCGAGCGCAAGTACGCCGTGTTGAAGCGGCTCGGCGCTACGGCGCTGCCTCGGTCCGTGCTGCTGCTCGGCAAGACGCTCGCCGTACTGATCATGGAGGGACTGCAGGTAGCGCTGATCTGCGCGTTGGGATTAGCGCTGGGCTGGCATCCGCACGGCGATCCGATCTGGGCGCTGCTGCTCATCGCGGTCGCCACGATCGCGTTCGGCGGACTAGGGCTGCTGCTCGCCGGAACCCTGCGCGCGGAAGTCACGCTCGCGGCCGCGAACCTGGTGTGGATCGTGATGTTGTTCTGCGGCGGCATCGCGATCCCGCTGTCCAAATACCCCGACGGCGTCGCCCAGGTGCTGCGCTGCCTCCCGTCAGCTGCGCTCTCGGAGGGGCTGCACAGTGTGCTGCAGTACGGCCAAGGCTTGCCGGTGCGGTCGTTCGTGACACTGCTTATCTGGGCGGCGGTGAGTCTGCCGCTCGCGGCGCGGTGGTTCCGATGGGAGTGACGTCGACCGTGCGCGCCGGCGCCCGGACCCGGGTGCTGGCGTGGCTCGGGTCGCCGCGTGTGCTGCGCGAATTGGCGCTGGCGTCGGTGGTGGCCAACGTGGTCATCGTGGTCACCGGCGGCGCGGTGCGGCTCACCGGATCGGGGCTCGGCTGTCCGACCTGGCCGAAGTGCACGGGTGCCTCGCTCACCCCCACGCGCGCGCACTCGATCCACGGCGTCATCGAATTCACCAACCGGCAGCTGACGTTCGTACTCGGAATCATCGCCGTCCTCACGTTGCTCGCGGCCTACCGGCAACGCCGCGAGCTGCCGCTGGCCCTGCTGGCGTTCCTCGGCATCCCGGCCCAGGCCGTGATGGGCGGCATCACGGTGCTGACCGACCTGAATCCTTGGACGGTGGCGGCTCACTTCCTGCTGTCGATGTCGATCATTGCGGTCACGATGCTGCTGTGGTGGCGGTTGCGGCCTGATACCGGCCGAGGCTTCGGGCCGGCGCTGATCTTGTCCCGGCTGATCGTCGTAGCCGCGGTCGTCGTGCTGGCGTTGGGGACGGTCGTCACGGGCACCGGCCCGCACGCCGGCGACAAGGGCGCAACGCACCGCATCACTCTCGCTCCGAGCGGCGTCGCCCAACTGCACGCCGACGCGGTGATGGTGCTCGTCGGCCTGACGGTGGGCCTGGTCGTCCTGCTGCACGTAACCGGCGCCGGCGCCACGACGCGGCGCGCCGCGTGGTGGCTGCTCGGTATCGAGCTCGGCCAGGGCGTGATCGGCTACGTCCAGTACTTCACCCATGTGCCGTCCGGGCTGGTCGCCGTACACATGCTCGGCGCCTGCCTGGTCTGGATCGCCGCACTGCGCGTCCTGCTCACGGTGCAGCCGGCCCGATCGGCCGAGCCGCTCCGGGCAGACGCGGAAGCCGTGGCTAAAGCAGCTGACTGACGGCGTAGATCAAGACGCCGACCAACGCACCGACGACAGTGCCGTTGATGCGGATGAACTGCAGGTCGCGGCCGACCTGAAGTTCGAGGCGCCGGCTGGTCTCCTCGGCGTCCCAGCGGGCTACGGTCGTCGAGATCAGTTCGGCGAGATCGGCGCCGTAGCGCTCGGCGACGTGACTTACCATACGCTGCAGTACGGCCTCCACCTTGGCCTGTAGGGACGGATCATCGCGCAGCGACGTGCCGAGCTGGATCGTGAGCGACTGGACGGTCCGACGTAGCTCCGAGCCGGGATCAGCCGCGCCAGCAAGGATTGCGCCCTTGACGTGTGTCCACAGCGTCGAGAGCCAGTCTCGGACTTCGGGGCGTTCGAGCAGCTGAAGCTTGGCCGCCTCGATGCTGGCGGCCTTGGACGGGTCCGTGCGCAGCGAGCTCGCGTATTCGCGCAGCCGGCGGTCGAACTGCTGGCGCAGATCATGCGAGTCGTCGGCGACCACGTCGGCCAGGAAGGACTGCAGCCCGGTGAACAGTCGGGCGAACACGCGGTCGTCGACCCACTCCGGTACCCACTCGGGCGACTCCTCAGCCAGCCGCCGCCGGAAGATCGCGCGGTTGTCGTCGAGGAAACGCATCAACCCGCGCAGCCCCGCGGTCAACGCCACTTGGTGCTGCCCTGAGTCGAGCACGGCGTCGAGCACCCGCGACACCAGCGGCGCCAGATCGGCGGAACGCAGCCGCTTCTCGGCATAGGCCGCCACTGCCGAGCGCACCTCGTCGTCGCGGACGAACGAGCCGATGCCGCCCAGCGCAGCGGCGAGCTCGTCCGCCACCCGCGCCCCGTTCTCAGGCATGGCCAGCCATTCGCCGGTACGGCGCGGGATCTGCGCCTGCGCGACGTGCTCGCCGAGGACCGATGCGGTAAGGAAGTGCTCCTGGACGAACGAGCCGAGCGCGGCGCCGAGTTGGTCCTTCTTGCGGGGAATGATCGCCGTGTGCGGGATCGGGATGCCCAGCGGGTGCCGGAACAACGCCGTCACGGCGAACCAGTCGGCGAGGCCACCCACCATCGAGGCCTCCGCCGCCGCCTGCACGTAACCCCACACTCCGTGCCCATCGCCGACTGTCACGCAGACCACGAACACGGCCGCCGCGACCAGGAGCAGACCGGTCGCGTTCACCTTCATCCGGCGCAGCGCGTCCTGACGCTGCGGCGACGGCATCGGCAGCGTCATGTCTGTCGGGACACGCCACAGGTCGCGATCGCGATCGATCGAGTCACGTTCGCGATGGTACGGAGCACCGACGGGGGCTGCCCCGTATGGACCACCGATCGAGGGGGGTGGCACGATCGGTGGCGGGGTACGGAGGGGGGCTCGTGGGCGCGCCTGGCTGGTATCCGGATCCGGAGGACACCGGGTTTCTGCGGTACTTCGATGGTGCCCGATGGACGCACGATCGCGTCCGGACGGAACAAGTGCGCGCCCGCCGACTGGAACGCGAACCTGTGACGGCCTATACCCGGGCCCGCTATCAGCCCCCCACATCCGTTGCGCCGGTAGACGCATCACCGACCAGCGTCTATGCGCCGCCGACCCGCGAGGACGACTGGCGGCCCCGGTCGGCCCGCGCAGCCGCGAGGCGGACGCGACGGTGGCGTCGGCCGGCCCTGATCGCCGCGTGCGCCGCCGTGGTCGTAGGTGGTCTGATCGCGGGATGGTCAGTACTGCACAAGTCCTCGTCGAGCAGCCTGACCTTCAACGGCAAGAAGGTCGACGACCCGGCCGGCACGCTCCGAAGTGCAGAGAAATCGCTGGACGCGCTCGTGGTCAGTCGGCACGGCACCAAGAGTGCCGACACCCGGTGCTACTTCGCCATCCCCGCCGACCCGCCGAAAGGCGCCAAAAAGACCGATGTCGACCGTGCCGTGCGGTGCGGGCCGGTGCTCTTCGTCGACGGCAATCCGGCCCGCACGTATCTGAGCTTCTCCGTGTCCGCGATCGCGGCCGGCCGAGGTGCGGTAACCCTCACCCCGGCGACCGAGCCGATCAATGATCAACCGGGCCCCGCCCCAGTCGGTCTCGCGTTTCGCCGCCCGGACAACCTGACGCCGCCGATGCCGGCCGGGCTGCAGGTGCCGACGCCACCACCGGCCCAGCCAGACACGCTGGTCGCCGCGAACCTCGGCAACCAGACGCTGCCCGATGCGCCCGGTGATGCGCTCATGGTGTCGCTGCGCGGCGGAGTGCGCCTGACCAAGGTGGGCCTCATCGATCGGTACGGCACCGGCGACGGCGCTCGTAGCGCGCCGCCCGGGCAACGGCTCGTCGCGTTCACCTACACCTACGTACCTGGACAAGTCGCCAACATCGCGCCATCGGCCGCCGCACTCGGCGTCGCAACGGGCCCCGGGCCCCTGCGGCGCCTGCCCGCGGTGCACGGCACCCAGGCGGTGGTGCTCACCGTTCCCGCGAAGCGGCCGGCCGCCGTCGTGCTCAGTGCGGATGGAGTACGCCAGAGCCTGGCCTTACCGAACGGGAAGCCCGGGCCGTCCAACCTCGCCGTCCTGCGCCGCGACCGCATCGACGCGGCGGTTGCGGTCAACCAGCCGATCACGATCAGATTCGCCCGGCCGGGCAACGTCATGAACCTCGCCGGCCGAGTGACCGTGACGCGGGCCCTGCTGGGGTACTGGACCGACGACGGCCACCACCACGCGTCCGGTAGCGGCCGCGCACTGCTGTGGATGGACTTCCGCTTCCGCGCACCTAGCCAGGCGAGCGCGACCGGCATCGACGCGCCGCTGCTCCGACTCACGCCGGCCGGTGGCCGGCCGATCACGGCGAAGGACGTCGACCTGGGCAAGGAGGTATTCGCGGTGTTCGACGTGCCGGCCACCTTCACTCGGGGCACCGTCACGATCACGGGCACCGAGCCGGGCAATCCCACGATCACCGTGATGAAGCCAGTGGGTTTCCCGGTGTCGATCCGCTAACGAACGAGCGTGTCGACCGCGATCGCTACGAAGACGAAGGCCAGATAGCTGTTCGACAGGTGGAACAGCCGCATCGATTTACCGTCGAGCCCGGCTCGCGTATTAGCCAGCAGCCGGTGGGCCGCGACCAACAGCACCACACCCGCCGCGGCGGCCAACCCGCCGTACACCCAGCCGGTCGCCACCGGCCACAAGGCAAGCGTGGCCGCAACGGTGAGCCAGCTGTAGATCACGATCTCGCGGGCGACCCGGGTCGGCGAGGCGACGACTGGCAGCATCGGCACACCGGCGCGCTGATAGTCCTCGCGGAACCGGATCGCCAATGCCCAGAAATGCGGCGGCGTCCAGAAGAAGACGACGGCGAACAAGATCAGCGGCGGCCAGGCCAGCCGGTCGGTGACCGCCGCCCAGCCGATCAGCACCGGCATGCACCCGGCCGCGCCGCCCCACACGATGTTCTGGGCGGTTCGCCGTTTGAGCAGCATCGTGTAGACGATGACGTAGAACGCAATGGCCGCCGCGGTCAACCCAGCCGCGAGCCAGTTCGTGGCCAGGCCCATGACATCGACCGCGATGATGCCGAGCGCGACACCGAAGACGAGCGCGCCACCGGGCGACACCTCATGCCGGGCGAGCGGACGGTGACCAGTGCGCCGCATCACGGCGTCGATGTCCCGGTCGAGGTAGCAGTTCAAGGCGTTGGCGCTGCCGGCGGCCAACGTGCCCGCGATCATCGTGGCCAGCACGACGCTCCACCTCGGCAAGCCACCGGCCGCGAGGATCATCGTCGGCAGGGTGGTCACGAGCAGTAACTCGATGATGCGCGGCTTGGTGAGCGCGACGTACGCCTTGAGCCGCGACGTCCGCGCGGCGGGCCGCGCGATCGGCCTCGCTGACAGGGTCGTCGGCACGGTGTTCGGTGCCGTGGCCACCGAGGTCTGCGTCACCGGATCAGGGTATCCACCACTCGGCCGGCCCGAGCACCCACTCCCGGCACCCACCGTCACCCGGAGACGCAGCTCGTTAACCCGGGCCAACCGGCCGCGGGTGCACCAAGTGACTACCCTCGACGTGGGATGACGCGCCGAAACATCAGGCGTTGTGCTGCGAGACGGAAGGGAATGCGAACATCGTGAGTCTCACCGACGATGAGGTGGTACAGACTCGCCCGCGGTGGTGGACCGACCTCGACACGAAGGCCGTCGACACTGCGCGTGTGCTGGCCATGGACGCGGTGCAACGCGCGGGCAATGGCCACCCGGGCACCGCCATGAGCCTCGCACCGCTCGCCTACCTGATGTTCCAGAAAGTGCTGCGGCACAACCCTTCTGACCCTACCTGGGTCGGCCGCGACCGGTTCGTCCTGTCCAACGGGCATTCGTCGCTGACGTTGTATATCCAGCTGTACTTCAGCGGCTACGGGCTCGAACTCGACGACCTGAAGGCACTTCGCACCTGGGGTTCGCGCACCCCCGGACATCCCGAGCACGGGCACACCATCGGGGTTGAGACGACGACCGGACCACTGGGTCAGGGCGTTGCGAACGCGGTCGGCATGGCGATGGCCGCGCGGCGCGAGCGTGGCCTGTGGGACCCGGACGCCGCGCCCGGCGAGTCGGTCTTCGACCACCGCATCTACGCGTTCTGCGGCGACGGCGATCTCGAGGAAGGCGTCTCCAGCGAGGCCTCCAGCCTGGCTGGACACCAGCAACTCGGCAACCTGATCCTCTTCTACGACGACAATCACATCTCTATCGAGGACGACACCGACATCGCGTTCTCCGAGGATGTACTCAAGCGCTACGACGCGTACGGCTGGCACACTCAGCGGGTCGGCTCCGGCGAGGACCTCGTCGCATTGGAGGCCGCGATCATGGCGGCGCAAGCCGAAACCGACCGGCCGTCGATCATCTCGGTCGGAACGATCATCGCCTGGCCGGCTCCCAACAAGCAGAACACCGGCAAGGCCCACGGCTCGGCGCTCAGCGAGGATGAAGTCCGTGCCACCAAGGAGGTCCTGGGCTTCGACCCGGACGTTCACTTCCCGATGGACGACGAGCTGCTCGCCCACGTCCGTAACGTTGCCGAGCGCGGGCGAAGGCGTCAGCGCGACTGGCAGCCGCGCTTCGACGCCTGGGCCGGAGCGAATCCCGACCGCAAGCAGTTGTTCGACCGGATGCTGACCCGCACACTGCCGGCCGGCTGGGCCGAGGCGCTGCCGACGTTTCCCACCGACAAGCCGATGGCGACGCGCGCCGCGTCGGGCAAGGTGCTCACCGCGATTGCGCCGCTACTGCCGGAGCTGTGGGGTGGGTCGGCCGACTTGGCCGAGAGCAACAACACGACGATGGACGGCGAACCCAGCTTCATCCCGTCGGAGCACCAGACCAAGGAGTGGTCGGGCGGCCCCTACGGGCGCACGCTGCACTTCGGCGTTCGCGAGCACGCGATGGGCGCGATCCTCAACGGCATCACCCTGCATGGCGGAACTCGCGTGTACGGCGGCACATTTCTCATCTTCAGCGACTACATGCGCCCGCCGGTACGGCTCGCCGCGCTGATGAAGCTCCCGACGATCTACGTCTGGACGCACGACTCGGTCGGCCTGGGCGAGGACGGACCCACGCACCAGCCGGTCGAGCAACTAGCGGCCTTGCGCGCCGTGCCCGGTCTCGACATCGTCCGTCCGGCGGACGCGAACGAGACGGCGGTCGTCTGGAAAGCCGTGCTCGAACACACCGATCGCCCGGCCGGCATCGCGCTGACCCGTCAGCCGCTACCCGTACTCGACCCGGCCAAGGTCGTCGACGCTTGCAAGGGCGGCTACGTCCTGGAGGAAGCGTCCGGCGGTGTTCCGAAGGTGATTCTCATCGCGACCGGGTCTGAGGTGTCCGTCGCCCTGGCCGCCCGGGAACGGCTGGAGTCCGAAGGCACGCCGACGAGGGTCGTATCGCTGCCCTGCCTCGAGTGGTTCCACGACCAGGACGGTGATTATCAGCACCGCGTGCTGCCGCCCAATGTCCGGGCGCGGGTGAGCGTCGAGGCGGCCGTGCCCCTGGGCTGGCGAGAGATCGTCGGTGACGCCGGCGAGATCGTGAGCATCAACCACTACGGCGCCAGCGCAGCCGGCTCCGTCCTGTTCGAGCAGTTCGGATTCACCCCCGACCGCGTCGTCGCGGCCGCGCACGCCACCCTCGACCGGGTCGGCAAGATCAGCAGCACGACTACAGGTACGTAAGGAGAATCCATGTCTGACGCACTCGCCGATCTGTCGGCTCAAGGCGTATCCGTCTGGCTCGACGACATCAGCCGCGATCGCCTGCAATCCGGAAATCTGCAGCAGCTCATCGACGAGAAGCACGTCGTGGGGGTCACGAGCAACCCGACGATCTTCCAGAAGGCGCTGGAGAAGGAGGGCAGCGCGTACGACAACCAGGTTCATGACCTGGCCATTCGCCAGATCGCACTCGACGGGGCGATCCGCTATGTGATGGCCTACGACATCCGGTGGGCGTGCGACGTGTTCGGTCCGGTCTACGACCGCACGAACGGCGTCGACGGGCGGGTCTCGATCGAGGTCGACCCGCGCATCGCGTACGACACGGAGCGCACCACCGCCGAGGCAAAGGGCCTGCAGTGGCTGGTCGACCGGCCGAACGTCCTGGTGAAGATCCCGGCCACCGAGCCGGGGTTGGCGTCGATCACCGCCGCTACCGCGGCCGGCGTCAGCGTCAATGTCACGCTGATCTTCGGCCTCGACCGCTACGACGCGGTCATCAACGCCTACGTCAGCGGCCTGGAGCAGGCCCAACGGAACGGGCACGACCTGTCGCGCATCCACTCGGTGGCTTCGTTCTTCGTGTCCCGGGTCGACACCGAGGTCGACAAGCGCCTCGACAAGATCGGCTCAGACCAGGCGGCCGCATTGCGCGGCAAGGCCGGCATCGCGAACGCCCGGCTGGCCTATGAGCGGTACGAGAAGGCGTTCGCCTCCGAGCGGTGGCAAGCGCTGAAGGCGGCGGGCGCCAACGAGCAGCGGCCGCTGTGGGCGTCCACCGGCGTGAAGGATCCCCGATACGACGACACGATGTACGTCGTCGAGCTCGTCGCCCCGAACACCGTCAACACGGTGCCCGAGGCCACGCTCAACGCTGTCGCCGATCACGGCCACATCCGCGGCAACACGATCAGCGGCACGTACGCCGAATCGCAGAAGGTTATCGACGACCTCGCGGCATTGGGCATTCAGTACAACGACGTGATTGAGCTGCTCGAGACCGAAGGCGTGCAGAAGTTCGAGGACTCGTACGCCCAGCTGGTTGAGAGCGTCAAGGCGAAGATCGGCGCTGCCGGCGCCCGATAAGAGGTGGACCCGTGACCGAAGCATCCTCGGCGGACACGGCGGCCGTGCCGAACGAGCCGTCCCTGGCCGCAGCGGCGTCGTCGATCATCACGTCGTTCGGCCCGCCGAGCAGCAATCCATTGCGCGATCCGGCCGACCGGCGGCTGCCCCGCATTCCGGAACCGTGCGCGCTCGTCGTGTTCGGTGTCACGGGTGACCTGTCCCGCAAGAAACTTCTGCCGGCTATCTACGACCTGGCCAACCGCGGCCTGCTGCCGAACGACTTCGTGCTGCTCGGCTTCGCCCGCCGCGATTGGGGCGATGGTGATTTCGCGGCGTTGGCCAAGAAGGCGGCCAAGGACCATGCCCGCACGCCGTGGAACGAGGAAGTGTGGAAGCGTCTCAGCGCGGACATCCAGTTCGTACCGGGTTCGTTCGACGACGACGCCGCCTTCGACGCGCTGTGCCAGACGCTGGACGAGCTGCGGCAGAGTCACGGCATCAACGGCAACGCCGCCTTCTATCTTTCCATACCCCCGAGTATGTTCCCGGTCGTCCTCAAGCAGATGGAGCGCACCGGGCTCGCCAGCAACGAGAAGAGCGGCGGCTGGCGGCGGGTCGTCGTCGAGAAGCCGTTCGGGCACGACCTGCGCAGCGCGCTCGAGCTGAACGGCTTGGTCGACGCGGTGTTCACGCCGCAGGACGTGTTCCGTATCGACCACTACTTGGGCAAGGAGACGGTCCAGAACATATTGGCGCTGCGCTTCGCCAACCAGCTGTTCGAGCCGGTGTGGAACTCCAACTTCGTCGACTCGGTGCAGATCACCATGGCGGAGGACGTCGGCATCGAAAGCCGGGCGGCGTTCTACGACGCCACGGGCGCGGCCCGCGACGTGATCCAGAACCACCTGTTCCAGCTACTCGCGCTCACCGCGATGGAGGAGCCGGTCGAGTTCTTCGCGGAGGCGATCCGCACCGAGAAACTCAAGGTGCTGCGGGCGATCTCACTCCCGAATGACCTCGCCGCATACGCGATCCGAGGGCAGTACGCCCAGGGCTGGCTGGCCGGCGAGCGGGCCGTGGCCTATACCGCCGAGCACGGCATTCCCGCGGACTCGACGACCGAGACTTACGCCGCGCTACGGCTCGGCATCGAGACCCGGCGCTGGGCCGGGGTTCCGTTCTACCTGCGCGCCGGCAAACGCCTGCCGCGCCGGGTGACCGAGATCGCCGTGCTGTTCAAGAAGGCGCCGCACCTACCGTTCAGCCAGACCGATACGCAAGAACTCGGTCACAATCAGCTCGTAATCCGAGTGCAGCCCGACGAGGGCGTCACCCTGAAATTCGGATCCAAGGTCCCGGGGACTCAGATGGAGGTCCGCGACGTCGCGATGGACTTCCTCTACGGCGAGGCGTTCACGGAGTCCTCTCCCGAGGCCTACGAGCGGCTGATCCTCGACGTGCTGATCGGTGACGCGACGTTGTTCCCGCGCAACGACGAGGTCGAGGCGTCCTGGCGGGTGATAGATCCACTTGAAGACTTCTGGCGCGGCAGCAAGCCCTACCTGTACCGGGCCGGTGAATGGGGCCCGAAGGAAGCCGACCAGATGCTCATCCGCGACGGCCGCCAATGGCGCAGGCCGTGACTATTCTCCGCGGCCCCTCGGTCTCGGCTGCCCCCTTCGGGGGCATCCGCTACCTCGACTGCGCCGTTGGCGCAGTGGCCGCGCGCTCTTCGCGCGAGCGCTCATCGCCTGGAGGTACGGCATGACAACGCTGTGGGATACGACTGGCACGGCTGTCGTCAAGGCGCTGGCCGCGGAGCGGCGCACCGGCGGGGCGGTCACGAGCGGCATCGCGCTCACCTTGGTCGTCGTCGTCGACGAGAAGGACGTCGCCGAAGCCGAGGACGCTGCCACCATCGCCGCCAGCAAGCACCCCATGCGGCTGCTGATGGTGATCCGCCGGCAGATCGACGCGCCGTTGCCGCGCCTGGACGCCGAGGTCCTGCTGGGTGGGCGGCTCGGCCCGGGCGAGGCCGTCGTGCTGCGCATGTACGGCCGCCTGGCCCTGCACGCGGAGTCAGTGACTCTCCCCTTGCTCGCGCCCGACGCACCGGTAGTCACGTGGTGGCACGGCCCGCCGCCGGACCGCATTTCTTATGACCCGCTCGGCGTGTTCGCCGATCGGCGGATCACCGACGTCCAGCGGGCCGACGATCGGGTGGCCGCGCTGCGACAGCGCGCGGTCGACTTCGCTCCCGGCGACACCGACTTGTCCTGGACCCGGATCACCGGCTGGCGCGCCGCGCTTGCCTCCGCGCTCGACGGCCAGCACGACACACCCTCCTCGGCCGCAGTGTTCGGCGATGACTCCGACCCGTCCGCGCTGCTGCTGGCCGGCTGGTTATCGGCTCGCCTTGCGTTCTACGTGCCGGTGATCAACGCGGGTGGCCGCGAGATCGACAAGGTGACGATCGGCTTTGCCGACGGCGCCGCCATCGGTGCCGACGCGCAGAGCGGCAAGTTGATCCTGCAACGTTCCGGGCAGCCGGATTCGATAGCACCGTTCCCGGAGCGCTCGCTGGGCGAGTTGCTCGCCGAAGAGCTACGCCGACTCGACGACGACGCGATTTACGCCCAAGCCCTGGGCGCCGTGACCGACCTGAGTGGCCTCGCCGAGCGTCCACGTCAGCGCGTCCACATCTGGAAAGATCCGGCGCTCGCCGACGACGCGGCCGCCGCGAGCTCCTGATGGGCGCGGCCCCTGAGATCGTCGTAGAGCCGACCGCGGCCCAGCTGGCCGACGACGTGGCGGCCCGGCTCGTCACCACGCTGGTGTCGGCGCAGAGCGTCCGGCCACTGGCCTTCCTGGCCGTCACGGGCGGCAGCATCCTCGAGCAGGCCATGACCGCCGTGCGCGAACTGCCGGCCCGCGATTCCGTCGACTGGCGCCGCGTGAGCCTGTGGTGGGGCGATGAGCGCTTCGTAGCAGCCGACTCACCTGACCGCAACGACCGGGCCGCGTTCGCCGCACTGTTCGACGCGGTGCCGCTCGACCCGGCCCACGTGCACCGGATGCCGCCCGCCGGCGCCGAGTTCGGCGACGACGTCGAGGCTGCCGCCGAGACGTACGCCGCTGAGCTCGCCGCCGCCGCGGATCCCGGTGAGGACGTGCCGCATTTCGATGCGCTTCTGCTCGGCATCGGGCCAGACGGCCATTGTGCGTCGCTGTTCCCGGAACACCCGGGCGTCTACGAAGAGAACGCGTCCGCGATCGCGGTGCACAACTCGCCCAAGCCGCCGCCCACCCGAATCTCGCTCACCTTCCGTGCCCTCGATGCCGCGACCGAGGTGTGGTTCATCGCCTCGGGCACCTCGAAGGCACGTGCGGTGGCGATGGCGCTCGGTGGCGCCGGTCGCGTGCAGGTGCCGGCCGCGGGGCCGCACGGCCGCCGTCGAACGCTGTGGCTGCTCGATCGTGAGGCCGCCGCCCAGTTGCCGGCGAACCTCTACCGTCCCCCGATGGCCTGACCCGGGGACTGACCGGCTGATCGCTCGGTCAGTTCTCGCCGCGGCGGGCGCGAAGTCGCTGCAGCGCCTCTTCCAGAATGGCCGCGCCGTCCTCGTCCGTGCGGCGCTCCTTCACGTAGGCGAGGTGCGTCTTGTACGGCTCGTTGCGCGGTGCGTTCGGCGGCGCGGCGGACTCGCGACCGGCCGGGAAGCCGCACTGGGGGCAGTCCCACGTATCGGGCAATACCGCCTCCAGCGCGAATGCAGGCTTGACTTCATGCCCATTCGCGCAGAAGAAGGAAATGCGCTGCCGCGGCGCTGACTCGCCGCGCTCCTTCTCCCCCATCGGTCCAGCTCCGACCCGGCTGCCCCGGATCGCACTGCCACCGGCCACGTGTCTCTCCTCGGGATGACTCAGGACTTGCGGCGGATTTGTCGGAACTATCAGCTGTTCTTATACAGCAATCCCAGCCCGATAATGCAGATCGCCCACACGATCCCGGCTATGACGGTCAATCGGTCCAGGTTGCGCTCGACGACCGAGGACCCGGACAGGTTGGAGTAGAACGAACCCCCGAGCATCGACGACAGGCCGCCACCCTTACCGCGGTGCAGCAGCACCAAGACGATGAGCAGCAGGCTGACGAGAACTAGGACAATCGACAGCGCGAGGATCATTGACTGGCCTTAGCGGAGAAGCAGCGAAACATCCGGCACAGCCTACCTTGTCGTCTTCAGCTGGGTCGCGCGGCCAGCACGATGGTCGCGAACTCGGTGCCGTCCAGGCTGGCCCCGCCTACCAGTGCTCCATCTATGTCGGGCTCCTTGACGATCTCGGCGGCATTGGACGCCTTGACCGAGCCACCGTAGAGGATGCGCACCCCGTCTGCGAGCCCGGATCCGTACAGCTCGCCCAGCCGGGCCCGGATCATGGCGCACACCTCCTGCGCGTCGCCGGGCGTGGCCACTTTCCCGGTCCCGATTGCCCAGACCGGCTCGTAGGCGACGACGATCGTGGCGGCCTGCTCGGCTGTGACCCCGGCCAGCCCCGCGTCGAGCTGGGCTCGGCAGTGCGGGATGTGCCGACCTTCCTCGCGGATGTCGTCCGTCTCGCCGATGCACACGATCGGCGTGAGCCCGTGCCGGTAGGCCGCCTTGGCCTTGGCGTTCACGGTCGCGTCGTCCTCGCCGTGCTGCTGGCGTCGCTCGGAATGCCCGACGATCACGTAGGTGCAACCGAGCTTGGCGAGCATGCCGCCACTGATGTCGCCCGTGTGGGCGCCGGCGTCGTACGGGGACAGGTCCTGGGCGCCGTATCCGATCATCAACCGGTCACCGTCAACGAGGGTCTGCACGCTGCGCAGGTCGACGAACGGCGGCACGACAACCACCTCGACCGCGCTGAAGTGTTCTTCCTTCAGGCTGAACGCGATCTTCTGGGTGAGTGCGATCGCCTCGAGGTGGTTGAGGTTCATCTTCCAGTTGCCGGCGATCAGCGGTTTTCGCGACGACGGCAACTCAGACCTCCTCGAGCACGGCGATGCCCGGCAAAACTTTTCCTTCGAGATACTCCAGCGACGCGCCGCCGCCCGTGGAGATGTGACCGAACGCGTTGACGTCAAGGCCGAGCTTGCGCACCGCCGCCGCTGAGTCGCCGCCCCCGACGACGGTGAGCCCGGGTGCGGCGGCCACCGCGTCGGCGACGCCCTTCGTGCCGGCCGCAAAGGGTGCCACCTCGAAGACGCCCATCGGCCCGTTCCAGAACACCGTCTGCGCCACAGACAGCTCGGCGGCGAATGCCTCAACCGTGCGCGGGCCGATATCGAGTCCCTTGGTGCTCGCCGGGACGGCGTCCGCCGGGACGGTCTGCGTCGCCGCGTCGTCGGTGATCTCGGTGGCCACGACGATGTCGCTGGGTAGCACGATCTTGTCGCCGCTCTCGGCCAACAGCCGCCGGCAGGTGTCGATCTGATCCGCTTCGAGCAGCGAGTCGCCGACCTCGTAGCCTTGAGCCTTGAGGAACGTGAAGCACATGCCGCCGCCGACGAGAAGCCGGTCGACCTTGGGCAACAGCGAATTGATCACGGCCAGCTTGTCGCTGACCTTGCTGCCGCCCAACGCCACCACGTAGGGCCGTTTCGGGTCGCCGGTCAACTGCTGCAATACGGCAACCTCGTCGCGAACCAGGTCGCCGCCGTAGTGCGGCAGCAGCGTGGCGACGTCATACACCGACGCGTGCTTGCGGTGCACCGCGCCGAACGCGTCCTCGACGAAGGCGCCGCCGTCGTCGTCACCGCCGGTCAGAAACGATAGACATTTTGCGAGTGCCAGCCGCTGCGCGTCGTCCTTGCTCGTCTCGCCGGGGTGGAAGCGCACGTTCTCCAACAGCAGCAGCTCGCCATCGCGCAACTCGTTCGCGAGCAACCGGGCACTTTCGCCGACCGTGTCGAGAGCGAAGTCCACGGGCAGGCCGAGCAGCTGGGCCAACCGGTCCGCGACCGGGCTCAGCGAGTACTGCGGATCGGGCGCACCTTTCGGCCGGCCAAGGTGCGCTGCGACGATCACCCGCGCGCGGTGGTCGAGCAGCTTCGTCAGGACCGGCAACGATGCGCGGATTCGGCTGTCGTCGGCGACCTTCGGCTTGGCGGCTTTCGTCAGCGGCACGTTCAGGTCGGACCGCACCAGGATGCGCCGACCGGCGACGCCGTGCCGGATCAGGTCGTCGACGGTGCGCATACCAAGACCCGCCTCAGAGCGAGGAACCGACCAGGACGGCAACGTCCACGAGCCGGTTCGAGTACCCCCACTCGTTGTCGTACCAGCCGACGACCTTCACCTGGTTACCGATGACCTTGGTCAGCTCGGCGTCGAAGATGCACGACGCGGGGTCGGTGATGACGTCGGACGAGACGATCGGGTCCTCCGTGTAGCTGAGCAGGCCCTTGAGCGGCCCCTCGGCGGCGGCCCGGTACGCCGCCTTAACCTCATCGACCGTGACGTCGCGGCCGACCTGGGCGGTGAGGTCGGTGACCGATCCGGTGATGACCGGTACGCGCAGCGCGAACGCGTCGAGCCTGCCCTTCAGCTCCGGCAGCACCAAGTGGATCGCCTTCGCGGCGCCGCTCGATGTCGGCACGATGTTCTGCGCGGCCGCGCGGGCCCGGCGCAGGTCCTTGTGCGGGCCGTCCTGCAGGTTCTGGTCCTGGGTGTACGCGTGGATCGTGGTCATCAGGCCGCGCTCGATGCCGAACGCATCGTGCAGCACCTTCGCCAGTGGCGCGAGGCAGTTCGTGGTGCACGACGCGTTGGAGATCACCGTGTGCTTGGCCGGGTCATAGTCGCCGTCGTTGACGCCCATCACGATCGTGACGTCCTCGTTCTTGGCCGGCGCGGAGATGATCACCTTCTTGGCTGCGCCGGAGTCGACGTGCACCTTGGCCTTGGTGGCGTCGGTGAACAATCCGGTGGACTCGATCACGACGTCGGCGCCGACCTCGCGCCACGGAAGCTTCGCCGGGTCGCGTTCCTCGAACGCCTTGAACGTGTGCCCGCCCGCGCTGATGGTGTCGGCGGTGTAGCTGACTTCACCGGGAAAGCGGCCCAGGATCGTGTCGTAGCGCAGCAGGTGCGCGAGGGTCGCGTTGTCGGTGAGGTCGTTGACACCTACCACCTCGATGTCGGCGCCGGACGCGACGGCGGCGCGGAAGAAGTTACGACCGATGCGGCCGAAGCCGTTGATGCCCACACGAACGGTCACTGCCTGGCTCCTTGACTGTGGTGCTGACTGAGGGCGCGTCGGCAACGACCCGCTCCTGCAGAAAACACTAGCGGGTCCGCCCACGGTCCCTCAGGGGGCGAGCATTTCCGGGGTCACCGCGGACTCGGTATCCGGTACACCGAGGTCGGCCGCCCGCTTGTCGGCCATCGCGAGCAATCGACGAATACGCCCGGCCACGGCGTCCTTGGTCATCGGCGGATCCGACAGGGTGCCGAGCTCCTCGAGCGAGGCCTGCTTGTGGTCCAAGCGAAGCCGCCCCGCTTGAAGGAGGTGCTCGGGTGCGTCGTCGCCGAGGATCTCCATCGCCCGTTCGACCCGCGCCCCGGCCGCCACCGCGGCGCGAGCCGACCGCCGCAGGTTGGCGTCGTCGAAGTTGGCGAGCCGGTTGGCGGTAGCGCGCACCTCGCGGCGCAGTCGCCGTTCCTCCCACGCCAGGACGCTCGCGTGCGCGCCGATCCGGGTCAGCAGCGCGCCGATGGCGTCGCCGTCACGTACCACGACCCGGTCCGCTCCGCGCACCTCGCGGGCCTTAGACGGGACGCCGAGCCGACGGCCCACGCCGACCAGAGCCAATGCCGCCTCTGTGGACGGGCAGGTGATCTCGAGCGAGCACGCCCGCCCAGGCTCGGTGAGCGAGCCGTGCGCGAGGAACGCGCCGCGCCACGCCGCCTCGGCGTCGGCGACCCCTCCGGCGACCACGTGATGCGGCAGCCCGCGCACCGGCCGGCCGCGCAGATCGACCAGACCGGCCTGCCGCGCCAGCCCCTCACCGTCCTTGGTCACCCGCACGAGGTAACGACTGCCCTTGCGCAGGCCCCCGCCGGCGACGATCTGCACCTCGGACCCGTGCCCGAAGATCTCGGCGATCTCCTTGCGCAGGCGACGCGCCACTGAGCCGGTGTCGAGCTCGGCCTCGATGACGATGTGCCCGCCGATGAGATGCAGCGCACCCGCGAAGCGCAGCGTCGTCGCCACCTCCGCGCGGCGCGCCGTAGCGCGGGAGACCTCCACCCGGCTCAGCTCGTCCTTGACGGCGGCGGTCATCGCCATCGGCCTGTCCTCCTTCACTGCTCGGCCTCGTCGAGTGCGGCCCGGTACGCGGCGGCGAGCCGCCCTGGGTCATGCCGCTCTGGGCTGTCGTCGGCGGAGATCCTTGACAGTACGAGACGCGCGCCGATATCGCGCGCGTAAGCGCGTAGCGATTTGTGATCGGGCACCGCGTCCGAGTCGGCCACGATGGCGTCGATGAACAAGCCGCCGTGCCGCTCGGCATGCTCCCCGAGGACGCGCAACAGCTCCTCGGGCGAGAAGTCGTCGGTCTCCCCGGCCTGCGGGACCAGGTTGACCGTCACGATCACCATCGCGTTCGTGGACGCGATCGCTTTGCCGAGTTCGTGGAGCAGCAAATGCGGGATGACGCTGGTGAACCAGGATCCCGGACCCAGCACCACCACGTCCGCCTCGCGCACCGCGTCGACCGCGCTGGCGCAGGCCGGCGCCCCCAGCGGCAGCAGCCGGATGCTGCGCACCCGTCCGGGCGTGCTGGCGATCGAGGATTGCCCGCGGATCCGGCGAATCCGCAGCGGGTCGTCCGGATCGAACCGGTCGACCTCGGCGATCAAGTCAAGCGGCACCGGGCTCATCGGCAGCACCCGGCCCACGGCGCCCACCAGCTCAGCCACGCAGGCCAACGCCGCGACGGGATCGCCGTAGCGTTCGAGAAAACCCGTTAGCAGCAGGTTGCCGACCGGATGCCCGGCCAGCGCCCCGCTGCCGCCCAGGCGGTGCTGCAGCAGATCCGCCCAGCGGGCCTCGCCTTCTGACGTGCCGGCGAGCGCGGTCAGCGCCATTCGCAGATCGCCCGGGGGCAGAGTTCCCAGCTCGCGCCGGATACGCCCCGACGACCCACCGTCGTCAGCCACGGTCACGACAGCGGTCAGGTCGCTCGTCAGCCGGCGCAACGCCGTGAGCGAGGCGTAGAGGCCGTGCCCACCGCCAAGCGCGACGGCGCGCAGGTCACGCTCGCCGGCCGCCGGATCCGCTTCGGCTGGCTGGACGTAGCCACTGGGCGCGCGCTGGCTGGGCGGCTCACTCACGGCCGAGGTCCCGGTTGACCACCGTGGCCCGTACCCCCATGCCGGTGAGGCGGTCAGCCAGCTCGCGGGCGATCACGACCGAGCGATGCTTGCCACCGGTGCAACCGACGGCCAGCGTCAAGTAGTGCTTGCCCTCGCGCGTGTAGCCGGCGCCGATAATCTGCAGCAGGTCTGCGTATCGGTCGACGAACTCCCCGGCGCCTTCTTGCGTCAGCACGTAGTCGCGCACTTGCGGGTTCTCGCCGGTCAGATCGCGCAGCTCGGGGATCCAGAAGGGATTCGGCAGGAAGCGCACGTCGGCCACCAGGTCCGCGTCCACCGGCAGGCCGTACTTGTAACCGAAGGACACGACGGTGGCCCGCAGCGGCGGGCGCCCGTCCAGGCCGCCGCCGGCGAACGCGCGCTCGATCTCCCGCCGCAGCTGGTGAATCGACCGGTCGCTGGTGTCGATCAGCAGGTCGGCCTCGCCCCGTAACCCGGCGAGCAGGCGTCGCTCGGTGGCGATCCCGTCCACCAGCCGGCCTTCGCCCTGCAGCGGGTGCGGCCGCCGAATGTTCTCGAAGCGGCGCACCAGAACGTCGTCGCGCGCTTCCAGGAACAGCACGTGGGGACGCATCCCGCGCTCGGCGAGGTCGCGGATGACGGCGGTCAGGTCCGAGGAGAAGGCGCGGCTGCGCACGTCCATGACCACCGCGATGTGGGTGATTGCCCCCTGGGTGCGGCTACCGAGCTCGACCATGGTGGCGATGAGCTCGGGCGGCAAATTGTCGACGACGAAGAACCCGAGATCCTCGAGACATTTGGCGGCGGTGCTGCGTCCAGCGCCGGAGAGTCCGCTGACCACCACGGTCTCCAGAGCCCCGCGGGTGTCTGCACCCGCGCCGGGCTGTTCGTTGGTCACGGATGTCCTAACGATCGTCGCCGTCGATGATCTCGCCGGTGGTCACGTTCACCGCGGGCGCCGTCCTGGATTCGGCCAACGCCGCAACGATCGCCTCAGCCGTGCGATTGCCGATGCCCGGGACAGCCTCGACGTCCTCGACACTCGCAGCGCGGAGCCGCTTGAGCGAGCCGAAATGCGCGAGCAGCGCCTTGCGCCGCGTCTCGCCGAGGCCCGGGATGCCGTCGAGGGCCGACCTGGTCATCGCGGTCGACCGCTTCTGGCGGTGGAACGTGATCGCGAAACGATGCGCCTCGTCGCGCACCCGCTGAAGTAGGTACAGCGCCTCGGACGTGCGCGGCAGAATCACCGGGTACGCCTCGCCCGGCTGCCACACCTCCTCCAGGCGCTTGGCCAGCCCGATGAGCGCGACATCGTCGATGCCGAGGTCGTCGAGCACCGCCTGGGCCGCGGACACTTGCGGCGCGCCCCCGTCGACGACGAGCAGGTTGGGCGGATAGGCGAACTTCTTCGGCCGTCCCGTCGCGGGGTCGATGCCCGGCCGGGCATCCTCGGGGTCGGCCTCGACGTCGTCCACCCCGGCCTCGCCCGTCGCCACCCGCTCGTCCAGGTACCGGGCGAAGCGGCGGCGGACCGCCTCGGCGATCCAGTCGGTGTCGCCGCCCGTGGTGCGCATCGTAAAGCGTCGGTATTCGCTCTTGCGGGCCAGCCCGTCCTCGAAGACCACCATGCTGGCCACGACATTCGTGCCCTGCACGTGGCTGACATCGAAGCACTCGATGCGCAGCGGCGCGATGTCGAGGCCGAGCGTGTCCTGCAACTCGGAGAGCGCCTGCGAGCGGGCGGTCAGGTCCGACGCTCGCTTCAGCTTGTGCTGGGCGAGCGCCTGCCGGGCGTTGCGGGCCACCGTCTCCATCAAGGCGCGCTTGTCTCCGCGCTGCGGCACCCGCAGAGTGACCTTTGCACCCCGCACCTGGCGCAGCCACTGTCCGAGCACATCGGCGTTCTCCGGCAGTTCCGGCACGAGGATCTCGCGCGGGATCGTGCTGCGGTCCTCGTCCGGGCCGTAGAACTGGGTCACGAACCGCTCCACCAGCGCCGGGGTGTCGAGCGATCCGTCCACGGTCATCCCACTGTCGATCACCCATCCGCGCTGGCCGCGCACCCGGCCGCCCCGAACGTGGAAGACCTGCACGGCAGCTTCGAGGTCGTCCCGCGCGAACGCGACGACGTCCGCGTCGGTGCCGTCGCCGAATACGACCGCCTGCTTCTCCATGGCTCGGCGCAGTGCCTCGATATCGTCGCGAAGCCGAGCGGCCCGCTCGAACTCCAAGTCAGCGCTGGCTGCTGCCATCTCCCGTTCCAGGCGCCTGAGCATCTGGTCGGTCTTGCCGGCCATGAAGTCGCAGAAGTCATCGACGATCCGCCGATGCTCCTCGGCCGATACGCGGCCGACGCAGGGCGCGCTGCACTTGCCGATGTAGCCGAGCAGGCAAGGACGTCCGATCTGGGCGGCCCGCTTGAACACCCCGGCACTGCACGTGCGGGCCGGGAAGACCCGCAATAGCAGGTCGAGGGTTTCCCGGATGGCCCAGGCATGCGAGTACGGCCCGAAGTAGCGCACACCTTTGCGCTTCGGTCCGCGCATGACCTGCAGACGCGGATACTCCTCGTAGAGCGTCACGGCCAGCGACGGATAGGACTTGTCGTCGCGATAGCGGACGTTGAACCGGGGATCGAACTCCTTGATCCAGTTGTATTCGAGCTGTAGCGCCTCGACTTCGGTCGCGACGACCGTCCACTCGACAGCGGCGGCCGTCGACACCATCTGCCGGGTGCGCGGGTGCAGCAGAGCGACGTCCGTGAAGTAGGAATTCAGCCGCTGGCGCAGGCTTTTCGCCTTCCCGACGTAGATGACGCGGCCGTGTTCGTCCCGGAACCGATACACGCCGGGCTCGACCGGGATGGTGCCCGGGGCCGGGCGGTAGGTCGACGGATCGGGCACGGATTCGAGCGTAGTCGCGGGCGGCGATCTCGGTTCCCCCTCGACGGGTGAACCCGGTAGCTTGCCACAAACGTCCACTTCGTCGGGATGCGGCGACCGCGTAACTACAGCTGGGCTGTATAGATGTCGATCTCGGCGAGCAGCGTCTGCTTCCCGGGGCCGTCGAGGAACGACGCCTCCACCGCCGCTCGCGCCAGGTCGGCGACACCGGCCTTGTCGAGACCGAGCAGTTCGGCGGCGATCAGGTATTCGTTGTTCAGCGTCGTCGAGAACATCGGCGGGTCGTCCGAGTTGATCGTGACCGGCACGCTGGCGGCAACCAGCGCCGGGAGCGGGTGCTCGGCCAGTGAGCGCACCGATCGGGTACGGACGTTGGAGGTAGGGCACACCTCGAGCGTGATGCCCGCGCCCGCGAGGTACTCGAGGAGTTCCCGATCCCGCGCAGCGGCGATGCCATGGCCGATCCGCTCGGCGCCCAGGTGGCGGATCGCGTCCCACACCGTCTCCGGTCCGGTCGACTCGCCCGCGTGCGGCACGCTATGCAGCCCGGCGGCGCGGGCCTTGGCGAAGTACGGCGCGAACTGCTCGCGCGGCACGCCGATCTCCGGGCCGCCGAGGCCGAAGCTCAGCAAACCGTCCGGTCGGTCACTGAGTGCGATGTCCAGGGTGAGCTCGGCGGCCGCGAGCCCCGCCTCCCCGGGGATGTCGAAACACCAGCGGAGAATCACGCCGAAATCGGTCTCGGCGCGGCGCCGGGCGTCCTCGATGGCTTCGCAGAACGCCGGGGCCGCGACGCCCCGGGTCACCGTCGAGTAGGGAGTGACAGTCAGCTCGGCGTAGCGCACGTTCTGCGCGGCCAGGTCGCGGGCGACCTCGTAGGTGAGCGTCCACACGTCCTCGGGCGTGCGGATCAGATCGACGACGGTGAGGTACACCTCGATGAAGTGCCCGAAGTCGGTGAAGGTGAAGTACTCGGCGAGCTTGTCGGGGTCGGCCGGCACCGGCGTGGATCCCGCGTGACGCGCGGCGAGCTGCGCGACGGCTTGCGGCGAGGCCGACCCGACGTGATGCACGTGCAGTTCGGCCTTCGGCAGCCGGGCAACGAAGGCGGCCAGCTCCGGGGTCACCACTTGTCGTACACCAGAGCCCGAATCCGCGTGTTGTAGAGCTTCGCGATGGCCGCGAGCGTTGCCCCGTCGAGCGGAGCCATTGCCGCCGCTGCGGCGTTGGCCCGCACCTGCTCAACGTTGCGGGCGCCGGGGATGACGGTGCTGACCCCTGGCTGGTCGATGATCCAGCGCAGGGCGGTCTGCGCGGGCGTGGCGCCGGGCGGCACGAGCGCGGCGAACTGCGCAGCGGCGTCGACACCCGTGTCGAAGTCGATGCCCGAGAACGTCTCGCCCACATCGAAGGATTCGCCATGCCGGTTGTAGCTGCGATGATCATCAGGCGCGAACGTCGTCTCGTGCGTGTAACGCCCGGACAACAGGCCCGACGCCAGCGGCACCCGGGCGAGAATGCCTACACCGGCGGCTATCGCGGCCGGCAGCACTCGTTCGAGCGGCTTCTGCCGGAACGCGTTCAGGATGATCTGCACGCTGGCGAGGCGGCGTCGCGCGATCGCGGTCAATGCCTCGTCGACCTTCTCTACGCTGACGCCGTAGGCGGCGATCCGTTGCTCGGCCACCAGGGTGTCGAGCGCGTCGAAGACGGCATCGCTCTTGTAGACCGTCGACGGCGGGGAGTGCAGCTGGACGAGGTCGAGGATGTCGACGCCGAGGTTGCGTCGCGACCGATCCGTCCAGGTCCGGAAGTTGTCCAGGGTGTAGTTCTCCGGCTTCTGCGGCACCCGCCGGCCGATCTTGGTCGCGATCGTCACCGGATGATCGGGGTTGTCCCGCCGCCAGGCACCGATCAGTTGCTCGCTACGCCCGTCGCCGTAGACGTCGGCGGTGTCGAAGAGAGTGACTCCGGCCTGCGCTGCGGCGTCGAGCACGGCCACCGCGGTGGCCTCGTCGACGTCGCCCCAATCAGCCCCGAGTTGCCAGGTACCGAGGCCGATCACCGACACCGACCGGCCGCTGCGACCGAGAATTCGTTCCTCCATGACCCCTCTCGCTCCTTCCTCTTCCGCAAGCACATCCCTGATCATCTCTGCCGAACATGCGAAATCTCGCCGATCCAGCAGAGATCATCGGGGCGGCGGGTGAGTCGGGGTCAGCGCGCGGCAACCTTGCTGCGTCGAGCCGGCTTCGCGGGCGGCGACGGCTCGGGGAGATCCAGCATGCGCCGGAGGAACCTCCCGGTGTGCGACTCAGGCACCTCGACGATCTGCTCGGGCG
>JBKPQM010000010.1:0-10732 GCA_046734095.1 Actinomycetota bacterium | reverse complement strand
GCCTCGATCGACGCTGCCGACCTCGCCGATGACACCGGCGTTGTAGAGAAGCCGCTCGGTGAGGCTGGTCTTACCGGCGTCGACGTGGGCGACGATCCCGAGATTTACGATGCGCAAGACGGTCCGTGTCCTTCGGAGGGGTGCTGAATACCGACTGGATGAACACGAACGCAGCGCGCATTCTCGGGCTCCTTTCTTGCGCGATCCACTGTCAAGTGCAGCAGACCGCCCGGCCGGGCACAACCGATTAACTGATCCCGCAGTACCCCGTCGGACCCGCGGCCCGGCTCATTTCGATTGGGGAAGCTTGCCCGTGCGGGTGGAGACCCGTGGCGCGGACGGCGGCGGCACAACCGGGCCGATGTCGCCGTCGGGCGCCTCGTCGAGATCGATTATCACAGGTGCGTGGTCGCTCGGTCCGGTGCCCTTGCGAGCTTGCCGATCGACCCAGGCCGCCTTGACCCGGCCGGGCACGGCGCCACCGGCCAGGACCAGGTCGATGCGCATGCCGAGGTCCTGGTGGAACATGCCGGCTCGGTAGTCCCAGTACGTGAAGACACGCTCGCTCGGCCACCGGTCGCGCACCACGTCGTGCAGGCCGAGCGCGGTCAACTCCGCGAGAGCCGCCCGTTCCGGCTCCGTGACGTGCGTCTGCCCGACGTAGGCGGCCGGGTCGAACACGTCGGCGTCCGTCGGGGCGATGTTCATGTCACCGCACAGCATCACATCGGGCGGTCCGGCGGCCACCGCGTCGCGCAGCGCCCCGAGCCAGGCCAGCTTGTAGTAGTAGTGGTCCGACTCGGGTTCGCGCCCATTCGGCACGTACAGCGAGTAGATGCGGATGCCCCCACAGGTCGCCGAGACGGCCCGCGCCTCGGGATTGGGGAAGCCCGGCGCGTTCGGGAGCCCCGGCACGACATCGACCAGCCCGACCCGGGACAAGATCGCGACCCCGTTCCATTGGGCCTCGCCGACGTAGCCGATCTCGTAGCCGCGCTTCGCCGTTTCGCCGCCGAGCAGTTCGGTGAAGGCCGCATCGGAGAGCTTCGTCTCCTGCAGGCAGACCACGTCAGGACGGCGCTGGTCCAGCCACGGCAGCAGGCGGGGCATGCGCTGCTTGACCGAGTTGACGTTCCACGTCGCCACTCGCACCCGATCAGCCCTCCGATCCTGCGATCATGAACGGGACGGTGCTCCTGATGGGCATGGCGCCAGGTTATCGCGCGGCCCACGCCTGGGCGCCGCGCCGATAGGCTCGCGTCGATGACGACGGTGACGATCCTCGACGACTACCAGAACGTGGCCCGCGAGTGCGCAGACTGGTCCGGGGTGCAGGCGCGGTACTCGATCGACGTGCTCACCGGGCACATCGCAGACGAGGCCGACCTGGTGCAGCGGCTCGCCGGCAGCGAGGTGATCGTGGCCATGCGCGAGCGCACCGCGTTCCCGGCCCGGGTACTGGCCGAGCTACCGGCGCTGCGCCTCCTCGTCACGACCGGAATGAGCAATTCCGCGATCGATGTGCCCGCGGCCAAGCAGCGCGGCGTCACGGTGTGCGGCACCTCCGCGACGAGCAGCGCCGTGCCCGAGCTGACGATAGGCATGATCATCGCGCTGACCCGCAACTTCGCTCAGGAGGACGCGGCGATTCGGGCGGGTGGCTGGCAGCACACGATCGGTCCGGGGCTCGCCGGCGAGACCTTGGGCGTCGTCGGGCTGGGCCGGCTCGGCGTGCCGGTCGCGTCGCTGGCCCAGGCGTTTGGCATGTCCGTCATTGCCTGGTCGCCCAACCTGACGCCGGAGCGCGCCCAGCCGCATGGCGTCCGGGCGGTCAGCCGGTCGTCGCTGTTCCGCGACGCCGACGTGATCACGATTCACATGCCGCTATCCGACACCAGCCGTGGGCTCGTCACGGGGGCGGACCTGGCGTTGATGAAGCCCACCGCGTACCTGATCAACACGTCCCGTGGTCCGCTCGTCGACGAGACGGCCCTGGTCGATGCCCTCCGGGCCGGTCGGATCGCCGGGGCCGGGCTCGACGTGTACGACGTCGAGCCGCTTCCCGTCGACCATCCGCTGCGCTCGCTGCGCAACACGTTGTTACTGCCACACATCGGATACGTGACCACGGACCAGTACCGGCTCTGGTTCGAGCAGGTCGTCGAGGACATCCTCGCGTGGACGGCGGGCTCGCCGGTCCGCACTCTCTAGCGCCGACCCTCAGCCGGCCGGCTTGCGCTGCAGGCGGTAGTGCAGAACGAGGAACGGCAGGCCGAACACCCAGAAGGCGTGCTCGGCCCGCAGCTCGCCGTCCTCGACGTAAACGTTCAGCTCCTCGGCGAAACCGTGAACCGTCACGGCGGTGAGATCCCGCGTCTCCGGGTCGACATACGCGAGGTAGTGGCCGGGATGCTCGAGCTCGCTGCGGCTGCTGAGCACCAAGCCCCCGCCCGGTCGGGCACGGGGCACCAGGGTGGCGGTGAAGCTCCCGTGGGGAACGGGGAATCCGACGCTGACGTAGCCGTGGCCGCCCTGGCGGTACGTCGTGTAGAGGCCGACGTAGATCGGCTCGTCGGTGTCGGCGAACGACCTGATCCAACCCCGTACGGCCACGACGTCCTTGGCCGGAAGGGTGATCGTGTCGATCCGGCTGCGCACGCCGCGCTGGACGTCGCGCTGATTCATCGGCACGTTGGCCTGGCCGAGTGGCCGCGCGACCAACGTCCGATAGAGCAGGTAGCCGGGCCGAACCCACAGCCGCCACTCCGGAACGATGTCGAGCCGGAAGCGAGTCGTGTGCTCGTAGAACTCGCGGACCAGGGGGTCGACGGCCTTCGGATCGAAGTCCGGACCGGCGAGCTGGTCCAGCGACGCGACGATTCCGATATCGGGCGCGTCGGCAACGTAGCTGCCGCCGAGCGTCGCCGCCAGCTCTCGGACGTAGCCGGTGCCGACGTAGGACGATGTGGCTTCGCGGGGAACGACGAACGGCAGCTGGTCGGCCGGCACGCGCTCGGCCAGAAGACTCACCTGCGCCTCGCGGAATATCAGTGCCGACGCGGTCCGATAGGCGACCATCGTCGTGGTGGCCACGATCGGCGCCGGTACGCGACCGCGACGCCGGGCGAGGCCGCGGCCGACCAGCGCCCCGAACACCGGTCCGAGCACCACCTTCTGCGGGCGGATGCCCAGCAGCCCGGCCGCCGTTCCGGTCGCCGTGCCGACCGCGATCGGTCCGGGTCGCCCCGATCGCTCGGCGGCCCAGCCGAGCGGTGCGACGAGTGCCCCGCTTACGGCAATCCGCTGCCACAGCGCGGGAATCTCGCCCGGACGCTGCCGGGCCCGAGCCACGGCCTCCGAGACAGTCAAGCCGGCGGCGCCGACGAGCGCGCTGATGGCCGCGGGTCGCCAGCCGCGATGCGCGGCCAGCGACGCACCGGCCGCGCCGCCGATCAGCGCCGCGAAACTAACTGATCCCTTCCGCTCGGCCGTGTCAGCGCCCACCGGTGCAACCTACTCCGGCCGCACCGGCGGCGCTGACTGTCCACAGTGGACGAAGCCGGTTGATCGGTTGCCTCAGTCGCAGCCGCCGAGATTGCCGGGAATCGTCGTGGCGCACTCGTTGTGCTTGATGACGTTGCCGGTACCCGTACCGTCCGAGACGATGTCGGCCGGCTGGTTGCGGTGCAACTCGTTGTTGCGGACGGTGTTGCCGGTTGGGTCGGCCCCACCGTCGAACGCGGTCGAGAACAGCACGACGCCGCCCGAGATGACACTCTCGCCTGCTGGCTGGTTGCGGTTGACGTCGTTGCCTTTCACGAGCGTGTCGTGGACGCCGGCCAACGCGATTCCAATGCCGGACACCGGCGGGCCTTCGTCGCTGGCCGGGCAGACTCGGTTGTTCGCGAACACGTCGTTGTCGACGATCCGGTAGTCACCGGCGGCCGTGGGCTCGCCGGTCTCCAGGGCCAGGATGCCGATGCAGTTGGCCCACGCCTTGTTGTCGCGCGCCGTGAGTTGGGTGCTGTCGCGCAGGAAGATGCCGAACCCGTTGTGGTCGGCCCAGTTGTCGCGCACCACGCTGTCGCCGTTGGGCGAGTCGCCCATGTAGAGGCCGGCCTCCTCGTTGTACGAGGTCCAGTTGTGCTCGAACACGCTCTTGGTGGACACGAACCGGGCAATGCCGTAACCGCCGTCATGGTCGGCGCGCACGCCGCTCACGTGCATGCCGCGGGTGTTGAATCCAAGCACGCCGGTGCCGGTGAAGCCGGTAACCCGCAGGTCCGCAATCGTGACGTCGCGCACCGGGTGGGAGACGTCGGGATTGCCCTGAGCATCGAACGCGCCGGCGGCGCAGAATCCGTTCGTGCCTTCCGGGTCGTTGCACGGGTTGTCCGAGCTCGCCGGCGGCTTGACCACTGTCTTGGGCCAACCCGAGCCGCGGATCGTCAGCGTGATCGGGATAAAGACACTGTCGTAGTAGGTGCCTTTACCCAATCTGATTGTGTCGCCTGGGTGCGCGCTCGCCACTGCGGCCGAGATCGTCCCGGTGCCGGGTTGTACCCAGATCGTGTGATGCTGCGGCGTGGCTTGCGCCGGTAGCGTGCTGACCCCGATCGCCGTAATCGCCGCGACAGCGACGACCCCAGCTCTGGATGCGCATCGCATGGTTCACCCCCCGATAACCCGCCTGGACCCCCGCGACCCAGGCATGCCAGCAATGCGTAACAGCACGGTCATCGAGATGTCAACGCTGCCTAGCGTTCCTGAGCCGCTAGATCCGGCCGCGGTGATCGGCAACGAGGAAGGTCAGCGGGATGCAGGCAACCATGAGGATGGCGAAGATGGCGAAGCCGGCCGCGAGTGCGGCGCCCGGATGGGTGCTACGGGCCAGGATCGCGGTGGTGACCGAGACGGCAGCGATACCGCCCGATTGCCGGAACACCCGCGCAGTCCGGCGACGGCGGCGACCTCGCCCGGGGCCAGATTGAGGATGGCGTTGTTGGAGGCCGGGATGGCGGTGCCCATGCCGATGCCGGTGAGCGCGGCGGTGAGGCACAGCCACCAGAACGGGCTGATGCCGTCCAGTGGATGCAGTGACATCAACACCAGTCCGGCGGCGACAATCACGCTGCCGGACACCATCGGCAGGCGGTATCCGGTGCGCCGCAAGGCGAATGCCGCCGCGCCGGCGACGCAGATCATCCCAGTCGCTCGGCCTATCAATAGCGTGGCGGCGGACAGGCTCGAGATGCCGTAGCGGTCGTGGGCATACAACGGGACGAGTGCACCGAAGCCCAGCGCGGCGGAGCCGAAGACGAAATTGATCAGGTTCATGGTGCCGAAGCCCGATCCGAGCAGCAGCCGGATCGGAATGAACGGCGCCCGCGCCAGTCGGGCGTGCCGCAGGAACGCAGCAATCGCCAGGATGCCGACGACCTCCGGTCCGACCACTGTCGGATCCCAGATCGCGGTGGAGCCGCTGCCCAGGCTGGTGATGCCGTACATGATCGAGAGGAGTAGCAGGCCGAGCAGACTGACACCGATCAAGTCGAAGCGCTGCGGCGCCCGGCGCGCGGCGTCGCGTGGGATGAATCGCAGGCCGAGCAGGATCAGCAGGATGCCGATCGGAACGTTGACGAAGAAGATCCCCCGCCAACTCCAGTACTGGACGAACAATCCGCCGATCGCCGGGCCGACGATGCCGCCGATCGGGAAGATGCTCGTAAACATCCCGAGCGCTCGATCACGATCACGGCCGAATGCGTCCGACACGATTCCCGTCGCCGACGGCATGAAAGCGCCGCCGCCGAGCGACTGCACAGCCCGCAGGGGCACTAGCAGGTAGATGCTCGTGACGAGGCCGCAGCACAGCGAGGACACGGTGAAAACCGCTGCCGCGACAAGGAAGATTCGCTTGCGCCCGTAGCTGTCGCTGATCTTGCCGGCCAGCGGCATCGCGATGATCTGACCCAGGGCGTAGATCGTGATCGTCCACCCGCCCCAGTTGATCCGGGCGCGTAGGTCGTGCTGCAGTGTGCTCAGCGCGGTCGCCACGATCGTCTGGTCGACCGACGCCACGAACAGCGCCAACGACGCCACGGCGAAGACGACGTTGCGTCGGGGTGAGCTATCAATGGCTAGGCCGGGATCGACCGCCGCGGTTACGGCCTCGACGCGCGCCGTCATCTCGCTAGTCGCTGGTGCCCGGGCCTACGCGCGAGGGTGAAGAGAATTGATGTTCCTGCCCGATGGTCCACTCGCGCCCTGTCGTCTACGTGTTTCGTTCGCCTAAGGAAATGATAAACCCCCCGCATCCACTGAATTTGGGCAACCTGTGGCAGCGTGGGGCTGCCAGAGGTTGCGCGATTCGGGATGACGAGGCTTATCGTGCGAGCCGGCCGAGCAGGGCCGCGGCGGTGACGATGCCGGCGCCGGCCGCCACGATGAGCACGCCGAAGTCCAGCCACAGGTTGGTGCCCTGATTGATCAGCAGGCCACGCAGTCCGGCGACCTCGTAGGTCAGCGGGTTGACATGGCTGATCCCGCGCAGCCAGGCCGGCATGACGCTGATGGGATACAGGGCGTTGGAGGCGAAGAACAGCGGCATCGTGATTGCCTGCCCGATGCCCATGAGGCGATCGCGATGAAGCACGAGCCCGGCGATCGTAACCGAGAGGCAGGAGAAGAAGGCCGCCCCGAGCATGACGAGTACTGCTACGCCGAGCAGCTTGAGCGGGTTGGCGGTCAGTGCCGCACCGAGCAGCGCTGCCACGACAAGAACGGCGAGTGCCTGGACGAGTGATCGCAGGCCGGCGGCGAACGCCTTGCCGGTGACGAGCGCCGCGCGCGGCGTCGGCGTGACGAGCAGCTTGGTGAGCACGCCGGCATCGCGTTCCCAGATGATCTGGATGCCGTAGAAGATCGATATGAACAGGGCGGACTGGGCGATGATGCCCGGGGCCAGATAGTCGAGATAGGGCACGTTGCCCGTGGGGATTGCGCGCACGCGGGTGAACGTCTCGCCGAAGATCACCAGCCACAGAACCGGCTGGATCATGCGGGTAAGTAGCTCCGTACGGTCGTGGCGCAGCTTCTGCAGTTCGACCAGGCAGAACGCGCCGATCCGCGACGTCAGCCGCCGAAGCCAGGCCAGCCGCCCGCGATCGGCCGCCAGCGCGTCAACCCATTCGGCGGGCGGTGCGGCGGGTACTGCGGACATTGCGCAGGCCTCCTCTCTCGTCGTCTTGGCCCAGCTGATCGCCGGTGTAGTGGCGGAACACGTCCTCGAGGGTCGCCTGCGCGCCTAGTGCGGACTTGAGTTCGGCCGGCGAACCCAGGGCCCGCAACCGGCCGTGATGCATCAACGCGACGGTGTCGCAGAGCGTGTCCGCTTCTTCCATGTAGTGCGTGGTCAGCAGGACCGTCATGCCGTGATCGCGCTGCATCTCCTGCACGCGCTGCCAGACACTGTCTCGCGCAACCGGGTCGAGGCCGACCGTCGGCTCGTCGAGTACGAGCAGCGCCGGCCGATTGACCAAGGCCTGAGCGAGCTCGAGCCGGCGCACCATGCCGCCGGAGTAGGTGGACGCCACCCGGTCGGCGGCGTCGGTCAGGTCGACCATCTGCAGCACCTCCGCGACCCGCGCCGCCCGTTGCCGTCGCGGCACGTCGAACAGCCGGGCGAACCAGGCGACGTTCTCGCGTCCGGTGAGCGCTCCTTCGATCGACAGCTGCTGCGGGACATAGCCGAGTACCCGGCGTACCGCCATCGGCTGCCGCCGGACGTCCAGCCCGAACACGTGGATTGCGCCTTCCTGCAATGGCAGCAGCGTGTTCAGCAGCCGGATCGTGGTCGTCTTGCCCGCGCCGTTCGGGCCGAGCAGGCCGAGCGTCTCGCCGGTCGGCACGGTCAGATCCAGGTTGTCGACGGCGCGATGCTCGCCGAACCGATACGTGACCCCCTCGATGCTGACGGCGGTATCCATCGCCAGGGCCGCGGTGCTCACCACTCACCCCGCTGGTCGCGGCGTCGGCTGCGCCACCGCGATGCTGCCTTGCTCACGGTTGGTCGCTTCCGGCGCGGCGTGCGCTGCGCACCGAGTCGGTGATCTTGTCCAGGACCGGCAACGCGCTCTCGAGCAGGACCCGGTCCCGAGCGGTGAGCTGGCTGATCGCGCTCGCGGCGACCGCGCTGCAGCGATCACGCCAAGCCTCGGTGTACCGCCGGGCGGCACTGGTCAGGGTGAGTCGCGCGACCCGACGATCGGCGGGGTCGGGCGTCCGGCGGATCAGGCCGGCGTCGTTGAGTTGCCCGACGAGAGTCGACACCGAGTTCGGGGCCAGCCCGAGCTCGGTGGCAGCGTCAGCGACGGATACCCCCGGTTGCCGGCGGATGAGGCGGAGCAGTTCCACCTGGGAGCCGCTTAGCGATTGGAGCGGCCACGGCCGCCCGACCGTCCGTCGCACCTCCCGGCGCAGCACCCCGATCGCGGCGAACAGCGCGTCGGCTACGACGATGTCGTCCGGCTCGGTCGTTTGATCCCGTTGAGTCACGCCGCCATAATAGCTCTGTTGCAGAGCTAACTAGCGCCCTTCTCGGTGAGTGGCGATTTCCGGCTCGAGTGATGCGTTGCAACGCACCACTCGATGCGCAGTCCGCGGCTGCGCGTGCCTGCTCGGTAACCGTGGGGAAACCCCGCGAGTCGATAATGGGCGGCGTGCTCAGCATCTGCCTAGCCCGGCCTTTGGGTTGGTCGGCCGAGGCGGGTCAGCGGCGCCTTAAAGAGGCGCTTTGAACGCCGTCTGGCGCGAGCACGGCACGCCGCTGCTGCCGGCCACGTCGCGCGGACGGCTGGACGGCGTCTCGCTGGCCGTGAAGGACCTCATCGCGGTCGGTGGGTTTTCAATCGGCGCGGGTAACCCGACGTGGCTGGCCGAGGCGTCCGTAGAGGCAGCCGACGCCTGGGCCGTGCGCGTCCTGCGAGCCGCCGGCGCGACGATTGCCGGCATCGCGCACAGCGACGAGCTGGCGTTCTCGCTGTCGGGGACCAACGCGCACTACGGCACGCCGCCCAACCCGGCCGCGCCCGATCGCGTGCCCGGGGGATCGAGCAGTGGGTCAGCGTCGGCCGTCGCGAACGGCATCGCGGATATCGGTCTGGGCACCGACACGGCGGGCTCCATCCGGGTGCCGGCATCGGCGTGTGGGCTGTACGGGGTGCGTCCGACACACGGGGCGGTCCAGCCCGACGGCGTCCTCGCGCTGGCGCCGTCATTCGACACAGTCGGCTGGCTGGCCCGCGATCCGCAACTCCTGCGCACTGTGGGGTCGGTCCTACTGCCGCCAAGCCATGCGCGGTGGCCGCATCGGCTGCTGTGCCCGGACAGCGCCGCGGCCCCGGAATCACGCCGTCTCGCCGATGCGCTGGGTTGCGGCGTGCAGGTGGGTTGGCCCCCTGGGCTGAGCAGCCGCGATGCGCTGACCGACCTGGTGGCAGCGTTCCGCACCGTGCAAGCGGCCGAGGCCTGGCAGGCGCACGGTGCGTGGATCACGGCCAATCCGGGTGCGTTGGCGAGCGACGTCGAGTCGCGTTTCCGCGCTGGAGCGGGCATCGACCTGTTCACTTACAGCCGCGCCCGCGACCGGATCGCGGTGCGCCGGGCCCCCGCGGTCGAGGTCCTCGCCGAGGGGACGTGGCTCGTCCTTCCGGCGGCCGCCGGTCCTGGTCACCCGCGCGAGGCCTCAGCTCGGGCCAAGGACGCGTGGCGGCAGGCGACCCTGCGCCATACGGTGCCGGCGAGCGCGTTCGGCCTGCCGAGCTGCGTAGTGCCGAGTAACCATGCACCGCCGCTGGGCGTGGCGCTCGTCGGGCCGCCCGGCGGGGATCTGGCTCTGTTGGACGCGGCCGTCCGCGCCGATGTCAGCCGACCCGGCGTGGCCGACGGCGGCGGGCCGGATGTGCGGAGCGGCGGCTTTGAGTCACCGCCTCGCGGCGGGCACGGTTGCAGATTCTCGTTATGAAATAAGGAGAATCAGGCTAGACGAGGCGATCACCGATGCGGTAGGCTCGTACACATGTTCGACGTCGTCGCGCCGCCGCCGAGTGCGGTCGACGTTCTCGAGCAGCCCGGGTCGGTGGCCGCGGAGCTGGCAGCCGCTCGGCCGGGTCCGGATCTGATCCCCGCGTTGTCACTGCTGGACGCGTCGACGCTGTCGCATGCCGGGCGGGTGGATCTGCTGGTGGCGCTGGAGCGGCACGCGGCGTGGCTGGCCGCGGTGCAGCAGCAGGTGCTCGCGGCGATGGCCGGCGATCCGGTCGCGGCGGCTGATCCGGTCGATCGCACCGGCCGGGCGTGGGTCCGCGAAGACGTGGGTTGTGCGCTGCGGCTGTCCGGGGTCACGGCGCAGCGGCGGCTGGACGTCGCGCGGTCGCTGACCGATGACCTGCCGGCGACGCTGGGGTTGTTGCGGCGGGGGGAGATCAGCTACCGGCACGCGCAGACCCTGGCCGAGGCGGTCGAGGCGCTGGACGGCAAGCAACGCCAGGTAGTGGAGGAGCGGGTGCTGGCCCGGGCCGGGGAGCAGACTCTGGCCGAGTTCACCCGCACCGTGCGCCGTGCCGTCGCTACGGTCGCCGCCGCCACCGTGGAGGCTCAGCGGGCGGAGGCGATGGCCGACCGCCGCGTCGCCGTGACCGCGCGGGAGGATGGGATGGCCGAACTGTGGGCG
>JBKPQM010000009.1:0-7037 GCA_046734095.1 Actinomycetota bacterium | reverse complement strand
GCGTTGGGCGAGGTGAGGAACCCAACAGGGTTGGTGTCCACCGACAGGCTGAACAGATACGCGGTCCCATTCGGGGAGACCGCGATCCACGGGTCGGAGGCCCGCTCGTAACCCCCGCCGTTCGCCGCCGTTCCTCCGGTGCACTTCGACGACTTGGACTGGGCGTTGACCGTCCAGCTCGCCCCGCCGTTGGTGCTGGTCGCGGTGACCAGACCCTGGGAGCCTCCGTTGCTCCACCGGTCCTGCTGCCAGGCCCCGATCATCACGTTCGGGTTGGACGGGTCGACAGCCACGAACGGCTCGACCTCGCTGTTGCGAACGTTCGTCCCCCCGATGTTGCCGTCGTCGCCCTGGCAGCCGGCGATCGGGCTCGCGCCGGAGACTTGGATCAGCGCGGTGGTGGTGAACGGCCCGGCCGAGGCCGACACGGCCAAGGCCACGACCAGTGTCATGACCGACAGAAAAACGCTCAACCCAAATCCCGTACGACGCATGCCGCACTCCCTCCGACCATACGAAAACCACAGTGTGACCCGCGTCACACCCTCCCGGCAAGCACAGCCCAGTGGTTTTGTTGCGTTGGCGTGCGCAGTGCGAGTTCATCGACGCCGCCGGGCCCGCCCGCCACGCTGTGGGACGAAGGTGGTTTCTGGACGAGACCTACGTCAAGGTCGCCGGTCGCTGGAGCTACTTGTATCGCGCGGTCGATGAGGATGGCCAGGTGGTGGACGTGCTGGTCTCGAGGCGATGGTCGTGGCCGACCGGTTGATCGTCATCGAGCACGGGCGCATCGTGCAGAGCGGGACGCCCGCCGCGATCGCCCAGCGCCGGCCACCCGGTACGCCGCGCGACTCGTCGGGCTGAACCTCTACCCGGGAACGCTAACCGACGCCGGCCGGATCACCCTCGGCGGCGGCACCATCACCGCCGCGGCCCAGACCGACTCTGGCCCGGTACTCGTCGCCGTGCGGCCCACCGCGATCTCGCTGCACACCCGCCAGCCCGAACACGCCAGCCCGCGCAACGTTTGCCCGGCACGATCAACGGGCTCGAACTGCTGACCGACCGGGTGCGCATCCAGGTCGACGGCGAGCCGTCGGCGTTCGTCGATGTGACCGCGGACGCCGTCGCCGAACTCGCCATTGGCGTAGCGGTGTGGCTGAGCGTCAAGGCCACCGAGATCGACGTCTACCCCGCGGCGCAGCCTTAGCCGCTGGACGACACGCTCGAGTCGGCGAACGAGTAGTGCTCGTGCGTGACGACCCACCGGCCGTTCGCCTTGCGCAGCCCGATCGTGAGCCGCAGCCGGCGCTCCGGGTCGCGCTCGAACTCCGCGGGCATGCCGCAGCGCAGCAACGCGAACGCTGCGTCCGCGCCGGCGGTGGCGTCGAGCGACTCGATCTCGACAGCGCTCCGGACGCCTGCCACTTGAGGAAACCCGGCCAGGTGTCGCGGTAGGCGCCGATCCCGCGCACGCCCTGTTCGGGCGGCGGCACGTCGAACATGACGATGTCGGGCGCGTGGTCGGCGAGCACCACCTCCAGGTTGCCATCGTGGACGGCCGCGGCCCACCGCTCGATCAGGTCGCGGATCTGCTGTTCCTCCGCCATGGTCGGCCTCCTTGGTCGATGGTTCTCACGAGCGGAACCCGCGCCGGCCGGCAAACTCATCGCAGCGGACCATGATGGGCCGATGACCGCACCGACCGAGCTGCTCGACGCCGCCCGCTCCGGCGACGCGGGTGCCTTCGAGCAGCTGGTCGGGCCGTACCGCGGCGAGCTGCAGGCGCGCTGCTACCGCATGCTCGGCTCGCTGCACGACGCCAAGGACGCGGTGCAGGACAGCCTGGTGCGCGCGTGGCGCAGCGTCGGCAACCTCGACGAGCGCGGCCACGTCCGCGCCTGGTTGTACAAGATTGCGACCAACCGTTGCCTCACCGCACTGGAGCGGCGCGGGCGGCGCGAACTGCCCGTCGGCGTCACGCCCGGCACTCCGACGGCGGAGATCAGCTGGCTCGAGTCGTACCCTAACCCGCCGCCGGAGACGTGCTACCTCGCCCGCGAGAGCGTCGAGCTCGCGTTCGTGGCCGCGCTGCAGCACCTGCCCGCGAACCAGCGGGCGGCGCTGATCCTGCGCGACGTGCTCGGCTTCTCCGCCGCCGAGACGGCCGAGCAGCTCGACATGTCCACCGCGTCGGTCAATAGCGCGCTGCAGCGCGGAAGGCGATCGACTCGACCGCGGCCACCCAGCAGACCGTCCTGCGCGACCTCGGCGACGAGGCGGTCGCCGCGATCGTCGCTCGCTGGGTCGAAGCGTGGCAGGCCGCCGACGTCGACACGATCGTCACGATGCTCACCGACGACGCGTGCTACTCGATGCCGCCGCTGCCCGAGTGGTACCGCGGGACGGACGAGATCCGCGACTTCCTGATCGACCGACCGGTCGCGGACCGGGCGGTCGCGGGCAGCGCCGCTGCCGCGCAGTGGGCGCAACGCCCCTAACAATGCTGTAACGAGCAGGAACCACCCGTGGCTCGTCGTGACCAGACCGGTGAGCGCAAGCGGCAAATCGAGACGTGATCCTGTTGTCGCCGCGTCTCGCATCCCGGCCGGATGTACACACGGACTGGGTCTGGCTAGACCGTCTTTCGGTATCGGCGGACGGCGATGGGGGCGGACACGAGGAGGATGCCGAAGCACCAGGCGAGCGTCTGCAGGACGTAGGAGGTTGTGGGTCCGCCTATGACGAGTGCCCGAACGGCGTTTGCGGTGACGGAGACGGGCTGGTGCGCGGCAAAGACTTGCAGCCAGCCAGGCATCGTGCTGACGGGGATGAATGCTGACGAGGCGAAGACCAGGGGCGCCATTATCGGGAAGGCAGCCGCTTGTGCGGTCTCGGGGTCGCCCGTGGCAAGACCGAGGGTGGCGAAGATCCAGGCGAGTGAATAGCCAAAGAGAAGTACCAGCAACATCCCGGCGAGGAGCAGGGCGAAGCTGGTGTGTACGCGGAAGCCGACTGCGAAGCCGACTGCGACCATGAGGATCACGACGAAGACGTTGCGGGTCAGGTCTGCGAGGGTGCGCCCGGCCAGCACGGCGGATCGTGCCATCGGAAGTGATCGGAAGCGCTCCAGCAGCCCGCTCTTGACATCGGTGGCCAGGCCGACCGCGGTGCCAATCGCGCCGAAGACGACCGTCTGGACGAAGACGCCGGGCATGAGGTAATCCACGTAGGGCACGGTCAGTGAGGTGGAGACGACACCGCCGAAGACGTAGCGGAATAACAAGACGAAGATCACCGGCTGGATCGTCGAGAAAACCAGCAGTTGCGGCACCCGACGGTAGGCGATCAGGTTGCGTCCGGACACGGCGATGGCGTCGCGGAGTGCACGGATTGATGGGTTTCGTCGTTGGACCAGGGGAAGGGGGATTGCCGCAGTCGTCATGAGCCACCTCGCTGAGCGGCGTTACCGTCGTCGGATTGTTCGGCGTGGTGGCCAGTGAGCGCTAGGAACACGTCGTCCAGGCTGGGTTCGCGCACCGCGATCGTTGCTGGGGCGAGGCCCTCGGCGTCCAGCGAGCGCAGCGCGTCAACGGCCACGCGAGATCCATCGTTGGACGTGATGCGAAGTGTCGCTCCGTCGTTCTCGGGCCGTCCGGGTAGCAGCCGCGCGAGTAGCTCGGTCGCGCGGCCGGCCTCCCGCCGCGCGTCACCGTAGCCGAACTCGACTACGGTAGCGCCGAGACGGCTCTTCAGCTGTCGAGGCGTGCCCTCGGCGATGACCTTTCCTCGGTCGATCACGGCGATCTGATTCGCGAGCCGATCTGCCTCCTCCAGGTATTGTGTGGTCAGCAGCACCGACGTGCCGGTGCCTACGAGTTCACGGATCATGCCCCAGAGTTCGCCGCGGCTTTTCAGGTCAAGGCCGGTGGTGGGCTCGTCAAGAAACAGCACCGGCGGCCGGTGAACGAGGGAGGCGGCCACGTCCAGGCGTCGCCGCATGCCGCCGGAGTAGGTGCGCACCGGTCGATCTGCGGCCTCAATGAGCTCGAATCGTTCGAGGAGCTCGTCGACGCGCGGTCCGATGCGTCGGCTCGGCATTTGCGCGAGTCGACCGATGAGCCGCAGATTCTCACGGCCGGTGAGGATCTCATCGACCGCCGCTGACTGGCCGGCGAGGCCGATGCTGAGCCTCACCGCGTCGGTGTCGCCGAGGACATCGTGGCCGAGAACCTCGGCCCGGCCATCGTCGGGCGCGAGGATTGTCGTGAGCACACGCACCACTGTGGTCTTGCCGGCTCCGTTGGGGCCCAGCAGTCCGAAGACTGTCGCGAACGGAACGTCGAAGCTGACCCCGTCGAGGGCAACCACCTGCCCGAACCGTTTGACGAGGTCTTGAACTCGCACGGCGACGTCCGCCATGCACGGAGGGTGGCACGGGTACTTTAAGCGTTTCAAGGAATTCTCAGCGAAACCTTCTGATCAGTTGAAATACCTTCGGCGCGTGGTTACGGTGCGCGCGTGAGCAGCCCGTCGCGCGGGAGCAAGGCCGCGGTAGCGGGCGAGGTGTGGGCGACACTGCTCGAGGTGGTCATGGGTCAACGCAACCGCTTCTTCGTCATCCTTGGCGAGTTCGGCCTCACGCCCGGAGATCTGCGGGCGCTCAGTGTGCTCGAGCCCGAACACTCACGCCCGATGGGATCGCTCGCCGAGGCCTGGGCCTGCGATGCGTCCAACGTGACCTGGATGGTCGACCGGCTCGAGGAGCGCGGTCTGGTCGAACGCCGTGTCCATCCGACTGACCGCCGCGTGAAGACGGTCGCCCTCACTGCCCTGGGCGCGCAGACCAAGGCCAAGTTGTTCGCGCGACTGCACCAGCCACCAGAGGAACTGCTCACCCTGGATCGGAAGACACTGCAGGCGCTGCGCGCTTCGCTGGCCAACCTGCCGGCAGCGCTTCGCTCCGGATTCCCTTCCGAATAGCCCTTCGACGTCCAGCTCGACCCGCGCGCGGATAAGCGCGCCGCGCCACCAGCCACGCGAACTTGTCAAGTTCGTTGTCCGAGCCCCATGATCGGTGGGCTCCACTCGGTGGGCCTCCTCAGCAGCAACGAGTGAGTGCATTTGCCGGGCCGCGCCTGACCCCCCTTTCCGCAAGCGCCTCCTCGAAGCGCACCTCACGCGCTCAGCGCACGGTGGTCACGCACACCGCCACCGCAAGCCGACAACCCCGCAATTGCTGGCCTACAAGACGCACGACCGCGGCACACCGCCGATCCCGCGAATATCCCGCGGCGCATCGTGGGCGGCCACCGTCGAGATGCGTCCAGCCGACGCACCGCCCACCCAACATGATCCACTCATGGCTGATGTTCGATCCCCGTGAGCGGCGTCGGGGAACGTGATGACCCCGCGAATGCACGCGTTCCGCGTTCGGCGACGGCGGGTCTTGCGCGGTACTGAGCGAGGGGTGGTCGGCGATCGCCGGGGGTGCTTATGCGTGGGTGAAGCGGGCCCGCACCGTGCCACGCGCGGTCATCGACGCCATACGCATGGGGCTCCATGTCATGTCGAACTCGCTGCGGTCGACCTCGAATTCGGCGGTTAGCACGGCGGACCGCGGATTCGCCTCCTGGATATGCGCATTGAAGATGACCGGCTGGACGTGGCCGGCCGCTTCGAGTGTTCCCTGGCATTGCAGCTCGGCTGGACCTGCCGAGCGTGCTGAGGTCACTGCCAGGACGGCGTCCGGGTGGTTGTCGACGTCGAAGAAGTCGGCTGAGCGTAGGTGCTTGTCGCGCCGCTTGTTCTTGGTGTTGAGCGATCGGGCGTCGAAGTTGATCCGGCCCGTCACCGTGCCCTCCGGGCCGACGGCGGCCTCGCCTGTCATGCGCTCGAATGTGCCGCGCACGGTGATCGCGCCCCAAAATTGCTTGACGGCGAATCCGGCGTGTGACCCTGCAGGGTCCAAAACCCAGTTGCCTGTTGCTGTGCCGTCGGCTAGCAGCGACGTTAGGTCTGTCGCGGTGGGCTCGGTCATCGGCGCTTCCTCTCCTCCGGTAGGTAGCATGTCATGACTTGCCCGCCCACGTCGTACGCGTCAACCAGCGGTACCGGCCTGAACCGGGCGCGCAGATCGTCGCTGATCGCGCCGATGAGATCGCTCGGTTCGGTATCGGCCCTGATGCTGGCCAGCGGCTTCCGGTGGGCGTGGAACCAGTCGTCGACGAGGGCACGCGCCTCAACGGGGACCTTCTGGAACTCGGCGTGTGAGTGCATATCCGAATGCGACCTACTGATCGATCTCGGCGCGCGACGCGCCGCGTGGTCGCCGCCCGGGACTGCACCAGCTCGACGCTCCTCGCGCACGAGCGCGCTCACGGAGATCGCCGCGATGGAAGGACCGTGACTCGCGTGCGGCGGCTGCACCGAGACCGGGCATGGGCTGACCGCCGGGGTGAGGGTTCGTTCAGGTGGCGATCGTCGATGCCGAGACCGACCCCGTCGCGGCGGTTGAGCGCGTTGGCCGAGTTTCAACGGGCCACCGTGACCGGACGGTCGAAGCACGGGTGCCGGCTGGCGGCTACCCTGCTGGGCGCCGACCGCTTCCTGACGCCCTGGCTGTAACCGCTGAGTGAGATCAGATCGCTGGCCAGGCCGGCCACGGCCAGGCACCCGTCTTCGCCGGCTGGGGGCAGCACGCGACTTGTGGGTCGAGCGACGGATTCTGCCGCCTTGCCGAATCACTACTTCCAAGCGGCGAGCGGTTCGCCGGCTGAAATGTGATGGAGGCTAGTGACGAGTACGGTTCACCGCCGGCGCGAGCCGATGCAGCCGTTCCGAATCGATATCCCACAGGCCGCTCTGGACGACCTGCACCGCAGGCTCGAGGACACCCGCTGGCCGTCCGAGGTGACGCTCCAAGCCCTGGCGCCGGGGGCGTACAGCGACGCCGTCGGGAACGTCTGGTCCCTGGTCCTTGAGCAGCCGGTCGAAGATCGTCTCCTGGGAGATGCCTTCCTGGAAGACGACCTTGT
>JBKPQM010000008.1:0-13794 GCA_046734095.1 Actinomycetota bacterium | reverse complement strand
GTGTGGACGAGCTAACGATATATCGCAATAGGTCGCACGAGCATTCCGAGAAGCATCTGTGGTCTAGGTCACACAGCATCTTGCGACGCGGAGGCCCGAACGCCGCGGCCGACGTGACGTCCGCCCTATCGACGCGGTACGAAGGGAAGGAGCTCGTCGGTTCCGGGCTCCACGATGCCGACGTGAGATTCGGGCACCTCCTGCCACGCCCCGGGAAGATCCCCCAGCGGCTCGGAAACGACGGCCCTGGTTTCGTCAGAGAGCTTGGCGAATTCTTCGCTGTCTGGATAAAGGGCCTTCAAGTCGTGCATGCTCGTGCTGTAGTACAGCGACCGCGAAGCGCCCTCGCTCGAGTACCGAAACGCCCACACGCGGCGGCCGTCGGTTGTCGCGACGGTCATCTGGACCGGCAGCTCGATGCCGTGCCGGCGCCCGGTCTCCTCGACGAAACCCACCATCTGCTCGACTGCGGCCACGGGGTCGTTCTCGAGGCCGTAGGTGAGCGCAAGGTAGAACATGATCTCTGAGTCGGTGGTGCCCTCAATTGCGGTGAACAGCGAGTCGTCAACCGCGAGCATTAGGTCGCGCTTGACCCAGGAGAATTCGCGTATCAGCCCGTTGTGCATCCACAGCCAACGCCCGTAGCGGAACGGGTGTGTGTTCGTCTGCTGGATCGCGCCGCCGGTGGACGCGCGAACATGCGCGAAGAACAGTGGGGAGGACACACCGGCGGCGAGTTCCCGCAGGTTGCGGTCGTTCCAGGCCGGCTGGGTGCTGCGATACAACCTCGGCGTTTCGCCGTCGCCGTACCAGCCGACACCGAAGCCATCACCGTTCGTCGTCGTCGCCCCCAGCCGCGAGTGCAGGCTCTGATCGATCAGGGAATGCTTAGGCGTGATAAGAACCTCCTCGAGTCGAATTGACGACCCCGAGTAGGCCAGCCACCGGCACATGACAATCACCTCTCCGCACCCGAGCGACGCGTTGCTTAGCGGCCTTTGCTCTATATACGCGGTGTGTGAATTCGACTAGAGTACCGGCGTTGGATCGACAACTGTCGGGGGGTAACCAATGCGGTTCGCACGGTTCCGGCGCGCCAAGCGCACTCGGCTGGCGGTTCTGATCACCTCGGCGGCCGCTCTCCTCGTCGGCACCGTGATCGCCGCCGGACCGGCGGCGGCCGCGCCGCCCCGGCCGGTACCCGCCTCGGGCATAACTGAAGCGAGCACCTACACGGCACCGAAGTCGATCACCGGGCAGCTAGCCGAGACCGATCCGTCGGTTCTCAAGCAGAGCGGCACCAAGGATGTGCCCCTCATGGTCAAGCTGGACTACGACGCGCTGAGCAGCTACCAGGGCAACATCGCCGGATACGCCGCGACCAGTCCGCAGGTCACCGGACATCCGCTGAACCCCAACAGTGCTGCGTCGAAGAAGTATCTCGGCTACGTCCGCGGCGTGGAGAACAAGTTCACCTCGGCGCTGCGCTCAGCGGTTCCGGCCGCCGACGTGGGCGACACCTACGAAGGCATCTACGGCGGGGTCGCCCTACGCGTGCCGGCCAACCAGGTGTCGAAGCTGCTCTCGCTGCCGGGCGTGGCCGCGGTGCAGGCAGACACCCTGCACAAGCTGAACGTCGACCCGGTCAACGACGACGACGCGTCCTTCATCGGCGCGAACACTGCGTACGAGGCGCTGGGTTCAAGCCAGACCGCTGGCAAAGGCGTCATCGTCGCCGACATAGATACCGGCGTGTGGCCGGAGCACCCGTCCTTCGCGGCCCGCAACGACCTCACTCCTCCTCCCGCGACCGCCGACGGGCACGCTCGCGTGTGCAACTTCGGGACCAACCCGCTCACCGGCAGCGCGTTCGTCTGCAACGACAAGCTGATCGAGGGGCAGGTATTCCTCAATACCTACAACTCGGCCCTCCACGACGAGCTGTACCCCACGACCGCCCGTGACTCCAACGGCCACGGCACGCACACCACTAGCACCGCCGGCGGCAACCCGATCGCGCACCCGATGCTCTTCGGTGTCGACCGTGGCCCGATCCAGGGAATCGCCCCGGGGGCCTACCTCATGTCGTACAAGGCGCTCGGGCCGCAGGGCGGCTTCAGCTCCGACCTGGTTGCCGCGATCGAGCAGGCGGTCTTCGACGGGGCCAACGTCATCAACTACTCCATCGGCCCCAACACGCCGCAGAGTGCCTACACCGCTCCCGACGACCTCGCGTTCCTCGATGCTTTCGACGCCGGTGTGTTCGTCAGCACCTCCTCGGGCAACTCCGGACCGGGCACCGCGGCGCACCTGGGCCCGTGGGAGATGACGGTCGGCGCGACGACGCTGCAGCGGGCATTCACCTCCACCGCGACGCTGACCGAGCCCGGCGGCGCCAGCCTGGCGATCGGCGGCTCGTCGATCATGCCCGGCATCTCGACCGCAACGCCGGTCGTCGAGGCATCCGATGCGCCCTACTCCGACGCATTGTGCGGCCGACCGGCGGCGCCGGGCACGTTCACCGGCAAGATCGTGATCTGCGTACGCGGCGGCACCAACGCCAACGGCCCGATCGGGCGGGCGCAGAAGGGGTTCGACGTCGCTCAGGGCGGCGCCGCCGGCATGTTCTTGATCAACCCGGTGGTCCAGGACACCGAGACCGACAACCACTTCCTGCCGGCCGTGCACTTCGATGCCCCGGCCGGCAACCAACTGCAGTCGTTCATGTCCAGCCACACCGGCGTGACGGCGACGTTCACGTCGGGCCAGAAGTCGGTCGGTCAGGGTGACGTTATGGCTGCGTTCTCCTCGACCGGTCCGGGCGGTGACTTCCTCAAGCCGGACATTGCCGCGCCGGGCGTGCAGATCCTCGCCGGAAACACTCCGACGCCGACCGATGTCGCGTCCGGGCCGCCCGGGCAGCTGTATCAGGCGATCGCCGGCACCTCTATGTCGGCGCCGCACATCACGGGCTCGGCCGCGCTGGTCTTGGCGTTGCATCCGGGGATGACGCCCGCCGAGGTGAAGTCGGCGCTGATGATGACCGCCAACACCGATGTCGTGCAGGCGGACGGCACGACGCCGGCGACGCCGTTCGACGACGGTGCCGGGCGGGTGGACCTCAACGGAGTCGTCGATCCAGGCCTCGTCCTGAACGTCACGCAGGCGCAGATGACCGCCGTGCTCACCGACTCGATCCACCGAATCGATCTGAACGAACCGTCGGTCTACGACGCGGCGTTGCCCGGCAAGGTCACGACAACCCGCACCTTCAGGAACATCACCTCGCAGGCCGCGACGTACAAGGTCTCGGCCACCTCAACGCTGCCCGGCGGCGTCACGGTCTCGCCGAGCACCATCAAGGTGGCGCCGCACGGGACGGCGGTCGTCGGCATCACGCTCAACGGCGTCGACGGCACGGCGGGCAAGACGTACGCGGGCCAGATCGACCTGAGCCAGACGAAGGGTGGTTCGAACCACCTGCACCTGCCGGTGGCGTTCAGGCCGAGTGACGCGTCGTCCGCGCCGCTCGTCACGGTCACCACCTCCTGCAGCCCGTCGACGATCAGTGTCAACGCGCAGACGACGTGCACCGCGCGGGTGCAGAACAACGCGTTCGATGCGGCGACGGTCAACGCGACGATGAGCTCGACCGGCGAATTGAAGCTGGTCTCGTCGCCGACGGGAGTCCGGGTCGGTCAGAACATGACCTTCGGTCCGGTGAACCTCGCGGCGGCCACCCCGCCGAAGCCCAGCGTCGCCGCCGGTTCGAGTCCGGCCGGCTACCTCGACCTCGCCCAGTTCGGCACGCCGTTGCGGTCGATCGGTGACGAGCAGATCGTGAACTTCAACGTGCCGCCGTTCATCTACAACGGGCGGACGTATTCACGGCTCGGCATCGTCTCCGACGGCTACCTCGTCGTGGGCGGCGGCGACGCCAACGACATTCAGCCCACGCCGCCGAACATCCCCAACCCGGCGCGGCCGAACAACGTCCTGGCGCCGTTCTGGAACGACCTCGACGGTGGGGCCGGTTCGGTCGCCGGCCAGGGTTTCCGCATCGACGTGCTCACCGACGGCATCAACGACTGGATCGTCGTGCAGTGGAATGAGCACCCGTTCGGCGGGTCGACGTCGACGCTGGAAACGTTCCAGGTCTGGATCGGGGTGAATGGGGCCCAGGACATCTCGTACACCTACGACGCGACTCACCCGCTGACCGACCCGGGCACCCCGTTCCAGGTCGGTGCCGAGGACACCGGCGGTCAGTTCGGCAACAGCGTGCCGGGAATCCCGAGCGCGGACCTCGTGGTGAACAGCTCCCCGGCCGTGCCGGGCGGGTCGGCGACATTCACCTCGACCTGGCGCGGCGTAAGCCCAGGAACGGGCACGGTTGAGACGGACCTGACGTCCAACCTGGCCCGCGATACCGCGGTCAGCCGAGCGAATGTCACGGTGACGCAGTAAAGGATCGTTCGGGCTGGTGGGCCTGACCCGATGTGACCGGCTTCTGAGCGTTGACGTTACCCATCCTTGACTGGTGCCCTTGACTCGTGGGGGCCGTCGGGTTGGCGGGGCGACGCACCGAGTTGCGCGTGCTCACAAGCACGTTCTGCGGCGAGGGAGCGAATGCGCTACTGGTTGTAGGGGAGGCGGGCGTCGGCAAGTCGCGACTAATCGCGGCGGCGGCCGACGCGACGCGCGAAGGAGTCGCCGTCCTGGCTGGCTGGTGTCTGCCGCTATCGGGGCGTCGGCCGTTTCTGCCGGTCGTGGATGTACTGCGGGGCATGTCCGAGGCGGACGGCGAGCAGTTATTGAACGCGGCGTTGGCCGACTGCCCTGTGTTCGTTCGCACCGAACTCGCTCGGCTGCTTCCCGAACTCGGGGACCCGTCCTCGCTGGCGATGTCCGCCGCGAGCGACGAGTGGCAGCAGCACCGCCTGCTCGACGCCGTGCGCCAGGTGCTTCACGCGGCGGCGTCGGTTACTCGCGTGGCGGTCGTCATCGAGGACGTGCACTGGGCTGATCGCTCCACGTTGGAGTTGCTGGACTATCTGCTCGCCCCCGGGCACGAGACGGGCGCCCCAATTGTGATCTCATGCCGCAGCGAGGAGCCGTTGGCTACCGGATGGCTCGACCACGCGCAGCGCAACTCCCGAATCGAGCGCCTCAACCTGCCGCCGCTCACCCGCGCCGAGACGGCCCAGCAGATTGAGCTGCTCACCGGCTTGCGCCCGACCTCGGCATTCGTCGACGAGACGTACAGCCGAACTGAGGGAAATGCGTTCTTCACCGAGCAGCTCGTTTCGGCCGGCGGCGGGTTGCCCAGCGGGCTTGCATCGCTCTTGCTCTCGCGTACGGCGCAGATCGCTGGCCCAGCCGGCGAACTGCTGGAAGCTCTCGCCGTCGCCGCACAACCACTCGACCAGCAAACATTGCTCCAGCTGTGCGGTCGATCAGCGTCCGAGGTGCGCGCGGCGTTGCGCAATCTGCTCGATCGCCGACTGCTACGCGCGCCGGACGCGGCCGGCCGGCATCAGCTACGGCACGCTCTGCTCGGCGAGGCGATCAGCAACGACATGCTGCCCGACGCCCGGCGAGATCTGCACCTCAGCATCGCCCAAATGATGGCTGATCGCGACGACAAGGCCTTGGCCGCGCAAATCGCTGAGCACGTGGCCGCGGCGGGTCGTCCGAACGAAGAGCTGCGCTGGCGGGTGATCGCCGCGGAGCAAGCGGACTCAGTGTTCGCCGCGGCCGAGGCGTCGGCCCACTGGCAGCGCGTCCTCGAGCTGTGGGATGGCACCGTCGATTCCGGAATCGACCTCGCCGAGGTCTATTTGCGCGCTGCGCTGACGACCGAGGCTGCCGGGCATCAGGCGAGCGCGAGGGCGCTCGGCGAGGAGGCAGTGATCCGGATCGGCATGAACGCCGAGCCGCGCACACTGGTGGGTCTGTTCTGCGCGGTCGGGCGATACCGCGGCGTTGAGTCGGTAGAGGCTGGCCTGGCGACGTTGGGCACCGCAATCCGGATCGGCGAGCAGCTGCCACCCAGCCCTGAGTACGTGCAGGCGTTGATTCACTACGCACACCTCCTCGACGCGCAGGGCCGGGTGGAGGAGGAGCGGACGGCGGTCCGTACGGCGCTGCACGCCGTCTCCCAACTCGATGATCCGAGCGACGAGAAGATCCTACTGATGCAAAGGGCATTCCTGGCGTTGGAGGCTAGCGATCGGGCAGACGCCGACGGTGCCCTCGAGCGCGCTGCGGAGCTCGTCTTGGACGATCCTTCCAGCGAGACGGTCGTCGCGGTCATGCGCACCGACCTGCTAGCCGAGAGCGGCGATCTGGAGGGTGCCGTCGAGTTCGGACTGCGAGCCCTTGCACGCCCGGAAATGGTCGGCCGGCCGACTGGTTCGCCGTGTACATGCTCAGAGCGAACGTCTGCGAGGCGCTCATTGAACTCGGCGACGTCGACCGCGCGGCGGCACTGATCGATCCGGTCACCGTCAGTGAACCGAATTGGGACACCAGCAGCGCGCACCTCGCCCGCGCCGATCTGGACGTACTGCGGGGTCGGCTCGCGGACGCCGCTCGCACCTGGGCCAGGAGCGGGCACCTCGTGGCCGTCCAGTTCGACAAGGCCGCGATCGCACTGTTGCGAACCAGACGCCTGGAGCTGGGCTTGTGGCAGGGTGACTTCGACCAGCCACTCGCTGAGGCCCTCGCGACGCTGAACGACATCGGCGGTACCCACTTGAACGATTTCGCCGCTGAACTGTTCGCGACGGCAATGCGGGCACACGCCGACCGGGCAGAAGTGGCCCGAGCCGCCGGTAATAACCAGCGGTTGCGCGACATCCTGGCTAGCGCCGCACGACTAGGCGAGATCCGCGCCGGCGCCAAGGTCGATCCGTTCGCCGAGCGTTTGTTGCCGGTCACCTGCCTGGCACATGGCTTGTCGTGGCGAGCCGAGCGGACGCGCGTACACAATGAGCCCGACCCTCATGCCTGGGAGCGGGCGAGGGTCGCGTGGGACGCGCTGGCCCGCCCGCACCGCGCTGCCTATGCCGGCTGGCGGCAAGCCGAGGCACTGCTTGGCCGCCGAGGCGGCAAGGAGTCGGCGATACCCGTATTGCGCGCAGCCGCAGCTCAGGCAGCTCAGCACGTTCCGCTGTCCGCCGCGATCCACGATTCAGCCCGCCGAGCGCGAATCGACCTGAGCAAACGGGAGCAGGTTGTCCAGCACGAGGAGCCGCCGCCCAGGCCACCGTTCGGCCTTACCGAGCGCGAACTCGCGGTGCTGCAACTGCTCAGCGACGGCAAGACGAACTCCGAGATCGGCGCCGCGCTGTACATCAGCCGCAAGACCGCGAGCGTGCACATCACCAACATCCTGCGAAAACTCGACGTCACAACCAGGGTTCAGGCGGCCACGGTCGCCGAACGAGCCGGATTGCTCGCTCGAAGCGGTGATAGCGGCCGGCGCTGGTGAGCCTGCCGACGCTGCCCACTCGTCCGACCCATCTCCTCGCCTCAGCCTGATCTTCGGGCAAGCGACCGTAGGTGGGGTGCCTTAGCGGAGTCGACCGCGGGGTCGCCGCGAGCGCGCGTTTGCCCGCGAAATCTAAGGCACTCGCTGCCCGAATCCTGCTCGGTCGCTCGATGTGGGCGCCTGCCTTAGAGCCGGACCTTGACCGGTGTTCGGCGCCGATCCGGCGCCCGGCAGGTCAGGGGACACGGCCATGGCCACCCAAACATCGATCGGCCACCGGGGCGCGACCCGCTCGCATCCCGCCCGGCTTGGGTTCCGCAAGCTGGCCGCCGGCCTGGGCATCGCGCTGGTGGCGCTGCTGCACACCAGTGCGGCTCCCGCCCGGACCGTGGCCACATCCGGGCCGGTTCGCTTCCTCGACCGCGGCGGCCCGGTCCTGCACGCGGCACACATCCACCTGCTGTACTGGGGAAGCGCTTGGCGCAGCAGCGGAACCTCCTACCCCACACCGGATGAGATCACCGCCGCGCTCCGGACGGTGCTGAGCGGGCCGTACCTGAGCGGGCTGACCCAATACCGTCACATCCGGCCCGCGGTTCTGCGGGGATCAGCCGTCGTCACTACCTCCGACCCGCCCAGCGGGTTCAAGGATACGAACATCCGCGATTTCCTCGACGCCCAACTCGACGCAGGCGTTCTGCCCAGCCCGAACTCCGACCCCCAGTCCCTGTACGTCGTGGTGCTGCCGGTCGGCGTCTCCGCCGGCGGCGACAGCTCCGGCTTCCTCGGCGAGCACCACTACTTCACGCGGCACGGTCAGCGGATTCACTTCGCCTGGATCGCGAACTCCGGCAGCCTCACCGGCGCCACCTCGATCATGTCCCACGAACTCGTCGAATCGCTCACCGACCCAGAAGGCAAAGCCATCGTCGGCGTCTCCGGAACCTGCGAGCAAAGCGGGTGGTGCGAGATCGCCGACATCTGCGACAGCACTGTCGTCGTCAGCGGCGTCCCGGTCTCGACGTACTGGTCCGAGCAAGCCGACAAGTGCGTGGCACCCGACCGGGCGAGTAGCGCGACCCCACATCAGGCATCCAGATGACCGCTGAGGGCACTCCGCGCCGATATAAGGCACTCCAGCTACGCACACTGCTCGGTTGCCCGATGTGGCCGCCGGCCTTGGTGCCGAGGCTGGAATGGGTCGCACGCCGCCACTCCGGCAGCGCCGCCCGGCGAACCTGCGGCGCACCACGGCAGATCTCAACCCCTCTGACGGGGGCCACTATGGACGTTGACGAGTTCGACATCCGAACCGCTGCATCAATACCTGGTCGCCCTACGATGCTCGATCAGGTTCTCGTGACCGCTTGGGTCTGCGGCGCTGATGTACGGCTGCGCGATCTGGCCCGATGGATTCGAGACACGTATCTCGGATGCCCGCGCGCGCCTGCCAACTCACCGAGCACTAATCCACCCCCGACCCGCCGCCCTGACCGTTGACTGAAGATTCGCTGTCCACAGTAGACAGTCCACAGTGGACACTCAGGCACCTCAGGCGAATGGTGCTAGGACTCTAGGTTGTCGAGCTCGGCGGTCGTCGTGGGTATGTCGGCTACGGAGAGGATGACGTCCTGGCAGCCGTACTCCTCCTTCAGGCGAACGGTCGCCAACCGAGCTGGGTGGAGCGGCAGCAGCCGCGTTCTTGTCGCGGCGTAGCAGCGGTATCCGTCACGTTCGCACAGCTCGGCGAGGAGACTCCGCAGCCGCTGGGTGCCCGGCAGGACCTCGACGAAGACGGTGGGATGCCGGCCGCGCAAGTACGCTCGCGCGGCGGCGAGCAGTGCGTGCTCCTGGCCCTCGACGTCGAGCTTGAGCAGGTCGACTCCGTCGAGCAGGGACCGAACGTCGACAGCGGGCACGTCGATCGCTGCCACCGATTCCCCAGCCATTTCAGAGGGAAGCTCGGAGTCCGCCGACAGGAACGCGACCGTCGGGAGGGCCCGTTGATCTGCTGGCACGAGCAGTTGCATCGAGGCGACGGTGGGATCCGCCACGGCGGCCGCGCCGAGGAGCTTAACCGAGGTCACGCCATTGAGGTCGAGGTTGGACCGGCAGATGTCGCGGGAGACTGGGTGCGGCTCGACGGCGACGTAGCGAGCCGACGTGAGCGCCCGGCCGCCCTGCACGCTGAAATAGCCGACGTTCGCCCCGAGCTCGAGCACGCCGTGCGACCGCCGGCAGAAGTACCGCCACCACGGCATCAGCTCGGGTTCCCAGCCCTGCTCGCCGAGCCAGTACAGCTGCGACAGCACGAGGGAGTCGGCCGCGACGAAGGACAGGTCCGGCTGGTCGGCGAGCCGGAACGTCTCTACCGCATCGGGAATCCCGCCTTCGCATAAGCGGCGGAGTAGCGTCAGCCGGGCCCGTCCGGCCAGCGAGGTGAACCCGTGCTCTGAGACGGGCCGCCTGAGCAGGTCGGCCACCCTCGGTCGTAGCCGGCGGACGACGTGCCTCGCCCCGAGCCGGGCCGCTGATCGTATCCGGCGACGGGTGCCACCGATGGGGGTCACCGGTTCCGCGAAGCGACGTCGTGCAGCTCGGCGAACAGCACGGAGGCGCTCTCCTGCCAGGTCGGAAAGCCGGCCGCGCGCGCCCGCGCCGCCTGTCCCAGCCGGAGCCGCAGCGCCTCGTCGTCGGCGAGCCGCCGTAGCGCCGCCGCCAGCGCCTCGACGTCTCCTAATGGGACCACCAGCCCCTCCCTTCCGTCGCGGGCCAGGTGCGGAAGGTTCCCCGCCGCATAGCCGACCACGGGTCGCCCGGCCGCCATGGCCTCTCCGTACACGGTGCCGTAGGGCTCGCGCGAGCTTGCGAGCACGAAGGCATCGGTCGCCTGGTAGAGCGCAGCGACGTGCTCCGTCGGCAGTGGACCATGCACGACGACGCGAGCCGCGAGGTCAGGAGCGGCAATGCGGGCGCGAACCGAGGTGGCGTATGCCGGATCGCTGCCCGTGTCGCCGACCAAGTGGAGGGTGGCTGCGTCATCGGGGAGGCGGCTCAGCGCCTCGAGCAAGTCGAGCAGGCCCTTGCGGGCGATCCAGTTCCCGACCGAGAGGAACGCCGCCCGCCGCCCGTGGCGCGTGTCGGCCGGCACATCGGCGAGCGCCGGCGCAACGTCTCGGCCCGGTGGGACGACCCGGAGGCGCGTGCGAGGAACACCAACGGCGGCCAGTTCGTCGGCCAGCGCCGAGCTGGCGACTAGCAGGCGGACGGTCGAGCGGTAGGCCGTCCGGTCTAGGACGGCCTGCACCGCCGTGCGGATCCGCCCATGATCGATACCGCCGGGCGGCTGATGCAGCATCCCGACGACCGGCGCCCGTGGCCACCGAACCGGCAGCCACGGCGCGAGGAATGCAGCGGCGATGCTGTCCAGCAGCACCACGTCGGGACGCTGCCGAGCGACCCGGCGCAGCACCGGTATCCCGGCGGCCACGCTCACGGGAAACACCGCCTCCGGCACCGACACGAAACTAACCCGCGCCCCGTTATCCACGGCGAGCGCTGCCATCCGCCGGTGGTAGAGATAACCGCCGGTGAGAATGTGTGGATCACCGAGCGTGACGAGGGTAACTGTTAGCACATGCGTATCGTCCACGTCGCGCCTACGCCGTTCGGGGCGAGTGGCCTGTTCGGGGGCGGAGAGCGGTACCCGATCGAGCTGGCCCGGGCGTTGTCGCAGCACGTCGACGTCGAGCTCGTGTCGTTCGGACCCGAGTCCGGGTCTCGTGTCGACCCCACCGGGCTCCGGATCCGCACCCTCCGGCCGCTGGCCTACGCCCATGGTCACCCGGCCCACCCGATCGCCCCCGGTCTGGCCTTCGCGCTGCGGGCGGCCGACATCGTGCATACGCACCACACACGCAGCGCGCCGAGCCGTCTTGCGGCACTCGCCGCTCGAACCCGAGGCCAGCGGCTGGTGACCACAGATCATGGGCTCGGCGGCGGTGGGTGGCTCGGTGTGCTGCCCACGCTCTTCGACCGGTTCCTCACCGTGTCGCAGTTCTCCGCCGCGGTCCTGCAGGTCCCGCCGGCCAGGACGCGCGTCGTGTACGGCGGCGCCGATATCCGGCGGTTCGCACCTGAGCCGGGTGCACGCCGAGAGGGGGTGCTCTCGGTCGGGCGGCTGACCCCGCACAAGGGTGTGGACCGGCTCATCCAGGCGTTACCCGAGGGGGCTCGCCTCAGCGTCGTAGGCACTGGTGGGCACGACCCGAGATCGCCCGCCCGCGATTACCCCGAGCACCTGCACCGGCTCGCGTCGGGGCGGCAGGTGACCTTCGCCGACGCGGTATCTGACGGCGAGCTGGCGGTCATGCATCGGCGCGCCGCAGTGTTCGTGCTGCCGACGGTCAAGCGTGACTGCTACGGGCGCGACTTTCCGACGTCGGAGCTGCTCGGGCTCAGCGTGCTCGAGGCGATGGCGAGTGGGACGCCGGTGGTGGCCAGTCGCCTCGATGCGCTGCCCGAGGTCGTCAGGGACGGCGAGACCGGATTTCTCGTGACGCCGGGCAACATCGAGGAGCTGCACGAGCGGATCACGCAGCTGCTTTCCGACCGGGCGTCAGCGGCGCGGATGGGAGCCCGCGGGCGGGAGTTGGTGGTTGAGCGATTCAGCTGGGACGCGTGCGCCCAGCGCTGCCTTGCCGCCTACGAAGAACTGGCTCACAACGCGCGGCTGTAACCCCCGAACGCCACCGGCGACTCCCACACCCGCACGGCGAGCGTCACATCGGGCAGTGGCCCGAGGGCTTCGGCCAGCCGCCCGTGCAGCCAGCGGGCGAACAGCTCGACCGTCACCCCGGCCGCCTGTCCGGGCTGGATCTTGTCGAGGTTGGCGTCCTCGACCTCCTTGGCTGCATCTTGCAGGGCTCCGCCGAGCACGTCGAGATCGACGACCATCCCAAGGTCGTCCAACTCCTCTCGCCGGGCGACCACCTCGAGCCGGTAGTCGTGCGAGTGCAACTCCCCTTCCGGGGGCGGCATCCCGGGCATCACGTGGAAGGCGCGCACTTGTGCGGCAGTTCCCGTCTCGTACATGCGGCAATCCTCCGCTGCCCGGCTACGTGTAGCGAAGTGTCACGTGGAGCAGGCCGGCCGTCCGGCGGTCGAGTGCCTCGTAGGCGGACGGGGCGTCCTCGAAGGCGATCTCGGTGGCGGGAAAGGCGGACAGCGGCAGCTCGTCGAGCAGGTCGCGGGCCGTCCGGCGGCGGCGCGCGATGTCCCACCGGGGGGTGAGGCACGCGGGGATCGTGGACACCTGGGTGGACCGGATGGTCAGCCGACGCCGGTGGAATGCGGCGCCGAGCGGAAGCGGCACGGGCTGCGCGCCGTACCACGACCCGACGAGCGCGGTGCCTTCGTGCGCGAGCAGCGCCAAGCCGTCGGACAGAGCGCCCGGCGCGCCGGACAACTCGACCAGCAGTGGTACCCCCTGGGTGGGCAACCGGGCCGGAAGCTCCTCCGGCGCGACCGCTGTCACGCCGAGCCGCTCTGCGACCGCGCGCCGGTCCGGCATCGGTTCGGCCGCGATAACCCTCGCCCCGGCCCGCTGCAGGAGCAGCGAAGCGAGGACACCGACCGCGCCGAGACCGAGGACCGCGACCTGCTCGTGCGCGACAGGCCCGGCATCCAAGGTGATCTGCAATGCCGTCTCGACGAGGGGCAGCAGGGTCGCCGAGCGCAGGTCGGTCTGCGGAGTGAGCAGAACGGTGTCGGTCTCGGCGACGACGAACCGGTCCTGGTGCGGGTGGAACGCGAACACGAGGCTGCCGGTCTGCACCGCGCCACGGGAGTCCTCGACGACGCCGACACAGCTGTAGCCGTAGGCGAACGGGTAGCGGAACGTGCCGCCGAGGGAACCGATCCGCTCGTCGAGTGGAAGGTCGGGGTCGATGAGGCCTCGGTAGGCCAGCAGCTCGGTCCCCGTGCTGATCCCCGACCAGAGCGTGCGGACGAGGAGCTCGCCGGGCGACAGCTCGGGCACCTCGACCGCTGTCACGCCGACCTGCTGGGGCGCCACGAACAGCAGCCGGCGACCGGCACGCACGCGGCACCCTCCTCAGGTCAGAGGATGCGACCATATCCGTGGATACCGCACAGGAGAGCAAGGGGGTGGGAGCGATGGCCGTTGCACCGGCCGAGCCGGACGACTCCGTACCGCACGAGGTCGCCCGCGTGCCTCTCCCGACTCCGTTCGGCGAGTTCCAGGCGCACGCTTTCGAGACCGGAACCGGGGTGGTCTA
>JBKPQM010000007.1:0-18584 GCA_046734095.1 Actinomycetota bacterium | reverse complement strand
CCCCGGATCCGGCTGAGGATCTCGTCCCGGGCGCTCATAGGTGCTCCAATCCGGCCCAATTCGCGCTCATCGCGACGACAGTCATCGGCCGCCTCCGGCCCACCAGTCGCGGAACGTCTGGCGAGGCGGTTCGGGCAGATCGCGCGCCTGCACCCAGGCCGAGAGTGGCGGCGGTAGCGCGCGGCGTCCGCGCAGCCAGCGGCCGAGCCGAGCGGCCCGCAGCGCGCGGGACCAGCGCGTCGAGTCGCTCATCGTCCAGGCGGCGGCGGCCATCGCGGCCCGCTCCGGGGTGCGTCCCTTCGACTCGACCGCCTTCGCCCGCAGGTGCACGAGCATCGCGGGGATGTCGATGGCGACCGGACAGACGTCGTAGCAGGCGCCGCACAGTGTCGACGCGAACGGCAACGTGCGATTCGCGGCGACACCGGTGAGCTGCGGCGAGAGCACCGCGCCGATCGGCCCGGGATACACCGAACCGTAGGCGTGCCCGCCGGTGCGCTCGTACACCGGGCAGACGTTCAGGCAGGCTGAGCATCGGATGCAGCGCAGGGCAGCCCGTCCGCGCGGGTCGGCCAGTGTTGCCGTGCGGCCGTTGTCGAGCAGGACGAGGTGGAACGCCTGCCCTTCGACGGCACCCGTCCACATCGACGTGTACGGGTTCATCCGCTCGCCGGTGGACGAGCGGGGGAGCAGCTGCATGAAGACTTCGAGGTCGCGCCAGGTCGGCACGAGTTTCTCGATGCCCATCACCGTGATGAGCGTGTGCGGCAACGTCAGGCACATCCGCCCGTTGCCTTCGCTCTCGACGACCGCGAGGGTACCGGTCTCGGCCACCCCGAAGTTGGCCCCGCTGATCGCCACGGACGCGGTCAGGAACTTCTGCCGTAGATACTTGCGGGCTGCTTCGGCCAGCGCGGCCGGCTCGTCGCTGAGGTCCGCCGCGACGTCCGGCATCTCACGGAGAAAGATCTCCCTTATCTCGGCGTGATTCCGGTGAATGGCCGGCACCAGGATGTGGCTGGGCGAGTCATGCCCGAGCTGGACGATCAGCTCGGCCAGGTCGGTCTCGTACGCGGTAATACCGGCCCGGGCCAGCGCCTCATTGAGGCCGATCTCCTGGGTGGCCATGGACTTGACCTTCACGACCTCGGTTGCCCCGGCGTCACGGACGAGCCTGGTCACAATGCGGTTCGCTTCATCGGCGTCACGTGCCCAATGCACCGTACCGCCCCGTACGATCACGCGCTCCTCGAGCTCGAGGAGATACCCGTCGAGGTTCGCGAGCACCTGGTCCTTGATTGACGCGCCCGCGGCCCGCAGTTGGCCCCAATCCGGCAGCTCGGCGACGACAGACGCTCGCTTCGCCCGGATAGTGGCCGTCGCCTGCCCCACGTTGCGCCGCAGCTGTGTGTCAGCCAGCGCCTCCCGCGCCGCGGCCGGGAACGGCCGGCCCTGTAAATGGGTGGTCATGACGCCAATATCTCGGCGAGGTGCACGGTTCGTACGCCAGTGTTCAGCCGGGACATCCCGCCGCCGATGTGCATCAGGCAAGAGGCGTCGCTGGCACAGCACACCTCGGCGCGACTAGCCAGCACGTTCGACATCTTGTCGGCCAACATCGCCGTGGACACGTCCGGATTCTTCAATGCGAACGTGCCGCCAAATCCGCAGCACGACTGGGCATCGGGCAGGTCGACGAGATCGATGCCCCGAACCTCGCGCAGCAGCCGCAGTGGTCGATCGCCGACGCGCAGCAGCCGCAGCGAGTGGCAGGTCGGGTGATACGTGACGCGATGCGGGTAGTGGGCGCCGACATCGGTCACGCCGAGCACATCCACCAGAAACTCGGAGAGCTCGTACGTGTGCCGGGCCACCAAGTCAACCCCCTCGAGCAGTACCGGGTCGCCGAACTCGCGGGCGACGTCGGCGTGCTGATGCCGGATCGAGCCCGCACACGACCCACTCGGCACAACGATGGCGTCGTAGTCGAGGAAGGTCTCGACGTGATTGCGCACCAGCGGCAACGCCTCGTGGGGATAGCCCGTGTTGACGTGCATCTGGCCGCAGCACGTCTGGCGCAGCGGCACGTCGACGTCGTGCCCGAGCCGGCCGAGTAGTCGCACGGTTGCCTTGCCGATGTCGGGGAACAACCCGTCGACGAGGCACGTAGCGAACACGGCGACGCGCATCCCGTCAGGCTAGCCGCGCCAGCGCCGGGTCCGACTGAACCGTATGGGCGCCATCTGCGTAGTTTGGATGGGGCTGTTCGCAGCCGAGCGGGCAGTCGTGTCACGAGGAGGCGCGCAATGCACAAACGTGTGGGCTGGCTCGGGGTGGTGGGAGCCGCGGCTGCAGCCGCCGTCGTACTCTCTCCGCTGCCGGCCGGCGCTGACGGTGGCGGCAAGTACGTGCAGGAGAACCTGGTATCCGACCAGGCCGGCGTCGCACAGTTGCAGGACGACCAGTTGATCAACGCCTGGGGCATGTCGCGCGGGCCGAACACACCAATCTGGGTCTCCGACAACGGTGCGGACGTCACGACGCTGTATTCCGGCGCGGTCGGCCACCCCGAGACGCCGGTGGTGAAGAATCCGAACGTCCACCCGGCCGTCGCGGGTGGAGCGCCGACGGGGCAGGTCTTCAACGACGTCCAAACCACGAACCCCACTGACTTCCTGGTTCCGGGCACGACCACGCCGGCCGCGTTCATGTTCGCCAGCGAGAACGGGGTGCTCTCGGCGTGGGCCGGCGGTGCCGCCACCACTCAGGCGGCCGCCACGCCCGACGCGGTCTACAAGGGACTCGCGCTGGTGCACAGTCCGTCCGGACCGCTACTGCTCGCCGCCAACTTCCACAACAACAGCGTGGACGTGTTCAACGGGCAGTTCGCTCCGGTCACCGGCGCCGGGTTCACCGATCCCGGACTCCCGAGCGACTACGCACCGTTCAACGTCGCCGCGATCAACGGGCAGGTCTTCGTGACCTACGCGAAGCAGGACGCCGACCGCCACGACGACGTCGCCGGTCCGGCTCACGGCTTCATCGACGTGTACTCGACCTCGGGCGCTTTCGTGAAGCGGTTCGCGACGCACGGCGTGCTCAACTCGCCCTGGGGCATGACGATCGCACCGTCGTCGTTCGGGAGGTTCGGCGGTGACCTGCTCGTCGGCAACTTCGGCGACGGGCGCATCCACGCGTTCGACCCCAACACCGGCGAGGTGCTCGGCCTGCTGCGCGGCACCGACAACCACCCGCTCGCGATCGACGGGCTGTGGGGTCTGCAGGTCGGCGACGCCATAGCCGGCGGCCCGGACGCAGTCTGGTTCAGCGCCGGGCCGGATGACGAGGCGCACGGCCTGCTCGGCATCCTCCGCCCCGCGTCGTAATTCATCGAGTGGTGCGTTCTCGGTCGAGTGGTGCGGTCCAACGCACCACTCGACGAGTAACGCACCACTCAACGGAACCGATCAGGCGAGGAGTTGGCGGACGCCGCGCTCGATGTCGTCTTCGCTGAGCAGCACCGTGTTGGCGGCATCGCCGAGCGGTATGTAGCTGTCACGGCTGGCGACCCGGACGATCGGCCCGGCGAAGCCCCGCTCGACGAGCGCGGTGACGATGCCTTCGCCGACGCCGCCACTGTGCCGGGTCTCGTCCACGACGAGCACCCGGCCGGTGGCGTCGGCCTCACGCAGTATGTCGTCGACCGGCAGCGGCATCAGCCAGCGCAGATCGACCACGCGCAGCCGCAGGCCCTCGTCGGCCAGCAGCGCCGCTACCCGCAGGCTCATCCGGAGCCCGTTGCCGAATGTCAGCACGGTGGCATCCGAGCCGGCCGTGTGCGTTTGAGCGCTGCCGATCGGGATGTGCCCGGTCACTGAGTAGGGCCCGAGCCATCCACGGTCGCCCGGAGTGAGCAGGTCGCGTTCGTGATAGAGCGCGATCGGTTCGAGGAACACACTGACCTGCCCGTCGGCGGCGGCTGCGGCGATACAGCTGCGCAGCATCGGTCCGGCGTCCTCGGGACGCGCCGGAACGGCGAGTACGAGCCCGGGGATGTCGCGCAGCACGGCCAGCCCGTTGTCATTGTGGAAGTGACCGCCGAAGCCCTTTTGATACGCCAGTCCGGCGATGCGCACGACCATGGGGTTGGTGAACGTGCCGTTCGAGAAGAAGCGGAGGCTCGCCCCCTCGCCGCGCAACTGGTCCTCCGCGTTGTGCAGGTAGGCGAGGTACTGGATCTCGGGCATCGGCAGCAACCCACTGACGCCGAGGCCCAGGCCCAGACCGAGGATCGCCTGCTCGTCGAGCAGTGTGTCGAACACCCGGGTCGCCCGGAACCTGTTCTGCAGCGCGCGGGTGATGCCGTACACGCCGCCCTTGACCCCGACGTCCTCTCCGAAGACGAGCAGTTCGCGGCGGGCAGCGAGCGCGTCGGTCAGCGCGGCGTTGATCGCCTGGGCCAGGGTCAACTCGCCGGCCTGCTCGGGCACCCGCCCGGCGAACACCTCCCGCCGCACATCGGCGTCGGCGACGCGCCCGGCCTCGGATGCGATGACATCGGCGCGACGCGGCGCCATCGGCTCGACGACAGTGCGAGCCGACACGTGCGTACGGACGCCGAGCAGGCTCTCGCCCAGTGCGCGGACGATGTACCCGATCTCGTCGTAGCGAGCCGCGACGTCCGCCGACCCGATTCTCCGGGCGAGGGCGATGAGTGGATCGCGTTCCTCGTCGGTCCTCATCGCCGTGGAGGACCGATAGGCCGACTCGACGTCCGTGCCGGCATGCCCCAGGAAGCGCACCGTGCGCAGGTGAAGCAGCGCCGGTCGTCGCTTCGTGCGTACGTACGATGCGGCCAGCATCGCCGTTGCGCGCGCCGCGTCCGGATCCTCGCCGTCCGCAGCCATGTATTCGATGCCGGGACGCTCCGCGACCTCGGCCACCCAGCCCGGCGGAGTAGGCACCGAGATACCCAGCCCGTTGTCCTCGCAGACCAGCAGCAACGGCAGCGGAAGACCTTGCCGGACGATGTACCCGGCCGTGTTGAGCGCACCGACCGCCGTGGAGTGGTTGAGGCTGGCATCGCCGAAGCTCGTGACCGCCACCGCGTCGGCCGGCCACCGCAGCGACACGCCCAGCCGGGGGCCACGCCCGATCGCGAAGGCCACGCCCACCCCTCGAGGCAGGTGCGAGGCGATGGTGGACGTCTGCGGAATGATCGCGAGATCGGCGTTGCCGAACACCTTGTGCCGCCCGCCGGACGCCGGATCCTCCAAGGCGCCCATCATCCCGAGCAGGATGTCCCGGATGCCGTCCTCGAGCTTGCGCCCCGCCTGCATGCAGCGGGCCAGATAGAACGCGCCGGATCGGTAGTGGAGCAGCGCCGGATCCGTCGGACGCAGCGCGCCGGCGACGAGCGCGTTCGACTCGTGCCCGGCCGAACCGATCGTGTAGAAGCCCTGGCCCCGCTGGCGCATCCGGCGCGCCTCGATGTCGATGTGCCGGCTCGCGGCCATCGCGTCGAACAGGCTGAGCAGATCCTCGGGCTCGTGCGGGTCCGCGCTGAAGGGCAGGCGGGCGAGCGCCTGCCGGACGCGCGCATCCAGGTCGTCGTGGGGCGAGCTCACGCTCAGATCATGCCCCGTGTCAGCGAGGCGCAGCACGGCAGGCAGCGCGCCGGGCCTCGCGAGGCGACGCCAGCGAGCCGGTCAGCTGGCCGCTGACACCTGCTGGCGGCCGGCGGCCATGGCCCGCAGCCGCTCGATCTTGGCGGCATCGGCTGGACTGGCCGGCAAGTAGACGATCATCCGAGTCTCAGGCATGCCGGTAACCCCGTAGCCGGACGTGCGCAGGTCGAGCTGACCGACGTCGGGGCAGATGAAGGACTTGATCTGCGGAACCGGCTCCGCCACCTGGTGGCGGGCCCACAACGCAGCGAACTCGTCACTCGCGGCGCACAGCTGCTCGGCGAACTGAGTCCACTCCGGTTCTCCGATGTGCCGGGCGTAGTTGGCCCGCAGGGTCGCGACCATGTGCGCCAACACGCCGGTGTCCGGCAGGGGGCAATTGCCCAACGCAAAGCTTTGCCATAAGGCATTGCGCTCGCGGCCGGTGGCGGTGAGCGCTTGGGGGAACACCGCCGCGTAGGACTTGTTGCACGCCAGCAGGTCGTACTTGCCGTTGTAAACGCAGGCCGGCAGCGGCTCGAGCGCGTCGAGTACCTCGGGGACGTCGTCTGGCAGTGTCTCGCTGTCGTCGCCGAGCGGAATGCCCGGTACGTTAGCCAACCGGTAGAGGTGCCATCGCTCGGCCGGTCCGAGGCTCAGCACGCGGGCGATGGCGTCGAGCACCTGGACGCTGACGTTGATGGGCCGGCCCTGCTCGAGCCACGTGTACCACGTGACGCCCACGCCGGCCAGCTGCGCGACTTCTTCGCGCCGGAGCCCCGGAGTGCGCCGCCGCAGCCCGGGGGCCAGGCCGACGTCGTGCGGAGTGACTCGCTCTCGACGGCTGCGCAGGAAGTCGGCCAGTTCGTGGCGCCGCTCCTTGACATGCGCACTTTCCACCACAGTCAGCTAGTAGATCGCTCAGTGCCGACAACGTGCCAGCGGTTATCAGCAGGTACCAGGATGGGGCCGTGCCCCGCTTCGTGTTGACCCTGGTGTGTGACGACCGGATCGGCATCGTCCATGCCGTGTCAGGGTTCCTGGCCGAGCGTCGCTGCAACATCCTGGACAGTCAGCAATTCGCCGATCCGGTCACCGGCAAGTTCTTCATGCGGGTGCATTTCGAGGGCGACCGGCCGGCGGATTTCGGCGCCGTCGCGGTGCGGTTCGGCATGGTCTGGGAACTGCACGACGACGCGGTGAAGTCGCGGCTGCTGGTTATGGTGTCGCGTCAGGGCCACTGCCTCAACGATCTGCTCTACCGGTGGCGGATCGGCGCGCTGCAGGGCGACATCGCCGCGATCGTCTCCAACCACCTTGACTTCGCGCCGCTCGCGAAGGCCTACGACGTCCCCTACCACCACCTCCCCGTTACCTCCGAGACTCGCGCCGGGCAGGAAGCTGCGCTGCTCGAACTCATAGCGGGCTACGACGTCGAGCTTGTCGTGCTGGCGCGATACATGCAGGTGCTCTCGGATGATCTGTGCGCTCGACTGGCCGGCCGGATCATCAACATCCACCATTCGTTCCTGCCGAGCTTCCGGGGTGCCCGCCCCTACCACCAGGCATTCGATCGTGGCGTCAAGCTGATCGGCGCGACCGCCCACTATGTGACGGCCGACCTCGACGAGGGTCCGATCATTGAGCAGGAAACGGCCCGCGTCGACCACACGCTCAACCCGCCGCAGCTCGCGAGTGTAGGACGCGACCTCGAGGCGATCGCGCTCGCGCGGGCGGTGCAATGGCACCTCGAGCACCGGATTCTGCTCAACGGCGCCAAAACGGTGATCTTCCGATGATGCACCGTTGCAGGTAGTCGCAGTACCAGGACCAGCGGGCTCTAATCACGCGTCTGGTGCCGGTCGCACGGTCGAGTTTGTGAACGACGCCGGAAAACTGTCCGACCCGCAGGGAATGGTAACTGGCGTGAGCGCCGCTACGGCCACAATCGTGTCGCCGCTCACCCGTGCCCGTCGCGCGGCCAGCCCGGGCGGGGTGCTGGCCGTGTTGTTGATCGGCCAGTTCATGGCCATCCTCGACGTCTCGATCGTGAACGTCGCCGCCCCGACGCTCCGCGCCGATCTGAACGCCTCCGGTGCCGGCCTGCAGATGGTCATCGCCGGCTACACGATCAGCTACGCGGTGCTGCTGATCACCGGCGCTCGCCTCGGTGATCGGCTCGGGCACGGTCGCGTGTTCCGCACGGGACTCGCCGGATTCACTGTGGCGTCACTTGCGTGCGGGTTAGCGCCGAATACCGCATCGCTCGTGACGTTCCGGCTCATCCAGGGGGCCGCCGCCGCGCTGATGATGCCGCAGGTGATGAGCCTCATCCAGCGCACGTTCGCCGCCTCGGCCCGAGCCCGGGCACTCTCGCTCTATTCGGCGGTGATCGCATGCGGCGCGGTTGTGGGGCAGGTGCTCGGTGGCGTCGTGGTCAGTGCCGATCTGCTCGGCACTGGATGGCGCCCGGTGTTCCTCGTGAACGTGCCGATCGGCGTCGCGTTGCTGGTTTGGGCGCGCCGGCACCTGCCGGGCGACCACGGTGAGGCGGCTCGTCAGCTCGACCCGGGGGGCGTGGCGCTGCTGTCGCTCTCAGTGTTGCTGTTCGTCGTGCCCCTCGTTCTGGGTCACGAGGAGCATTGGCCGGCGTGGGGTTGGGTCTCGCTGGCGGCGAGCGTGGTGCTGTTCGGGGCGTTCGTGGCCGTGGAACGGTCGGTGGCGGCGCGGGGCGGCTCCCCGCTGGTGTCCGGACGGGTGCTGCGCGCGCCGGGGCTGCTCGCCGGGGCCGCCGCGCTGTTCGTCGCGCTGATCAACTACGCCGGCTACCTGTTCAGCATGGCGCTACATCTGCAGTCCGGGCTGGGAGAGAGCCCGGCCCGGGCCGGGTTGGTGTTCGCGCCCGCGGCGATCGGCTTCGCCGCCACCGGGTTGACCTGGCGGATGCTGCCGGCCCGCTGGCATGCGCGCAACATGCCGCTCGGGCTGGTCGCCGCGGCCGTGTGCTACCTGCTGCTGGCCGCGATCCTGCGCGGCGGCGGTCGCGGCGGCCTGCCTCTCGAGGCCGACCTGTTCGTACTCGGTCTCGCCCTCGGGTTGGCGTTCAGTCCGATGCTGACGGTGGCGCTGACCCATGTCCCGCTCGCCGACGCGGCTGATGCCAGTGGCGTGCTGGTCACGGTGTTCCAGCTCGGTCAGGTCGTCGGCGTCGCGACTCTGGGCACGCTGTACCTGACACTTGTACACGGGCCGGGCGTGCACGCCTCGGCCCATGCCGTGGCGATCACCGATGTGGCGTTGGGCGCCAGCGCTCTCGTGGCCGCCGTGTTCGCCTTCGCGCTGATCCGCACGCGGCAGCCGGCCCCAACCTAGCCAGTCCGCCCGCGGCGGCGCGTTGCCCGCAGCCAGCCCGAGCCTTCCAGAACGCCCTTGGTGATCTCGGGTTTTCCTGCGAAATTTCGCGGCTCTACCGGAGATGATCAACGGGCTAGCCGCCCGCGAGTTCGGCGTGCACGTCGAGCATGGCCTTGATCGTGGCTGACCAGGGGTAGGCCTCGGCGGCCCGACGAGCGGCGTGCCGGCGCATACCCGACGGAGCGGCGGCGAGGCGCAACGCGGCCTCGGCGAAGGCAACCGGCTGACCTGGAGCTACCAAGCCGGAGCCCGGATGTTGCGTCACGACCTCGGCCGGCGCCGCGCCCTGGTGCGCGACGATGGGCGTTCCGCACGCCAGCGCCTCCAGCGCGGCCAGCCCGAACGTCTCAGCCGGGGCCGGGGCAAGCGCAACGTCGGCGGCTCGCAGTTCCGCTGCCACCGCGTGGCGGCTGGTCAGGTACCCGGTGAAGCGCACGGGCAGATCGGCTGCCTGCCGGGCGAGTGCCGCATGCCGCGGTCCGTGGCCCAACACGGTCAACTCAGCCGCCACGCCCCGCTCACGCAACACGTGCAAGGCATCAATCGCGATGTCGGGGCGCTTCTCCGGAGAGAGCCGCGCCGCGAGCACCAGGCGCAGCTTTGGCGCGGGCGACAGCGCGCCCACAGCCGACGACCCCTCCACGTGCCGCGACCCGTCCACGCGCCGCGACCCGTCCACGCGCCGCGACCCGTCCACGTGCCGCGACCCGTCCACGTGCCGCGGCCCCTCCACGTGCCGCGGCCCCTCCACGGCCGGCCAGAACGCCGCCAGATCCACGCCGAGTCGCACGATCCGGACCCTCGCATCCGGTCCGAACTCATCGGCGGCGAACTGCGAGCACGCGACGAGTACGTCGCAACGTTCGGCCACGCGAGCGGCCAGGCCGGCCGTGGCCCACCGAGACCACCTAGCCGGCACGAACGGCATCAGCATGGGCAGCGTCCGGTCCAGCCGTTCGTGCGACCAGGCAACCACCGGCACTTGCCGGCTCCGCGACCACGTCCAGATCCATTGCTGCAGCACCTTGTCGTGCACCTCGAGCACGTCGGGCCGCAGTTGATCGAGCAGCCGTAGCACGGCCCGGCGTCGCAGGATGATCCGATATCCGGTGCCGTTCGGGAGCGCCGGCGAGCGCAGCGTCCAGATCTCGCCGCCGTGGTCATCGGACGCGCCGGGCACGATCAGCGTGCACTGGTGGCCGGCATCCTGGTATCCGGCGCGCAGCGTATCGACCGCAACGCGCAGCCCGCCGGATGTCGCGGTGTGGAAGTTCGCCAGCTGGACGATCCTCACGAGCGCATCACGTTGCCGCCCGGCCGGTCATGAGGCTCGCCCACGTAGCCGAGCCAGCCGCACCGGTTTGAGCGCGACCACGGGCGCTTCGACGCTCCGGGCGGCCAGCACGCGCGCATAGTGTCCGAGCAGCTCGTCGACGATCACGTCCCACGTGCGGTGCACCACCGATGGCCGGGCCCGGTCGCGGGCCGACGCCAGGGCCGGCCGGTCCTCCCGGACCGCGGCGACCTGAGCCGCCAGTACGTCCGGGTCGCCGCCGGCCCACAGCCAGCCGTTCTCGCCGTGCCGCACGAGGTCGAGCGGGCCGCCGGCCGCGGCCGTGATGACGGGGACGCCTGAGCACAGCGCCTCCTGCACGACCTGGCAGAACGTCTCATCGGCGCCCGGATGAACGAGCAGATCGAGGCTGGCCACGATGCGAGCCAGGTCCTCGCCGCGGCGCAGCCCCAGGAAGTGCGCCTCGGGCATCATCCGGGATAGGCGCCGCCGCCGCGGACCGTCACCGACCACCACCATCGACACGCCGGCCAGCTTCGAGATCGGCGCCAAGGCCTCGACTCGCTTCTCGGCGGCCAGCCGTCCGACATACCCGACGATCATGGTGCCGAGCGCGCCACCGCTGAGCGAATCACGCAGCTCCTCGTCACGCCGGGACGGGCGGAACAGATCGCCGTCGACCCCCCGCGACCATAGCCGCAGGGCGCCAATGCCGTGGCGGCGCAGCTGGTAGCCAGTGGTGCTGGACGGTACGAGCGTCGCGTCCGCGGCGTTGTGCAGCCGACGAAGCCACCGCCACAGCGCCGGGCTGGCGGCCCGCAGGTGGTACCGGCGCAGGAATCCGGACAGGTCGGTCTGGAATACCGCCACCGACGGAATGTCCAGGGCATTCGCAGCTCGGACCGCGGAGTGCCCGAGGACGGCCGGCGACGCGAGATGGACGATATCCGGTGCCAGGTCGCGCAGCACCGTCCGTAGGTCGAGTCCGGGGCGAGCCATGTGTAGCCCTCGGTAACCGGGAACCCCGATGGCGGGTACGCGCACGACGTTGACGCAATACCCGTCCACCATGAACGCGGCACCGCTGGGCGCGACAACGGCCGGCTCGTGTCCTCGGGCGGCCAGGGCGCCGGCGACCCGGACAACGGAGTTGACCACTCCGTTCACCGCCGGCGTGAACGTCTCCGCCACGAGCGCGACTCTCACGCGATGACCATCACCAGACCGGACGACGTCATTCTGTGCATGACGCGACCGAAAGGTGAAATGCAGGTAACCGGACGATGACTGTCGGTCGGGTGTCAGCGACCCGACGCCCGCTGGCTTGAGCCCGACACCGCCTGGCTATTCTCCAAAGCGGCCGCCCGGTGCCGCTGGGCGAGCACCAGCGCACCGAGTGGAGGCACGTTGACCACGACTGCCGAGCCGGCGGCCGGGCCGCCGGACGCAGTGACCATCGCGCCGCAGCCCATCGTCAGCCAGCCGTTCCCCGCGCACCAGCCCGCCAAGGGGTCGATGCTCGGGCAGTTGTTGCGCACCACCGACCACAAGCTCATCGGCCGGATGTACCTCGTCACGTCGTTCGTGTTCTTCATGATCGGCGGCCTAATGGCGCTGCTGATGCGTGCCGAGCTGGCCCGGCCGGGCATGCAGTTCCTCTCGCCCGAGCAGTACAACCAGTTGTTCACGATGCACGGCACGATCATGCTGCTGTTCTTCGCCACGCCGCTGGTGTTCGCGTTCGCCAATCTCGTCCTGCCGCTGCAGATCGGTTCACCCGATGTCGCGTTCCCGCGGCTGAACGCCTTCTCGTACTGGCTGTACCTGTTCGGCGCGGTGACGGCCACGGCTGGGTTCATTACGCCCGGCGGAGCGGCCGATGCGGGCTGGACGTTGTACGCGCCGCTGAACAGCCAGATCAACTCGCCCGGGTCGGGCACCGACTTGTGGATCATCGGCTTGGCCATCTCGGGCCTGGGCACCATCCTCGGCGCGGTCAACATGACGACGACGGTGCTCACGCTGCGCGCGCCGGGCATGACGATGTTCCGGATGCCGATCTTCGTCTGGAACATCCTCGTCACCAGCCTGCTCGTGTTGTTGGCCTTTCCGATCCTGACCGCCGCCCTGCTCGTGTTGTGGGCCGATCGGCATTTGCACGCGCAAGTGTTCGACGCATCCAACGGTGGCGCGATCTTGTGGCAGCACCTGTTCTGGTTCTTCGGTCATCCCGAGGTCTACATCATCGCGCTGCCGTTCTTCGGCATCGTCACCGAGATCATCCCGGTGTTCAGCCGCAAACCGCTGTTCGGCTACACCGGCATGGTGCTCGCGACGCTCGGCATCGCCACGCTCTCATTGACCGTCTGGGCGCACCACATGTTCACCACCGGCGCGGTGCTGCTGCCGTTCTTCTCCCTCATGACGTTCCTGATCGCGGTGCCCACCGGCGTGAAGTTCTTCAACTGGATCGGGACGATGTGGCGCGGCTCGGTCACGTTCGAGACACCCATGCTCTTTTCCATCGGCTTCATCGTGACGTTCCTCTTCGGCGGGCTGACCGGCGTGCTGCTGGCGAGCCCGCCGGTCGACTTCCATGTGTCGGACACCTACTTCGTGGTGGCGCACTTCCACTACGTGCTGTTCGGCACGATCGTGTTCGCCGCCTATGCCGGCATCTACTTCTGGTTCCCCAAATACACCGGCCGCTACCTGGACGAGAAGCTCGGCCAGCTGCACTTCTGGCTGACGTTCCTCGGATTCCACACGACATTCCTCGTCCAGCACTGGCTGGGCAACGAGGGCATGCCTCGCCGCTACGCCGACTACCTGCCCAGCGACGGGTTCACCACGCTGAACACGGTCTCGACGATCGGCGCGTTCATCCTCGGCGCATCGATGCTGCCGTTCCTCTACAACGTTTACAAGTCCTACCGTTACGGTGAGATCGCCACCGCCGACGACCCGTGGGGGCACGGCAACTCCCTCGAGTGGGCTACATCCTCCCCGCCGCCGCGGCACAACTTCACGTTCATCCCGCGCATCCGCTCCGAGCGGCCGGCCTTCGAATACCACTACCCCCACCTGCTCGAGCGATTGAAAGCCGAGGCGCACGCCGGTCAGACCCGCTCACTTACGCCTTCACGTTGAGTGGTGCGTTAGTGGATGAGTGGTGCGCTGTAGCGCACCACTCGACGGACAACGCCCCACTCAACGAAGCTGAGTTCAGCGCTTAGCTCGGGCGGACGATCGGCTGGCCGACGAGTGTCACGCCGGCGTCCCGCAGTTGCCTCAGCGCGGCGTCCACGGTCGACTGCGCGACCCCGGCCGTGAGATCCAGCCGGACCGTCGTGGCGAACCCTTCCGCGACAGCGTCCAGCGCGGTGGCCCGTACGCAGTGGTCCGTTGTGAGGCCGACAACCTCGAGTGTGTCGACGCCGTGCGCGCGCAACCAGTCGGCGAGCGAAACGCCGTCGCGGACGCCTTCGAAGCCCGAGTAGGCCGCGCGGTACTCGCCCTTGTCGAAGATCGCCTCGATGTGCGACGTGTCGAGTGACGGGTGCAGCTCCGCGCCGGACGTCCCGACTCGGCAGTGCGGCGGCCAGGTGTCGATGAAGTCGGGGTGTTCCGAGAAGTGCCGGCCCGGGTCGATGTGGTGGTCGCGAGTAGCCACCGCATGGTCGTACCCGCCCTCGGCAAGTCGCACGCTGACCGCCCGGGCGACCTCACTGCCGCCCGTTACGGCGAGCGACCCGCCCTCCGAGAAGTCGTTCTGGACGTCTGCCACGATGACGGCTCGGCTCACGGCTATGACACTAGTTGCCAGTGACGATGCGCGTCGGAATGGCCGGTTCGCCGCGGGACAGCTTCAGGCCGTCCCAGGGCAGCGTGACCATCGCCCGGCGCAGGTGATCGCGCGAGTCGTCCAGCGAGGGCAGATCGGTCACCGGCGCACCACCGCGCATGAGCGGACGTTGCAGCAACCGGTCGTGCGGGCCGAGTTCGGGCACCGGACCGACGGCGATCACCTCCTCCACCGCTGTACCGGTTTCCTTGTGCACGCGCAGTGCAGTCTTACGCCCGCCCGTCGTCTCCTTGTGTTCGGACCGCTTCGCCACCCGCCGCCCGTCCACCTCGACCAGCTTGTACACCATGCTGGCGGTCGGCGCTCCGGATCCGGTGACGACGGCGGTACCGGCGCCGTAGGCGTCGACCGGGGAGGCGGCCAGAGCGGCGATGGCGTACTCGTCGAGATCGCCGCTGACGAGGATGCGGGTGTTGGTCGCCCCTAGCTCGTCGAGCTGTTTGCGCGCTTGCCGCGCGAGCACGCCGAGGTCGCCCGAGTCGATGCGGATCGTGCCGAGCGACGGCCCGGCGACCTCGACCGCTCGAGCGATGCCGGTCGTCAGGTCGTAGGTGTCGACGAGCAACGTGGTGCCACTGCCCAGCGCGGCCACCTGCGCGCGGAAAGCGGCCGCCTCGTCGTCGTGCAGGAGCGTGAATGCGTGTGCTGCCGTGCCCGCGGTCGGTATCCCGAAGCGATCGCCCGCTGCCAGATTCGACGTCGACGCGAACCCGGCGAGGTACGCCGCCCGCGCCGAGGCGATCGCCGCCACTTCGTGAGTACGGCGCGAACCCATCTCGATGATCGGACGCCCCTCGGCGGCGCTCACCATGCGGGCGGCGGCCGAGGTGATAGCCGAGTCGTGGTTCAGGATCGATAGCGAGAGCGTCTCGAGCACGACGGCTTCGGCGAACGTGCCGGACACGGTCAATATCGGGGAGTACGGAAAGTACAGCTCTCCTTCGGGATAGCCGTCGATGTCGCCCGCAAAGCGGTAGCCGGCCAAGAACGCGGCGGCATCTTCGCTCATCACGCCCTGGTCGTGCAGCCAGGTGACCGTCGCCTCGTCGAACGTGAAGTCGCAGACGGCCTCGATCAAGCGAGCCGCGCCGGCCACGACGCCGTAGCGGCGCCCCTCCGGCAGCCGGCGCGCAAAGACCTCGAACACGCACTGACGTTCCGCGGTGGCGTCGCGCAGGGCGGCGTCGAGCATGGTGAGTTCGTAGCGGTCGGTCAACAACCCGGTGCTCATGTGGGCCGATTAGACACGACGCAACGCGGAGACCCGCACGACACCCGTGATCGGGACACCCGGGGCAGCGGATCCGGCCAGCCCACGCTGTCCGGGTTCGCGGCGATGTGTACCGCCGGTTGTCGTCCGCCCGCGAATCGTAATCACCGTGCGGTGACGGGGTCGTGACCAGAGCGTGACCGTGCCACCATGGAGTGATGCCCGGCACGCTGTCCCCACCGCAGAAGACTGCGGGCAAGACGCTGCCCGCAGAAGATGTCGAAACGTCGGTCGCTCCCGATCAGCCGTGGATCACGATCGTCTGGAACGACCCGATCAACCTGATGAGCTACGTCACGCATGTCTTCATGACGGTGTTCGGCTATGCCAAGCCGAAGGCCGAGAAACTCATGCTCGACGTGCACCATCGCGGTCGCGCCGTTGTGTCGAGCGGAACCCGCGAGCGTATGGAACTCGACGTCAACACACTGCACGGCTACGGCCTGTGGGCGACCCTCCAGCGGCAGGACTAGTGCGCGTCATCCGTCGGCGCGGCCACGCGCGCATCCGCCTCGAGTCCGTCGAGTCCGGTTTGCTGGAAACGCTCCTGGACGACCTCGAGGGTGCGTTGCGGACGCTGCCCGACGAGGATCCTGTGCGGCAGCGACTGTTCCCGGCCGCGTACCGGGACGACGACACGGCCGCGGCGGAATACCGGTCGCTGACCGAGGAGTCGCTGCGTGAGGACAGGGCCGTGCGTCTGGGGGAGTGCCGCGCCGAGCTACCGTCCGGCGCGGGTGAAGTCGATCTGGATGACGGTGCCGCGCAGCGCTGGCTCACGGTGCTCACCGACCTGCGACTGGCCATCGGGACCCGGCTCGACGTCGCCGAAGACGACGATCCCGCCATCGATCCCGCCGACCCGGACGCCCAGCTCCGCGCGATCTATCAGTGGCTTACCGCACTGCAGGATTCGCTGGTCCACGTCGTCATGCGCGGCTAAGCCGTCCAGGCGCGGATCCGCGGCAATAGGTAATCTGATCGCGTGCTGACAATCGACCGGGCCATCCGCGACGCGATCGTCGCGCACGCCCGGCGGGACCAGCCCGACGAGGCCTGCGGCGTCGTCGCTGGTGCCGAAGGCAGTGACCGGCCGACCCGGTACATCCCGATGGTGAACGCCGAGCGGTCGCCGACGTTCTACCGCTTCGACTCGATTGAGCAGCTCAAGGTCTGGCGAGAGATGGACGAGCAGGACGAGGAGCCGGTGGTCATCTACCACTCGCACACGGCCACCGAGGCCTACCCGTCGCGCACCGACATCGCGTACGCGTCCGAGCCGAATGCGCACTACGTTCTTGTGTCGACGCGCTCGGAAGACAAGACCGACTTCCGGTCGTTCCGCATCACGGATGGAGTCGTTACCGAGGAACCGGTCACGGTGGTGGAGTCGTATGCATGACGTGCTGATCGAGCGCGTACTGCTCGGGCACCGGCGGGTCGACGTCGAGTACGACTGTCGCTGATGAAGGCCCGGCAACCCACCATCGACTTCCAAGGAGCAGACCTTCCATGGCCATAGAGGTCAAGATCCCGACCATCCTGCGTAATTACACAAGCGGCGCCAAATCCGTCGAAGGCAAAGGCGACACGCTCTCCGCGCTGTTCGACGATCTCGATAGCGCGCACCCCGGCCTGAAGGGCCGCCTCGTCACGGACGACGGCGGCCTGCACCGGTTCGTCAACGTGTATGTCAACGACGAGGACGTGCGCTTCACCGGATCGCTCGACACCGTGCTCAAGGACGGCGACTCGGTCACGATCCTGCCGGCGGTGGCTGGCGGCTGACATGAGCCGTTACGACTCTCTGATCGACGCCCTCGGCGAGACGCCGCTCGTCGGCCTGCCCCGGCTGTCCCCGCGGTGGTCCGGCGAGCAGCCTGTCCGTCTGTGGGCCAAGCTCGAGGACCGCAACCCCACCGGGTCGATCAAGGACCGGGCGGCGCTCTACATGGTGCGCGCGGCCGAGGCGGACGGACGGCTCACCCCGGGCAGCACGATCCTCGAGCCGACGTCGGGTAATACCGGTATCGCGCTGGCGATGGTCGCCAAGCTGCACGGGTACGGCCTGGTGTGCGTGATGCCCGAGAACACGTCCGTGGAGCGACGCCAGCTCCTGGAGATGTTCGGGGCGCGCATCATCTTTTCGCCGGCCGCCGGCGGGTCGAACCAGGCGGTGGCGATGGCCAAGAAGCTGGCCGCGGAGAATCCGGACTGGGTCATGCTCTACCAGTACGGCAACCCGGCGAACGCGCAGGCGCATTACGAGGGCACCGGCCCTGAGATCCTCCGCGATCTGCCGACGATCACGCATTTCGTGGCCGGACTGGGCACGACCGGCACGTTGATGGGAGCCGGTCGCTATCTGCGCGAGAAGGCGCCGGATGTGGAGGTTGTCGCGGCCGAGCCACGTTACGGGGAGCTCGTGTACGGGCTGCGCAACATCGACGAAGGCTTCGTGCCGGAGCTTTACGACGACAGCATCTTGACGTCGAGGTTCTCGGTGACGTCGTATGACGCCCTGCGCCGCACCCGCGATCTGATCGAGCAAGAGGGCATCTTCGCCGGGATCTCGTCCGGCGCGATCCTGCACGCGGCGCTGGCGATCGCTGATCGGGCAGCGGCGGTCGGCGAGCCGGCCGACATTGCGTTCGTGGTGGCCGACGGTGGCTGGAAGTACCTGTCGACGGGCGCGTACGACGGCTCACTACAACACGCGGCGGAGAGACTCGAAGGCCAACTCTGGGCGTAGGCCGCAGCGACCTCCTAGGCGCCGTCGCACACTTCCTGGCAGCCGGCGTCCTCCGGAATCGTGCGCACCTTGCCGAGCAGTTCGTGCAATTGCTCGCGCTCGGCCTGGTCGAGGTCCGCGAACAGCTCCGCCTCGGCCTGCGACACGGCCTGCTCGACGTTGTGCAACGCCTCGCGGCCGCTGCCGGACATCTCCACGATGTGTCGGCGCCGATCCGTCGGGTCGCGCCGGCGCTGGGCCAGACCTAGTCGCTCCAGGTCGTTGAGGATGGATACGAGCGCGCTCGCGTCGACGCTGAGCGACTCGACCAGGGACTGCTGACT
>JBKPQM010000006.1:0-9387 GCA_046734095.1 Actinomycetota bacterium | reverse complement strand
GTCCAGTGACCACCACCGGCGGGTGTTCGCCGAGATACCCCATACCAGGGCGTATGTCAGGTCAGGCGCCGTCAGCGCCGCGTGGACGAGGCGTGCGCAGTCACCTGGTGAGAGCCAAGTCGCCAGCGACCGGTAGTCGGGTGGCGTGGTCGCACAAGTACCGATGCGCAGACACGCCACCTGCATGTCGTAGCGGTCGGCGTAGTAGCGGCCAAGTGCCTCTCCGAATACCTTGCTCACCCCGTAGAGGGTGTCCGGACGCGGCGGCGTGTCCGCCGGAAGGTCCTCGATACCGCGGGGCGTGAAGCCGACCGCGTGATTCGACGAGGCATACACGACGCGCTGTACGCCGTGCCGGCGAGCCGCTTCGAACAACCGGAACGTGCCCTCGATGTTGGCCTCGCGCACGTACGGCCAGGACGCTTCGGTTGACTGGCCGGCCAGGTGCACGACCGCCTCGACCCCGGGGAATACGGCGTCGAGGGCCGTCGCGTCCGCGATGTCGCCGGCGACCCCGCCGTCCAGCGGCTCGCGGTCGAACAACCGCAACCGCACGCCGTAGGACGGCAGCCGCTCGCGCAGCATTGCGCCGATTTGCCCGGCGGCTCCCGTCAACAGCACGTTCACAGGCGTTCGATGACCTTGCCGAGCAGTTGGCCCATTCGGGTCGCGGCGGCGCGTCCGGCGGCCAGAACCTCCTCGTGATCGAGCGGTTCGCCCAGACCGGCCGCCAGATTCGTCACGAGCGAGACGCCGAGCACCTCGCATCCATCGGCGTGGGCCGCGATCGCCTCCAGCGCCGTTGACATTCCGACCAGGTCGGCGCCGACGGTGGCCAGCATCCGGATCTCGGCCGGCGTCTCGTACTGCGGCCCGGCCATGGCGGCGTATACGCCCTCCGTGATCGAGGGGTCGATCTCATGGACGAGCCCGCGCAGGCGAGCCGAGTACAGGTCGGTCAGGTCGACGAACTCGGCACCGACCAGCGGCGTCCGAGACGTCAGGTTCAGGTGGTCGCTGATCAGGACCGGCTCGCCCACGGACAACCCGGGCCGCAAGCCGCCGCTCGCGTTGGTCAGGACCACGGTCCGGCAGCCGGCAGCTGCCGCCGTCCGCACCCCGTGCACGACGGCCTCGACGCCACGCCCTTCGTAGAGGTGGGTGCGGCCGAGGAACGCCAGCACCCGCTTGCCGGACACCTCGAGCGATCGGATGCGCCCGGCGTGCCCCTCGACGGCCGGCGGCGCGAAGCCGGGCAGATCGGTCACCGGCAGGTCATGCGTGGCATCGCCGAGGGCGTCCACAGCGGGGACCCAGCCCGACCCGAGCACTATGGCAATGTCGTGGTGGTCAGTGGCGGTGCGCTCGGCAAGCGCCGTTGCTGCCGAGCGCGCCGCGGCATGGGGATCCGTCACGTCCGCGGAGCTTAGGCCATGTCAGGCCGTGGCCTGCGCCAACTGGGCAGGTTCCGCAGGGGCGACGGTCAACTCAACGCGTTGTCAGCGCGATGTTGGCAGGGCATGCACAAGGCTGCCTGGGGGACGACCTCGAGCCGCTCGACCGGCAGCCGCGTACCGCAATGGACGCATCTGCCGTAAGTGCCGTTGCGCATGCGGTCCAGCGCCGCCTCGACGTCGGCCAACGCGAGCTGCCCGCCGTGCAGGACGGTCTCCCGCACTTCGAGCTCGGCGGCGGACATCGTTCGTAGTGGGGGAGGAGGTTCGCTGAGCTGCTCGACCCGGAATCGGCGCTGCTCCTGCAGCATGTCGCGCAGCATGATCAATTGCTGGCCGCTCAGAGCGGTCGTGCTCCGGGCGGCAATGTGACGAGTCATAAGGTCTCCTGCCTGGATGGGGTGCGAGTGCTAGCTGCGCTCCCCATCAGGCGGTCCCCGGATGTGTTGGGCCCCCTGCTCAATGTCACGGCGCGAGGGCGGCGCGGGTGGAACGGTCTCCCGCGTTGCCTGCGACGTCTCGCTCAACTGCTCGCCGGCGACCAGGTCGAAGCCGAACGGGTCTTGAACCCGCGCGAGCGCATACGTCGGACGTTGCGGCGCCGCTGCAACGGCTGCCTTTCCGTGACCACCACCGGCCGCGGCGTGCGCAGCCGTCGTCGCGGTCAGGCCCAGCGCCGCGCACAATGCGACGACCAGCGCCGGCAGCGCCAAGCACACACCGCCACGGATCTGCCGGCGGTGCCTGACATCCACGTATCTATCAACGCACGATTCGGCGCCCGGGTGTCCTCCCATTGGCAAGCTCTCAGACGATGCTCAGCCGAATTGCTCACAACCGGTGCCCGTCCGGAGTTGTGGCTGGCACGCTGTCGGCATGAATCACGGCCGGGGAGCGAACAGGGAGCCCGCGCGCTCGGAACGACCTTCCGCCGCCACGGGTGCGGAGCGGCGCGCGGAGTCGGGTTTCGAGATCGCTGCGGTCTACCGACCCGGCGACGTCACCGACGGGCTCGCCGACCGGCTGGGGGAGCCGGGCGAATTTCCGTACACGCGCGGTGTGTACTCGACGATGTACACGCAACGTCCCTGGACGATGCGCCAGTACGCAGGGTTCGGCACAGCCCGCGAGTCGAACGCCCGCTATCACCAGCTGTTGCACGCGGGCACCATGGGGCTCTCCGTCGCGTTCGACCTGCCGACCCAGATGGGCATGGACTCCGACTCGGCCTTGGCCCACGGCGAGGTCGGCAAAGTCGGCGTTGCCATCGACTCGATCGACGACATGCGTCTGCTCTTCGACGGCATCCCGCTCGACGAGGTTTCGACCTCGATGACGATCAACGCCCCGGCGTCGCTGCTGTTGTTGCTCTATGAGCTGGTCGCGGAGGAGCAGGGCGTCCCCGGCGCCGCGTTGAACGGGACGATCCAGAACGATGTGCTCAAGGAGTACATCGCCCGGGGCACCTACATTTATCCCCCGGCCGCGTCGCTGCGGCTGATCACCGACACCTTCGCCTATTGCCAGGCCGAGATCCCGAAGTGGAACACGATCTCGATATCCGGGTACCACATGGCCGAGGCCGGGGCCACGCCCGCGCAGGAGGTCGCGTTCACTCTCGCGAACGGGATCGCCTACGTGCGGGCCGCGATCGACGCCGGCTTGGCTGTCGACGACTTCGCGCCTCGGCTCGCGTTCTTCTTCGTCTCGCGGACGACGTTTCTCGAAGAGGTCGCGAAGTTCCGCGCCACGCGGCGCATCTGGGCGCACATCATGCGCGACGGATTCGGAGCTGAGAGCCCTAAGTCGCAGATGCTGCGTTTCCACACCCAGACGGCCGGGGTACAGCTGACCGCGCAGCAGCCCGAGGTGAACCTCGTCCGCGTCTCGGTGCAGGCGTTGGCAGCCGTGCTGGGGGGCACCCAATCGCTGCACACGAACTCGTTCGACGAGGCGATTGCCCTGCCGACCGAGAAGGCCGCCCGGCTGGCGTTGCGCACGCAGCAGGTCATCGCCTATGAGACAGACGTGACGGCGACCGTCGACCCCTTCGCCGGTTCGTACGCCGTCGAATCGATGACGGACGCTGTCGAGGCGGACGTGGCGGACTTGATGCGCCAGGTCGAAGAGCTCGGCGGCGCGGTGCCGGCGATCGAGCAGGGCTTCCAGAAGCGCGAGATCGAGCGATCGGCGTATGACATTGCGCAGCAAATCGACGACGGATCCCGGGTGGTCGTCGGACTGAACCGGTTCACGCTGGACGAGGAGGAGGCGTACGAGCCGATGCGCGTCGACCCCGCGATCGAGGCCGAACAGCGCGATCGGCTCGCGGCACTGCGGGCCGAGCGCGACAGCGCGCAGGTCGACAAGGCGCTCGCGGCGTTGCGCTCCGCCGCGACCGGGACGTCCGAGAACGTGCTGTACCCGATGAAGGACGCGCTGCGCGCCCGTGCCACCGTCGGCGAGGTCTGCGACGCGCTGCGAGAGGTCTGGGGGACGTACCGCCCACCCGACACCTTCTAGTCCCGTCGGCCGACTCTGCGCGTGTGCGGCGCCGGTTGGTGTCGACTTTGCCCTTGGGCAGCACGCTGCGGGTGGCGCTGAGCGTGCGCTCGGGGGGCAATGTCCAGGAGTGGTGCGGCCCGTCGGCGGGTGCCCGACTCGGCCACTTTGCCCTTCGGCGGCACGCTGGGGGTGGCGCTGAGCGTGCACTCGCGGGGCAAACAGGCCACCGAGCGTGCATCCCAAGGGCAAAGGGGCCTGCCGAGCGTGCACCCCAAGGGCAAACTCGGCATCAGACGAGGCAGGATCGGCGTTATGGAGCAGCTCGCCGACCGTCATGTCCTGATCACCGGGGTGAGCCGTCGGGCCGGAATCGCGTACACGTTGGCCCGGCGGTTGGCGGACGAAGGCGCGCGCGTCTTCGCATCCGGGTGGGCCGCCCACGACGCCGAGCAGCCGTGGGGCGCGGACGACGCCGAGTCGCCAGTGCCGCAATACCTGGCAATCGATCTTGCCGTGCCTGATGCGCCCCGGCAGCTGGTCGCCCAGGCCGAGGATGCCCTTGGCGGCGTGGATGTGCTGCTTGCCGTCCATGCTCGCTCGTCGGTGCAGTCGTTGACTGAGCTGACGGCGGCTGAGCTCGACACGACGTTCGCGGTGAACGCCCGGGCGACCCTGTTGCTGGTGCGCGAATTCGCCGCGGGCTTCGTCGGCGAACAGGGCCGCGTGATCACCTTCTCGTCCGGACAACATCGCGGCGCGATGCCGAAGGAGTTGCCCTACATCGCGGCAAAGGCCGCGATCCAGCAGCTCACTCCGTCACTAGCCGTGGAATTGGCGCCGCTCGGCATCACGGTGAACTGCGTCAACCCCGGCCCGGTCGACACGGGCTACGCCGACGAGGCGGCCCGGATTGGCGTCGCGGCGGCGCATCCGCAGCGCCGATGGGGCACGCCGGACGACATCGCCGACGCGATCGTCTGGCTCGCTTCGCCCGCCTCACACTGGGTGACTGGGCAAACGATCGACGTGGACGGCGGCTGGTCGATCCGAAGCTGACCGTTAACGCCGACTTTGCTCCCTGATGGACTGCTGGACGGCACAGTCACCGTGCGGCCCAGGGGCAAGGTCGGCCTGGCACGGGCTGCTGGACGGCACAGTCACCGTGCGGCCCAGGGGCAAGGTCGGCCCGGCCGGGACGAGGGACGGCACAGTCAGCGTGCGGCCGAGGGTCAAGGTCGGCCCGGCCGCGGCAAGGGTCGGCCGGCCGGGGGGCAAGGGTCGGCACCGCCAAGAGGCAAAGTGGCCCCGGCCGAGGGGCAAAAGTCGGCACCGCCACAGGGGCAGAGTCCGCACGAGGTGCCGTGGGCCGGATACCCTCGGTGCGTGCGCATCGACTTCTGCTCGTCACGACGTACCAGCCTGGGCGTCGAGTGGGAGCTCGAGCTCGTCGACATCGAGACCCGTGAGCTGGCCAGCGCGGCCGATGACATACTCGCTGCGATTTCCCCGAACGGCGACGGCGAGCACCCCAAGGCCAAGCACGAGCTGCTCCAGTCGTGCGTCGAAGTGATCACCGGCATCTGTCAGACCGTCGCCGAGGCTCGGGCGGACCTCGAGCAGACGGTTGCCGAGGTAAGCAAAGCGGCCGCCGAGCGCAACCTGGGCGTGATGTGCTCGGGCACCCATCCGATCACCGACTGGACGACTCAGCGCATCACTGAGGATGTCCGTTACCAGACGCTGGTCGAGCGAAACCAATGGATGGCCCGGCAGCTGCAGATCTTCGGCGTGCATGTGCATTGCGGGATTCGGGCGCCGGACAAGGCAATCCCGATCGTCAACGCGTTGCTCGCGTATCTCCCACATTTCCTCGCGATGTCGGCCTCAAGCCCGTACTGGATCGGATCCGACACCGGGCTGGCGTCCTACCGCAGCAAGGTATTCGAAGCACTGCCGACGGCGGGACTGCCGTATCAGCTGTCCGGATGGGACGCCTTCGAGAAGTACATGGAGGCGCTGATCTCCTCGCACGCTATCCAGTCGATTCGCGAGGTGTGGTGGGACATCCGGCCGCACCCAGGCTTCGGCACGGTCGAGCTGCGCATCTGCGACGGGCTGCCCACCTTGGATGAGATCACCTGCGTGGCCGCCCTGGCGCAGTGCCTCGTCGAGCGATTCGACCGGCAGCTCGACCACGGCTACACGCTGCCCGAGCCGCGCCCCTGGCTGGTTCGCGAGAACAAGTGGCGGGCGGCCCGGTACGGACTGGACGCCGAGATCGTGGTCGACAACACCGGAAACGTCCAGCCGGTCTCGACCGCGATCGTCGACCTCGTCGAGGACCTGCTGCCGATCGCGCGCCGATTGGATTGCCGCGCCGAACTCGAGACGATCCCGGTGCTGATCGAGAAGGGTGCGAGCTATCAGCGGCAGCGGGCGGTCGCCACGGCGCACAACGGTGACCTCGCGCCAGTGGTCGACTCGCTCGTTACAGAAATGCGAGACGGTCTGCTCCTGTGAACATCGACGAGTCCGAGCTCATCGCCATCCGCCGTGACCTCCACGCCCACCCCGAAGTGTCATTCGCCGAATACCGGACGACGGCCGTCATCGTTGAGCGCCTCGATGCCCTCGGCCTGCAGCCGACCGTGCCGGCCGGCGGCACCGGGGTGATATGCGACATCGGGGACGATGGGCCGCTGATCGCCCTGCGCGCTGATATTGACGCGCTGCCTATCAACGACGCCAAGAACGTCTCGTACCGGTCGACCGTCTCCGGCGCCTGCCACGCCTGTGGGCACGACGCTCACACCGCCATACTCCTGGGTACGGCAGCCGTACTCGCCGGTATTGAATTGCCCGGACGGGTGCGGCTGATCTTCCAGCCCGCGGAGGAGCGGATGCCGGGCGGCGCGCTCAATCTGGTCGCGGCCGGCGCAGTCAAGGACGTCGAGGCGATCTTTGCGCTGCACTGCGATCCCCACGCGGACGTCGGGCGGATCGGTCTACGCGTCGGGCCTGTTACGGCGGCCTGCGACATGCTCGACGTGGCGCTGTCCGGTGACGGCGGCCACACAGCGCGTCCGCATCTGACTGCTGACATCATTTACGCACTGGGCCTGCTGATCACCAACCTGCCCGGGATGCTCAGCCGGCGGATCGACCCGCGGGCCAGCCTGTCTTTGGTCTGGGGCTCGGTCGAGGCGGGAAACGCGCCGAACGCCATCCCGCCGGTGGGCATCGCGCGCGGCACGCTGCGCATGCTCGACCATCGAGTGTGGGATTTCGCCGAGCCGCTCGTCCGGGAACTCATCGAGGACATCGTTCGGCCCACCGGAGCGCACGTGCAGGTGGCTTACGAACGCGGCGTGCCGCCAGTCGTCAATGACGCGACGGCCGTCGAAGTACAGCGGGCCGCGGTGCTCGCCGCCTTCGGCCCGGACGCTCTGGACGAAACGGTGCAGAGCATGGGCGGCGAGGACTTCGCCTGGTACCTCGAGCACGCGCCCGGATCGATAGCTCGTGTCGGTGTGCGTACACCGGGTGCGCCGGCCTCGCTCGACCTGCACCAGTCGACGTTCGACATCGACGAGTCGGCACTCGCCGTCGGCGTGCGGTTCATGGTTCACACCGCGATGGCCGCGCTGACCTGATTCGAGATCAGGCTCGGCGCGAGTACCAGACGATCGCCGCGATGAACGTAGCCCAGCATGATCAGCGGTCCCGCAATGTCAAGCGTCCTTCACACTTCGGCGGACTGACACGGACGGGAGCGAAGCTCCGCGACATACTCGTCGGGCGCGCCCGCCTTGGCGGCCGCATCGGCGAGCAGCCCGAGGTAGCGCGCCGACGGCAGTCCGCCTTCGTACGCGTTGAGCACGTGGACCGACGCCAGCACGTCGCCGTCCAGGGTGGACACCCGCACGTGGATCTTGCGATAGATGCCGGTGTCGGCGGCTTCCCAGCGGTCGAGCATTTCGTAGTCGTACGGCGAGACGTCATAGAGCGCGACGAAGACGGCGCTGTCGAGATCCTCGACAATCGTGACGAGTGCGCCCTCCCAGCCGAGATCTTCGCCACCAAAAGTCAGCCGCCAGCCGTTGAGCCAGCCCGTGCCTGCGGCGGGCGAGTGCGGGGCTCGCTCGAGCATCTGCTCGGGATCCATGTTCGATCCGTACGCGCCGTAAACCCCCACGTCGGGGCAGCGTACCCACCAGGCCGTAAACACGGGACAATGTCAGCGTGAGTGAGCGCGCTGCCACCATGAGCGACGCCTGCGGAGCGAATCAGCAGCGCGCGCCGCAGGCGCGCTCGGGCCGACGACCCGCCCCTTGGGGCGGGAAGGAGGCCCGACCGCAGAGCGAGGGCATCCGGTGCCTCGCATCGTGATCATCGGCGGTGGACCCGCCGGCTATGAGTCGGCGCTGGTCGCCGCCGATCTCGGCGCCGACGTCACCCTGATCGACCGCGACGGCATCGGCGGCGCATGCGTGCTCACCGACTGTGTGCCGTCGAAGACGCTCATCGCCACCAGTGACTCGGCCACCGCGTTCCGTGACGCTCCGCGGCTGGGTCTGCAGACCGATTCCGCCGACGTTGCCGTGGACATCGGGACGGTCAACGAGCGGGTCAAGAGTCTGGCCCGGCAACAGTCCGACGACATCGGTTCGCGGCTCGTTCGCGAGGGCATCAGCGTTGTGCCGGGTGCGGGCCGCTTCGCCGCTGGGTCGTCCGGGCGCACGTACCAGATCGAGGTGCTCGACGACCTGGGCGTCGTGACCGAAACGGTCGAGGCCGACGTCGTGCTCCTCGCGACCGGTGGCACGCCCCGAGTGCTGCCCGACGCGCGCCCCGACGGTGAGCGCATCCTGTCTTGGCGGGACGTGTACGACCTAAAGGAGTTGCCGACGCATCTCGTGGTAGTCGGATCAGGCGTCACCGGCGCCGAGTTCGCGAGCGGCTACAGCGAGCTGGGCGTTCCGGTCACCTTGGTGTCGAGCCGCGACCGCGTGCTCCCCGGCGAAGATCCCGATGCGGCCGAGGTGCTCGAGCAGGTGTTCACCAGCCGGGGCGGTGCGCTGATGAAACAGGCCCGGGCGAGAGCGGTGCGTCGCGTCGACGACGGCGTGGCGGTCGATCTGCTGGACGGTCGCACGGTGGCCGGCTCGCACGCCCTGATGTGCGTCGGATCCCTCCCCAACTCCGAGGACCTGGGCCTGGAGCACGTGGGCGTGGAGGTCGACGGCAGCGGCTACATCACGGTCGACCGCGTCTCGCGCACGAACGTGCCGGGAGTCTACGCGGCTGGCGACTGCACCGGGGTGCTCGCGCTCGCGTCGGTGGCCGGCATGCAAGGACGCATCGCCATGTGGCACGCGCTGGGCGAGGCGGTGTCGCCGTTGCGGCTCAAGACGGTGGCCGCGAACGT
>JBKPQM010000005.1:0-7594 GCA_046734095.1 Actinomycetota bacterium | reverse complement strand
ACGCCGCCCAGGACTTGCGATCAGCCCGAAAGCCCCACGGCAGCAGCAGCCCACGGCGGCGCAGGGCCCGCTCGACCGTCGAGTCGACGCCTGATGGCCGTCGGCGCGCATCATCGCGGCGATCTTGCGGTGGCCCGGCGGCGAACCTCGCGATCGGCAGCTCGGCTGCCGCTATCAGGGCCTCGAGGTCGGCGAAGGACCAGGTCGACGTACTCCGAGCCCTTCTGCCAGATCCGCAGCTGCACGCTCGCCTCGGCCAGCGCGAGCTTGAGCTCCTGGATCTCGGCGCGCTGTCGACGCTCGACCAGGCTGCTGCGGGCGCCGGCCTTGCCTGGCATGCCGCCCTCCGTCGCCGCCCTGCCGGCATCGACGAACCGATTGCGCCACCGGTTGATCGACTCCGTCGAGACGCCGTGCCGACGTGCGGCCTCGGCGACGGTCAGCTCGTGCGCGAGAACCGCGAGCACCAGCTGCAGCCGCGTCTCCACCGGCACCGGGTCGTTGCTCTTCGTGCTCAAGATCGAACTCTTTGTCAAAGCTTGGCCCGGAAACCTGCCAGAAAGTCTGATGCACACCAGATTGAGCAGCTCGAATATGTGTTCGTGGCGAGCTCAGCTGCTTCAGGACGGTCGAGCGTGGGCGTTCAGGTATTCCTCCGCCAGCCTCGCCGGCGCACAGGCGAGCCAGCCGTCGAGCAGCGCCTCTTCCAACGCGCGGCGGCGCACTTTCTTAAGCGTGATGAGCACTGCGGCATAGCCGTCGAAGTGCGGGATCGTGAAGAAACCTGGCTGGTTCGCGGCGAGAACGGCCTCCTTCTCATGGAGGTCGGCGACGCGTATCGCGACGATCGGCCCGTCCGGCGGCGTCTCATCGCCGAACCGCTTGATGTCAGCCTTTCCGAACGGCCGCTCCCACGCGAACGCCTTGCCGGCGACGAACCAGGTGCGATTGCCGTGCCGCTCGCCTTCAGCGACCTCCGGCAGCGCGAGAGCGAGGTGTGCGACGTCGTCGAGGGACATCATTGTCGCTCGCTAGCTCGGTTATGCGCCTGACTGGCCGGCGTCGTCGTCGAGCTTCGCCGGTCCGTGGGCCCGCTCGAGCTCGCTGCTCAGCGCAGCCAGCAGCGCCCGCTCCTCCGCGGAGACTGCGCCGAAGCCGAACAGGCCGCCCTCGGCGGACGCGATGGCCGTGAGGTCGGCGAGCAGATCGCGCTGACTCGCCTCACGCTCCTCCGCCGGACGCGCCTGCAGAAACGCCCGAACGGCGCGAAGGCTTTGGTCGAACAGCTGCTCGGACGGCCGCGACGTGAGCCATTCGGCAAGCTGCCGGTCGGCCGGTGAGCCGGCCTCGACGCCGCGCGCTCGCGCGGCTTCCACGATGAGCTCGCGCTCACGGTCGGAGACGCCCCCTTCGGCCCAGGCCATCTGAACCAGGGGGACGAGATGCAGCAGCATCACCGTCTCCGGGATGTATCCAAGCTCGCGCAGGTGCTGCAGGATCTCCTCGTCAGCCACGCCGGCATTTTCGCCGAACTGCAGCAGCTCGGCTTCGGCCGCCGCCCGCCTGCGCAGCTTCTCGATCAGTTCCTGCTCGCTCTTGCGGAAGTACTCTTCCTCGAGCGAGCGCCCGCGCTTGGCGAACGCGTCGCGTTCGGACATACGCCCCTCCGCGCCTACTTCGCCCCGCCGGCGTTTGCGATCCGGACGACCGCAGCCTATCAGCGGGCGCGGTCCACCGGGCACGAGTCAGGTGATCGCCTCTCGGGTCACTCGTTGCGGACGACGCTGCAACGCAAACACGGGGTAGCTGCGTGGTCAACCACCGGGCCAGAGTCGGGTGATCGCCTTAACAGCCTGAATATGTCACATCAGCGAGTCCCGTCACGTCTTCTGTATGACCGGCCATTCAGGTGATGTTGAGGAAGAGCGGCATGCCCTCGCTCCTACGTCGACGCGTACAGAGCGTCTTTCCGACCCATTGGTTGCGAATGCTGGCCTCGGTCGTCCTCGTCAGCTTGGCCGTCACGATCGTCTCAGGTGTTTACCTCGCGTTGTTCTTCGATCCGTCGATGAGCACGGTCACCTACCGCGGCCCGATCGGCTTCCTGCGCGGGGTGGTCATGACGCGGGCCTATGCGAGCGCGCTTGACATCAGCTTCGGAGAGCGCGGCGGACTGTTCGTCCGCCAACTGCACAACTGGGCCGCGTCGCTCTTTATCGCCTCACTGATGGCCTGCCTCATCGCAGCTTTCTTCACCGGCGTGTTCCGCCGTCTGCGCGCGGCGTGGGCGGTGAGCGTGGCGCTGCTATTGCTCGGGGTTTTCGAGGCGTACACCGGTGTCCTGGTGCTCGACGACGGGCTGTCGGGCACCAGCCTTCGCATGGTGTCGGGCTATACGCTCACGGTTCCCGTGCTGGGGACACGCCTGCACGGGATGCTGTTCGGCAGCGAATTCCCCGGCACGCATGTGATCGGTCGGATCTACCTGGTCCACCTGCTGTTGCCCGCGATCATCCTCGGGCTCATTGCGTTGGCAGCGGCACTGTTGCACCGCAATCCGCCGCCGCGATCCTCCAGCCCGCCGCGGTCTCGCCATCGCGACGGGCGGTACGGCGTCGCCATCCCGGCGGTCGCCGTCTGGGCGTTCACCGCCGGCGTCCTCGCCATCACGGCCGGCCTGTTCCAGGTCAATCCCATCTGGCTGTACGGTCCGGCCAACTCAGCCAACGGTGCCGCCACATCGACGCCGCCGTGGTACTTCGGCTGGCTCGACGGAGCGGTACGGCTCTGGCCGGCCTGGGACATCCACCTTGGCCGCTACACGATCCCCGCCCCGTTCTGGCCATCGGTGGTTCTGCTCGCGAGCAGCTTCGCTCTGCTCGCCCTGTACCCGTGGATCGAAAGGCGCGTGACTCGCGACGACGCGTCCCACGACCGTCCCCAGCGGCCCCGGGACGCTCCCAAGCGAACCGCGCTCGGGGTGGGGGTTGTCGTTTTCTACGGCTGCTTGCAACTCGCCGGTGCCACCGACGTGATCGGCGCGGCTTTCCGTCCATCCACCGACGGCCTATTCTGGACGCTCCGCGTCGCTGTGCTCCTCCTGCCGCCGCTCGCGGCGGCCGCGACCTATCGGCTCTGCCTCGGGTTGCAGCAGCGCGACCAAGCGATCCGCGAGCACGGCATCGAGACCGGCATCATCCACCGCTTGCCCAACGGCGGCTTCGTCGAGGAACACGACGATCACGGCCGATCCCGGCAGCTGCACTCATCCCCCGCGGCGTCGATACGCGGCGCGCAGCCGGGCGAATGAACCAACGTCAGCGCTGTCGCGGAGTGCTTTCCCCGTCAGGGTCGGATGCTCGTGCCAGGTGCTCGTCGGCCACCGCTTCGGCGGTGGCTCGGGCCCGGGGATCACACCCCAGCGCCGCAAGGAACGCCTCGCGGTCGAGGGTCCGCGCCGTAACCGGCGTGGTTGCCGTCGCGGTGGCCGTGCGGGGGATGTCGCGCACCAGCGCGATCTCGCCGAACGCTGAGCCGGCGGCCAGGACGTTTACCACGGCCCCGTGTTGGGTGAACGTCACCGTGCCGTCGACGATGATCACGTATCTGTCGCCGTGACCACCCTCAGCCATGATCACCTCGCCGGCGTCGAACCTGACGGGAACCAGCCGGGCACCGAGGCCATCGAGCACCGGCATGGACAGGTTGGCGAACAGCGGCTGCCGGCGCAACAGCTCGACTTCGGCGTCGTGATGCCCGAGACGGACGTCGAAGCGGCGTAATAGAGGTGCTGCGATCAGGGCAGCCGCCGGCAGCAGGAGTCCGACGACCAGAAGAGCTCCCCGCGCGCCGAGCAGATGGAGCAGAACTCCGGCGGCGACCGCCCCGAGCGCCAACCCGATCTGGAACATCGCCTCCAGCAAGCCGAATACTCCCGCGAGCGCGCGGTCCGGCACGGCGCGCGGGACAGCGCTGAACCCGCTGATGTCGATCAGCACATTGCCGACGCCGACCACGGCGAAGAGCACAAGTACAACTGGGAGATGCGGGAGTCCCGCCGCGATGGCAAGCGGCGAACCCCATAACGCGAGCCCGAGGCCGAGTGACCGGTACAGCCGATTCGCGCCGACGATGGCCAGCGCAGCCGGAAAGGCGATCATCCCGCCGACACCGATGGCCCCGAGCAACAAACCGATCACGCCGTCGCCGAGCCGCATCGTGTCGACCACGAAGACCACGACGATAACGTTCAAGGCGCCACGCACGAATGTCTGGCACGGTCCGAGAACTCCGACGATAGCCGCCTCAGGTATCCGAACCAGCGTCCGAAAAGCATCCAGCGGTGTCCGGGCGTCCGAGTCGAGCGCCAACATCGGCGGCGTCGGCAGTCGCCCGGCGAACAGGCCCGCGAGAACCAGCAGGACCACTGTCACGCCGACGGCCCAGGCCGGCCCGGCCACGCCCAGCAATGCGGCCGCCAGCAACGGACCGAACACGGTGGTGGCTCCGTCGAGGAAACCCGCCGACGCGGTGGAGGCAACCAGTTCTTCGGGCCGGCTCACCAGCGATGGCATCAACGCCGACGTGATCGGGCGGAACGACCCGATCGCTACCCCGATCAAGGCCGCCAAGACCAGAACAATCGGCACGGGTCCGTTCGCCGCCAGCACGACGACCACGCCGGACGACGCGAGCGCGGCGGTAAAGGCGAGCAGCCGCAACACGTTGCCACGCCCATAGCGTCGGGTGGCGCTGGCGATGACCGGCACGACCAGCGCCGGGACGATCGCCCGTACCACGCCGTAGGCCGCCACGTCGCCAAATCCGCCGTGCAGGTAAAGGAAGGCCGATACGGCCACCAACTGCGCAAGGTCGGTGGTGCGCACGAGCACGAGCGCGAGCTGGCAGTCGCGCAGCGAGCGGCTGGAGAACACCAGCCGGGCAGCGCGGAGCTGACGTCGCAGCGCCTCCGGAGCTGCGGCGAACCGTCGCCTTCTCGATCTCATCGAGAGCCCCCGCGGTTCAACCAACCACCGCTGCGGGCCAAACAGCGGCAAGCCCAGCTAGCGATGCGCATCCTATCCGGGCCGCGAGTTCCGTGGAGGCGGCTGCTGACTCGCGTCGACTGCGGACACACCGACACCAGAACGACACCTCCGGATAACGCCGACGATGGGATGATTTCCCGAATGGCAGGCATCTGAGGAGTCGATCATGAATAGTCGTCGTGTCCCGGTCGCCGCCGTATTGGGGGTAACGTTGGCCGCGCTCGCGGTTGTCCCGCCGAGCAGCGCCGCAGCGCAGGGATCAGCTCCGTCGAATTGCTCGTCCGACGCGCGCACGCTCTCGCACTTCGGCGATCACGTTTACCCGGACACCGGAAATGGCGGCTACACCAGTCTGCACACCGACATCCACATGATCTACGACGCCCCGAGCAACCAGTTCCTGCCCGGCAACCACGTCGTACTCACGCTTCGGGCGACGCAGTGCCTGACCGACTTCAGCCTCGACTTCGAGCGCCGCGGCGTGGACGACAACGGCGGCCCGGACATGACCGTCGACTCCGTCCTCGTCAACGGCCGCCAAGCGTCCTGGCACTTCGTGCAGCCGACCTACCCGGGCGACCCGAACGGCCCGGACGACCCCGACCCGCGAGCGCACCAGGCGTCGCAGGTCAACCCGGTCGGCGGGCCGAACAACAACCCACTTCCGCCGGCCTGCACCCCGCAAGTCACGGGCAACGACGTGAATGCGCAAAACGGCGAGCCGTGTCCGGCGAACAAGCTCGTGATCACGCCGTTCCAGCGCATCCCCAACAATGCCGTCTTCAAGGTCACGGTGTCCTACACCGGCCGCCCGGGCGTGCACACCGACGGCGATGGCACGACGGAGGGGTGGTTCCGAAACGACGTGCCTCCAGGTGACGGTGGCTTCGTGACCACCGAGCCGGTCGGCACCGAAGACTGGATGCCGCTGAACGACCACCCGACGGCCAAGCCGACGTACGACTTCTACGACACCGTCAACGCCGGAAAGACCGCGATCGCCAACGGCATTCTCCGCTCCGCCAAGGACAATGCGCCGGATGCGCTGTTCCCGGGTGGATCGACGACCTTCCACTGGCAGTCGCCCGCCCCGATCGCGTCCTACCTGGTCGAGAACAGCGTGGGCGACTACAACCTGACCTTCCGTGACGCCGACGACGGCATCCGCTACTACGAGGCGCAGGCCGGTGCGATCGACCCGGCGCAAAAGCAGGCCAACCTCGCGATCATGGATCAGCAGCAGGACATCACTGATTTTCAGAGCCAGTTCAACGGCCCGTTCCCGTTCACGTCGAACGGTGTACTCGTCGGCATCCCGCAGGCCGGGTTCGAGGAAGAGATGCAGACGATGATCACCTTCCAGGGCGGCCGGATCGGGCTGCAGACGTTCCACCACGAGAACATGCACCAGTGGTGGGGCGACAGCGTCACCGAGGGCAACTACAACCTGACCTTCTACAAGGAGGGCATGGCCCGCTTCGGCGAGTACCTGTTCAACGCCCGCAACGCAGCGACGACCGCGGGCGGCATGGGCACGCCGGCCGGTGACGCGGCGTTCGACGCGAGTCTCGTGAACCGGTTCAACACGAATTACGCGAACACCGGCAGCATGTGGATCAGTGCGCCGTCGGACCCGACGCCGGCTCGGCTGTTCGCGTCGGCCACGACCTACAACCGGCCGGCCACCGCGTACATCGCCCTGCGGCAGATCCTCGGCAAGGACAACTTCACCGCGGCGCTGCAGCGCATTCAGCGCGACTACCGCCACTCGAGCATCACAGAGGCCCAGCTGGAGGCCGAATTCCACGCCTTCCTGCCGAACCAGAGCGCCGCTTGCACCGCCCGCCTCGAACAGTTCTTCGCCCAGTGGTTCGACACCGTCTACCCGCCCGGCGGCGGGGCGAACCGGCCGCAGCTCACCGGTCCCGGCCTGGCCGGCCCGGGCTTCTACAATCCGGACGGCACCTGCGGCTGAGGCGCCCGCGTATCACCGACTGTGCTATTCAGCTCGGCGGTCGGCCGAACGTGATCGCGTCGCGGACACGAGCGGGCGCGCGCTCGGCGAGTTCACGATCCGGCGGCGCCCCCAGGGCGTCGTTGACGGTCGAGAACGCCAGACGCAGTGCGATGTACACCGTGGCTTCGAAGATCGCCCGATCGCTGAGCCCGACACCGCGTAGCCGCTCGACGTCGGAACTGACGATCGCGTTCGGATCGACCACAACCCGACGGGCCCACGTTGCGAGGGCGGCGCGCCGGGGATCCAGGTCGTCGACCGATCCGGCCAAGACGGTTGCCGCGGTGCGGTCGTCCGTACGGTCCGCGAGCCGCGTGCCCCATGCCAGAGCGCAGTACGAGTCAGACCGGGCGGCCGCGGTGGCTGTCACCAGCACCGCGATGTCGTCCTCGGTGAGTTCGGACTCGTCCACCAGTCGCGCACGGAGATCGATGAATCCCTGGAGCACGTCAGGACGCCAGCACCACAGCCGGGTGAGGTTGTTGATGTAGCCGTCGGATTCGCGGTCATCCTCATAGAACGCCGCTGT
>JBKPQM010000004.1:0-19967 GCA_046734095.1 Actinomycetota bacterium | reverse complement strand
GGACGGCCAACGAACGCTCGTAGTTGTGCTCGTGCCCGCAGACGACGAGGTCGACGCCGTACTTGTCGAACAGCGGGCCGTACTTCTGGCGCAGGCCGAGATCGGCGCCATTGGCATCGGACGAGCTGACCATGACCTGGTGCATGGCGACGACGATCCAGTCGATATCGCGGGAGGATCGGGCGGCCCTCAGCTCGCGTTCGAGGAAGGCCAACTGCCGCCCGCCGGAATAGCCGTTGATGTAGACATCGCCGCCGTCCTGCAGGCAGTTGTCGTCGTTCTGCACGACGATCACCCGCACCGATCCGGCTGTGAACGCGTACCAGAGGTTCGCGAGCTCGGCGTCGGTCTCGTGCGACGGCACGGCGAAGTACGTCTGATACGCCCCGAGCCCGATCGGACCGTTGGCCTTCTCGATCTCGTGGTTGCCGGCCGCCGGCATCCATGGTCGGAACCGGGCCGAGCGGGTGTTGTTGGTAAAGAAGTTGTTCCAGGTGCGCACCCGGTCGACATCCAGGTTGGCGTAGCACAGATCCCCGTTGAACAGGTGGAACAGTGGGGCCACGGTCTCGATGCCGGTGACGATGTCTTTGGTGGCCGGCGTCGAGTTGGCGTCCAGGGCCACCGTGCCGTCGGCCGCCCAGGTCACCTGAGGCGCCGACTGATCGCCGAAGCTGGTGAATGTGAACGGCGCCCGCCCGCGCGGAGCGGTGCGGAACGCGCCACCGTCCGGGTGGGCGCCGTCGTGCTGCACGACGTAGGCGTAGTCCGTTCCCGGGCGCAGCCGTGACATCAGCGCATGGTGGACGTACACCGTGCGCCCGGACGTGCCGTCGACGTAGGTGACCGACTCCGCGTCAGCCGTGGCACCGAACCCGTCCGACATCGTGCCGTGCAGCACGCGCGGGCGACGCACCGCGCTGTCGGTGATCCATGACGCGACCAGCTGCGTCGACGGGTCGGCTCCGAAGGTCAGGTGCAGCCCCTGGACGGGCGGGGCGCCGGAGCTGCCGGGCTGCGGCTTCGACGCGGGCTGCGGAGCAGCGTCCGCCGACGGGATGCCGAGCAACGGGATCGCGGCAACGGCGCCGGCGCCACCGAGCAGTCCGAGCGCCTGGCGCCGACTGAGGGAAGGGGTCATATCAGGCATGCCGGGGAACCTAGACGCGGCGGGTGAACGCCGCCTGGACACCACACGGCGGGCAGATGGCTCAAATCTGGAAGCTGCCGCCTCGCCCTTCGCCGGCCACGAACCGGCCAGCGTCCGTACCGGCACGTATGGTCGCGAGGCCGAATTCGAACTCTCGGAGCAGTGCGTCGCGATCGGGTACGGCGGCGTATACCGAGCGCCGGTCCGAGCGCACGCACGCCTGCGGGAACGCGGCGATCTGCCCGGCGAGATCCTCGGCTGCGGATCGGGCCGTCCCCACCGGCACGACCCGGTTGGCCAGCCCTATCGCGAGCGCCTCGTCCGCGGCGACCGGTCGCCCGGTCAAGACAAGGTCCAGGGCCCGGCCGAGTCCGACGATGCGCGGCAGTCGCACGGTGCCCCCGTCCACGAGCGGCACGCCCCACCGCCGGCAAAACACGCCCAGCACCGCGTCGGCTTCGACGACGCGCAGATCGCACCAGAGCGCGAGTTCCAGGCCACCGGCGACGGCGTGGCCGCTGATCGCGGCGATCACCGGCTTGGACAAGGCGAGGCGCGAGGGGCCCATCGGCGCATCCGCCAACGGATCGGGGTCGAGCAGGTTGTCCATCGCACGCAGGTCAGCGCCGGCGCAGAACGTACCGCCCGCGCCCCACAGCACGGCGACGGCGCTGTCCGGGGACGCCTCGAACGCTCGGAACGCGTCGGCCAATGCGGTCGCCGTTGCGCGGTCAACCGCGTTGCGTACCCCGGGCCGGTCGAGCACAACCGTCCATACCGGGCCCTTGCGCTCTACGTGAACGGGCACCGGGCCACCCTCACCGGGCAGCGCCCAGGTGTCAACGTTTGCAAGACTGGACGCATGCGTCCTGGAAACTCCGCGCCACAGCCCAGTCCCGCCCTGTCCGCCGCCTTGTCGGGCGCCGTCGACCTGGCCGCGGTCAAGGCCCGTTCCGAGGCGGCGGCGCGCGCCGCCGAGGCGCCGGTCCCGACCACGGGCGAATACGTCATCGACGTCACCGAGGCCACGTTCCAGGCCGCGGTGATCGACCGCTCGTTCCAGGTGCCGGTGCTGATGGACTTGTGGGCCGACTGGTGCCAGCCGTGCAAGCAGCTCTCGCCGATCCTCGAACGGCTGGCGAACGAGGCGGCCGGGCAGTGGGTCCTGGCCAAGGTCGACACCGAAGCGAACCCGCGCATCGCTCAGGCGCTACAGGTGCAGAGCATTCCGACGGTCTACGCCGTAATCGGCGGGCAGCTGGTGCCGGGCTTCCAAGGCGCGCTCCCCGAGCCGCAGGTGCGCGAGTTCGTCGCTGCGGTCCTCCAGGCCGCCGAACAGGCCAACCTCACCGGCCCCGGGGGTGCGATGCCGCCGGCGGAGGTGCCGGACGATCCGCGTTTCGACGCCGCTGAGCAGGCGCTCGCCCAGGGCGACTACGACACCGCCGCCAAGAACTACCAATCGATTCTCGACGCCGAGCCCGGGAACATTGACGCGGCCGTGGCGCTGCGACAGATCGCGTTGCTGCAACGCGCGGACAAGCTCGACCCGACGAGCGTCGCGAAGGCCGACGCCAACCCTGACGACGTCGGCGGGCAGCTTGCCGCCGCCGACTACGCGCTGTCGGCCGGCGACGTCGACGGCGCGTTCGCCCGCCTGCTGGCTACGCTGCGCCGGGTGCGCGGCGACGAGCGCGACACGGTCCGCGACCGCCTCGTCGAGTACTTCGAGATCCTCGGTCCCGACGACCCGCGCGTCGCCCCGGCTCGGCGGGCCCTCGCCAGCGCGCTGTTCTAGCGGCGCGGGGCCGCAGATGACCGAACTGGGGGTGTGCGTCGCCGGCGCTACGGGCTGGGCCGGTGACGCGGTGGCCCGAGGGGTGCGCGAGGCGCCGGACCTGCAGCTGCGCTGCGGCGTGGCTCGCCGCGCGGCCGGTGGCGAACACCTCGGCGTCCCGATATACGGCACGGTGGCCGACGCCCTTGATGCCGGCGGCGTGGACGTCCTGGTCGAGTACACCTCGCACGCCACCGTCGCCGGTCACGTGCGCCACGCAATAGAGCGAGGCGTGCACGTCGTGGTGGGCTCGTCCGGGTTGTCCGGCGAGGACTACGCCGAGATCGCCGACCTGGCGATGCAGCACGGCGTGGGCGTGGTCGCGTCGGGCAACTTCTCGGTCACCGCTGCGCTGGCCCAGGCGGCGGCAAAGCTCGCGGCGCGGCACGTGCCCCAGTGGGAGATCATCGACTACGCCACGGAGCAAAAGCCCGACGCGCCCAGTGGAACGGCGCGGGAGCTGGCGGAGCAGCTGGCCGACATCCGAGCGCCCGAGTACGCGATCCCGCCCGATCAGACGGCTGGCCACCCGGAGGCTCGCGGGGCGACGATCGACGCCGTGCAGGTGCATTCGGTGCGGCTGCCGGGGTTCGTCCTGTCGGTGGAGGCCATCTTCGGCCTTCCGGACGAACGACTGGTCATCCGGCACGACGCGGGCAGCTCAGCCGAGCCGTATGTGGCCGGCACCGTGCTGGCGATCCGCGCCGCCGTGCGACGTCCAGGACTCGTCCGCGGGCTCGATACTCTCCTGCTCGAGGTCCCTGACCAATGACCGGGGCGACTCACGTTCCGGTGTGGGGCATCAGCGCATTCGCCGGGATGACGCCGAGCTTGCCGGCCCGGTAGTCGTCGAGCGCCTGCTGCAACTCCTCGACGGTATTCATCACAAACGGGCCGTAGTGTGCGACGGGTTCGCGAATGGGTTGCCCGCCCAGCAGCAGCACCTCGAGCGCCGGACGGTTCGAGTCCTGCGTGGCGTCCGCGGCCACGGTGATGCGGTCCCCGGCGCCGAACAGCGCGAGCTGGCCGGTGTGGATCGGGCGTCGCTCGGCGCCCACCGTCCCGTTGCCGGAGAGCACGTAGACGAGCGCGTTGAAGTCGGCTCGCCACGGCACCGACGGCCGGGCGCCCGGCGCGAGCGTCGCGTGCGCGTAGGTGATCGGCGTGTGCGTGCGGCCGGGGCCGTGGAACTCGCCGATGTCGCCGGCGATGATGCGAACGAGAGCGCCGCCGTCCTCGGATGCGATCAGCTTGGCCTGCTCGCCCTCGATGCTCTGATACCGAGGCGGGGTGAACTTGTCCTTCGCCGGGAGGTTCACCCACAGCTGGATGCCGTGGAACAGCCCGCCGGACATCACGAGCTGCTCGGGCGGGGTCTCGATGTGCAGGATCCCTCCGCCGGCGGTCATCCACTGGGTCGCGCCGTTCTCGATCACACCGCCACCACCGTGGGAATCCTGGTGCAGGAACGTGCCGTCGATCATGTACGTCACGGTCTCGAAGCCGCGGTGCGGATGCCACGCGGTGCCCTTGGGCTCGCCCGGCGCATAGTCGACCTCACCCATCTGGTCCATGTGGATGAAGGGGTCGAGGTCCTGCGTCGTCACGCCGGCGAACGCGCGCACGACAGGGAATCCCTCGCCCTCGAAGCCCTTCGGTCCGGTCGTGATCGACTTGACCGGACGTTCCGTGTCGCCGATCTGGGCCGCCCCGAGGCGGGGCAGCGTCAGCGTGTCGGCCGTGATCGCTGGCATCCGATCCTCCAATGTCGTTGCGCGCTCAACCATACGGATTCGTCAACCCGCGCCGGCATCGCGCCATTCCCGATCAGTGTGTACGCAGATTGGCTCGGCGCTCAGCCGGCGAAGCGCAACCACAACGTGCCGAGCGGCGGCACCCGCAGCCGAACCGACGCGGGCAGGCCATGAGCCGGCGATTCCACGGCGTCGACGCCGCCGAAGTTGCCCACCCCGGAGCCGAAGTACACGTCGGCATCGGTGTTGATCACTTCGTCCCAGCGGCCCGGTCGCGGCAGCCCGAGCCGGTACTGCTCATGCGGGATGGCGGCGAAGTTCGCCACGCACGCGATGATCGAGCCGTCCGTGCCGTAGCGCAGGAACGAGAAGGCGTTGCCGGACACGTCGTCGGCGTCGATCCAGCCGAAGCCGGCCGGGTCGTGGTCCTGCGACCACAACGCGGACGTGTTGCGGTAGACGTTGTTGAGGTCGCCGACCAGGCGGGCCACGCCGCGGTGGTCGGGGCTGTCGAGCAGCCACCAGTCCAGCGATCGCGACTCGCTCCATTCCTCGACCTGCGCGAACTCCTGCCCCATGAACAACAACTGCTTGCCCGGATGTGCCCACATGTAGGCGAACAGCGCACGCAGGGTGGCCATCTGCTGCCAGCGGTCCCCGGGCACCTTGTTCAGCAGCGAGCGCTTGCCGTGCACCACCTCGTCGTGCGAGATGGGCAGGATGTAGTTCTCGGAGTACGCGTACATCATCGAGAACGTCATCTCGTGGTGGTGGTACTGCCGGTGAATGGGCTCGTGGGATATGTAGCCGAGCGTGTCGTGCATCCAGCCCATGTTCCATTTGAAGCCGAATCCGAGCCCGCCCAGATGCGTCGGCCGGGTAACGCCGGGCCAAGCCGTCGACTCCTCGGCCACGGTCACCGCACCGGGCACGCGCTTGTAAACGGTCGCGTTCGTCTCCTGCAGGAACGAGACCGCGTCGAGGTTCTCGCGACCGCCGTAGATGTTGGGCACCCATTCGCCCTCACGGCGCGAATAGTCGAGGTAGAGCATCGAGGCGACGGCATCGACCCGCAGTCCGTCGACGTGGAATTCCTCCAGCCAGTACAAAGCGTTGGCGACGAGGAAGTTGCGAACCTCGCTCCGTCCGAAGTTGAAGACGAACGTGCCCCAATCCGGCTGCTCGCCCCGGCGCGGGTCGGCGTGCTCGTACAGCGGCGTGCCGTCGAATCGGGCGAGTGCCCACGCGTCCTTCGGGAAGTGAGCCGGTACCCAGTCGACGATGACGCCGATGCCGTCTTGGTGTAGCCGGTCGACGAGGTACCGAAAGTCGTCCGGGTTGCCGAAGCGCGCACTCGGCGCGTAGTAGGACGACACCTGGTAGCCCCACGAGCCGCCGAAGGGATGCTCGGCAACCGGCAGAAATTCGACGTGAGTAAACCCCGTCTCGCGCAGGTACTCGACCAACTCGTCCGCAAGCTGGCGGTACGACAGACCCTGCCGCCACGATCCGATGTGCACTTCGTAGATCGACATTGGGGCGGCTCGCCAGTTCGTCGTGGCGCGCTTGCCCAGCCAGTCGCTGTCCCCCCACTCGTACGACGACGTGAATACCACCGACGCAGTTGCCGGCGGCGCCTCGGTGGCGAAGGCCAGGGGGTCGGCCTTCTCCCGCCACGTACTGTCCGCCCCGAGGACCTGGAACTTGTACCGGCATCCGTCACCCACGCCGGGCACGAACAGCTCCCAGATGCCGGAGGAACCCAGGGAGCGCATGGGGAATGCCCGACCCGACCAGTAGTCGAAGTCCCCGGCGACGCGTACGCCGCGGGCGTTCGGGGCCCACACCGCGTACGACGTACCGGTCACGGAGCCGCCCGGAGTGTCATAGGAGCGAACGTGCGCGCCCAGCACCCGCCACAGGTTCTCGTGCCGGCCTTCGCCGATGAGGTGCAGGTCGATCTCGCCGAGGGTCGGCAGCCATCGGTACGGGTCGTCGACCAGGAAGGAATCGTTGCCGTAGCGCACCTCGAGGCGGTAGTCCGTGGGGGCACCCTCGACCACGCCACCGAACACGCCGTCGGACAGCCGCTCTAACGGGACCCGAACGTCGCCGATGACGGCCGTCACGTCGTTGGCCTCCGGGCGCAGGGCCCGGATAACCGTGCGGCCGTCGGCCGTGGGGTGCGCGCCGAGGATGCTGTGCGGATTGTGGTGGGCACCGTCGACGAGCCGCTCCAGCTCGCGGCGATCGACCGCGGCCGTAGCGGTCACGTCACGTCTCGGGTGCTGAGCTTGGCCAGGGACACAAGGGGAATCGGCAGCCACGCCGGGCGATGCCGCGTCTCGTAGACCGCCTCGTACACCGCCTTGTCCGCCTCGAAGCCGCGGATGATCGCCTCGTCCGCCTTCAGGTCGTGCCCGGATGCCTCGGCATAGCCGTTGCGGAATGCCGCCCGGTTGCGCTGCGCCCATTCCTCCGCGCGGTACTCCAACTGGGCGGTCGGCGGCGCGTCGACGAGCTGGTGGTGGGCGGCGTAGTCGAACGAACGCAGCATGCTCGCTACGTCGCGCAATGGTGAGTCGAATGCCCGCCGAGCGGCGAGCGAGACGGCGGGCTCGCCCTCGAAATCGAGCATCACGAAGCGGCGGACGGTCCGCAGCACCTGGCCGAGGTGCAGGTCGCCGTGGATGCGCTGCGTCGTGAGCGCGGTCGTACGCGACGAGGAGCTGAACGCGTCGAATGCTGAGCGCAGCCCGCCCTCGACCTCGGCTAGCTGTGGCACGACGGCGAGCGCGTCATCGAGGCGCGCATGCATGGCCGAAGCCCGCGCGACCATGTCGTCGCCGGCCAGTACCGACGTGCCGAACGCCTCGGCCAGGTCGGCGTGCACCTCGGCGGTGGCCGCGCCGAGCCGTTCCGCCTCACCGGCGAAGTCGCCGCCGGCCTCCGAGGCGTGCAGGTCGGCCTCGGCCATGAGGTCGCGCACGCTCGTCTTCGCCAGTTCCCACCCGTCGGTGCCGGTGACCAGAAATTCCTGCAGCATGGCGAGGCTGGTGGGCTCGCCCTCGATATCTGCGGTAACGCTGCCGAGCAGCCGCGCGATGTGCCGCGCCCCCAGCGTGGTCAGGGCGAGGTGGACTTCGATATCAGGGTTGATGCCTGGCTCCAACCGGCGGAACACCTTCAAGATCGCCTTGTCGCCGTACACCAGCGACGTGTTGGACTGCTCCGCGGTCGTCACCAGGCTCGGCTGCCCGACCGGGACGTCGTCGGGGTCGCCGACGCGGGAGAACCACACCGGGCCCTGCATCACCTCGTCCCGGATACCGACCAGCCACGCCTGGGTCACGTCCTTGTCGTGCAAGGCGTCGTAGACCCAGCGCAGCTCGTCGTCGATGATCACCGAGCCGAGCAGCACATGCTCGAGGGTCGGAACAAGCTCGGGGCGCACCACCAGCGGCAACTGATAGGTCTCGACCTGACCGTTGTCGTAGCTCACCTGGGCGAGCCACACCGCCACTTCGGGCGGACCGGCCGCGAGCACCTCTAGGCGGCGCAGCGCAACGGCACTGTACGCCCGGCCCTTCCCGGAGAACCAGCGTTGTGTGGGCAGCCATTGGACGACGAGCGGCTGTAGGTCTTGCTCGGGCAAGGTCACGGCAGTACCTCGGTTTCGTCGCTCGGCCGCGTCAGTCGGGGAATGCGAAGCCAGTAGAAGCCGTGGCCTCCCAGGGTGAGCAGATACGGCAGTTCGCCGATGGCCGGGAAGTGGGCCCCGCCCATCAGTTCGATGGGCTGCGAACCTTCCCACGGTCGCAGGTCGAGTTCGACCGGCTGCGCGAACCGGGACAGGTTGTTCACGCACAAGACGATGTCGTCACCGAACTCGCGCACGAAACTGAGCACACTTGGATTACTACCCCCGATGTCAGCGAACGTACCCAAACCGAAGGCAGGGTTGGCCTTGCGCACCTGGATCATTCGCCTCATCCAGTGCAGCAGGGACGATGTGTTGCGGGTCTGCGACTCCACGTTGGTGACCTGGAAGCCGTAGATCGAGTCCATGATCACCGGTAGGTACAGCCGGCCCGGATCGCTGGTCGAAAAGCCGGCGTTGCGATCGGGCGTCCACTGCATCGGAGTGCGGACTCCGTCGCGGTCACCGAGCCAGATGTTGTCGCCCATGCCGATCTCGTCGCCGTAGTACAGGACGGGTGAACCGGGCAGCGACAACAGCAGCGCGGTGAACAGTTCGATCTGATTGAGGTCGTTCTCGAGCAGCGGGGCCAGCCGACGGCGGATCCCGATGTTGGCCTTCATTCGCGGATCCGTCGCGTACTCGGCCCACATGTAGTCGCGATCCTCGTCGCTGACCATCTCGAGGGTGAGCTCGTCGTGGTTGCGCAGGAAGACGCCCCACTGGCAGTTCTCGGGGATCTGCGGGGTTTGCGACATGATCTCGGAGATCGGGTAGCGCTGCTCCCGCCGGACCGCCATGAAGATGCGCGGCATCACGGGGAAGTCGAACGCCATGTGGCACTCGTCGCCGCCGGTTGCGGGATCGCCGAAGTACGCCACGACATCCGCCGGCCATTGGTTCGCCTCGCACAGCAACACCCGGTCCGGGAAGTCGCGGTCGATCTCCTTGCGCAGCCGCTTGAGGAAGTCGTGCGTCTCGGGGAGGTTCTCGCCGTTCGTGCCGTCGCGGACGAACAAGTACGGCACCGCGTCCAGGCGAAATCCGTCGACGCCGAGGTCGAGCCAGAACCGCAGTGCGTCGATCATCGCCTGCTGGACGCCGGGCTCGTCGAAGTTCAGGTCCGGTTGGTGGCTGAAGAACCGATGCCAGAAGTACTGCTTGCGCACGGGGTCGAACGTCCAGTTGGACGGCTCGGTGTCGACGAAGATGACCCGGGCGTCGGGGTAGCGGGTGTCGTCGTCCTCCCACAGGTAGAAGTTGCCGTACGGCCCCTCCGGATCGCTACGCGACGCCTGGAACCACGGATGCTGGTCTGACGTGTGGTTCATGACCACGTCGATGATCACGCGGATACCGCGTTCGTGCGCCGCGCCGAGGAGCGCCCGGAAGTCCTCGATCGTGCCGTACTCCGGCAGGACGTCGGTGTAATTGGCGACGTCGTATCCGCCGTCGCGAAGCGGCGACGGGTAGAACGGCGGCAGCCACAGGCAGTCGACGCCCAGCCACTGGAGATAGTCGAGTTTGTCCGTCAAGCCACGCAGATCGCCGGTGCCGTCGCCGTTGGAATCGCTGAACCCGCGAACCAGCACCTCGTAGAAGACGGCGCGCTGAAACCACTCCGGGTCCGCCGCCGGGACCGGCCGGTGATCGGCGCTGTGCTGGACGGTCAACGCTGCCTCTCTTGGTGGTATAGGCGCTATTGGCGAGGTTACGGGCGCGCGCAATACCTGGGCGCAGTCTCGTCGTCGAGGCTGACGGTTGCCAGACGTGGAGCTATGCGCGCTTACCAGTGGTCGGTGTGGACGGTGAAGATGTGGGCCGGTTGGTCATGCGGGTCCAGGCGAACATAGTTGTACTGGCCCCAGCGGTAGCTGGCACCGCTGAGTAGGTCGCGCACGGTGAATTCATCGGACCAGTCGACGCCCAGCGCAGGTAGGTCGAGCGACGTCCAGCCTTCGCGGACGTTGTGCGGGTCGGTGGTGCAGGCGACGAGCACGGTGTCTCCGGTGGCCGGATCACGCTTGCTGAACGCCATGATCGCGTCGTTGTCGACGTAGTGCAGGTGCAGGTTGCGCAGCCAATGAAGGGCGCTGTGCTCACGGCGGATCGTGTTGAGCGTCGTCAGTAGGGGAGCGAGCGAGCGCCCGTCGTCCAGCGCGCCGAGATAGTCCCGGGGCCGCAGCTGATACTTCTCTGAATCGAGGTACTCCTCACTGCCCGGCCGCACCGGCAGGTGTTCGTACAGCTCGTATCCGGAGTAGACGCCCCAGGTCGGCGACAGCATCGAGGCTAGGACGGCCCGGATCTTGAATGCCGCCGGCCCGCCGTGCTGCAGGTACTCGTTGAGAATGTCCGGAGTGTTGACGAAGAAGTTCGGCCGCATGTGGTCGGCGGCAGCGGCGAGCTCCGCGGCATAGGCGGAGAGCTCGTCCTTGCTGTTGCGCCAGGTGAAGTACGTATAGCTCTGGGTGAAGCCGAGCTCACCGAGGGCGTGCATCATGGCCGGGCGGGTGAACGCCTCGGCCAGGAAGATCACGTCCGGATGCTTCTTCTTCACCGAGGCGATCAGCCAGTGCCAGAAGTCCAGCGGCTTGGTGTGCGGGTTGTCGACCCGGAAGATCTTGACTCCGACGTCGATCCAGTGCATCAGTACCCGCAGGCACTCGGCGTACAAACCGTCCGGGTCGTTGTCGAAGTTGAGCGGGTAGATGTCCTGGTACTTCTTCGGCGGGTTCTCGGCATAGGCGATCGTGCCGTCGGGCTTCGTGGTGAACCACTCCGGATGCGCTTCGACCCACGGATGGTCCGGCGCGCACTGCAACGCGTAGTCCAGGGCCACTTCCAGACCGAGCTGTCGGGCCCGTTTCACCAGCGCCTTGAGGTCGCCCATCGTGCCGAGCTGGGGATGGATGGCGTCGTGGCCGCCGTCCTTCGAGCCGATCGCCCACGGCGAGCCCACGTCCCACGGCGCCGCGACGAGGCTGTTGTTCGGGCCCTTTCGGTTCACCTCGCCGATCGGGTGGATGGGCGGAAGATAGACGACGTCGAACCCCATGCCCGCGACGTAGTCGAGGTGTTCGGCGGCATCCTTCAACGTGCCGTGTCGCGCGGGCCGGGCCGGCGCCTGCGGGTCGTTCGCGAGCTGGGCCCCGATCGAGCGCGGGAAGAATTCGTACCAGGACCCGTACAGCGCGCGCGGCCGGTCGACCCAGATCGGGTACCCCGGGGACCGGGTCACGAGCTCGCGCACCGGATTCGCGCTCGCCCGCTCCTGCAGATACGGATCGAGCGCTGGGCCGACCCGGTGCGCCAGGTCGAGGCTTGTGTCGCGCAGCGTTGTCGCCGCTGCCGCCGCCCGGGGACGTTCCGGCTTGGGAAGCGTCTTGGCCAACTTGTCGAAGACGCGCGCGCCCATCTCGAGATCGTTGGCCAGATCCTCCGGGCCCTGACCGGCATCGATCTTGACTGTGACGTTGTGCTTCCACGTCGCCATTGGATCGCTCCACGCCTCGACGACGAACGTCCATTCGCCTTCGCAGTCGAGCACGATGGTGGCGTGCCACTGGTCGGTGCCGACCGCGCCAGGGGTCATCGGCACGAACCGGATCCGCGCGCCATCGGGCCCGCGCAGCGCCACGTTGGCGGACACGGCGTCGTGACCCTCGCGGAATATGACGGCTGACACCGGCACATGCTCGCCCACGACCGATTTCGCCGACAGCCGGCCGCCCGCGACGACCGGAGTGATTGAGGTGAGACCCAGGCGTCCGACCACGTCGCCCACGTTACCCAGATGGAAGTCGCCCGGAAACGCGGCTCGGCGAACTTGATCCTGGCGGATGTCACTCGGGCGCGGCCACACCGCGCGCGCGGTGCGCGGCCGCCTTGACGCGGTTCTGACATGCGGTCGAACAGAACCGGCGCGTCCCGTTGCGGGAGACGTCGACGTACACCCGGTCGCAGCCGCCCGCCGAGCAGACGCCGAGGCGATCGGCGTACTCGCTGCTGAGCACGGTTGCGAGCGCGATCGCGCAGGTAGCGGCCCAGCCGCCGGCGATGTCGTCGTCGCGGCTGTGGTAGTGCAGGTGCCACGGCTGGCCGTCGTGGCGATCCAGGTACGGCGTGGGCCGCAGCTCGTCGAGCAGGGCGTTGACGAGGCGGGCGGCCGCGTCCACCTCACCGCGGTCGACGTGCTCGAAGACGACCCGCAGTCTCGTCGCGGCGGCGGTGAGCTTGCCGGCGTGCCCGGCGTCGATGCGGCCGCTGGCCCGCAGCGCGGTCGCGAGCGCCTTTGCCAGGTCGCCACCTTGCGGTACCGCATACGGCCGGCCGCGCCGCGCGCCCGGGGTGGCCGCATTGACCAGCTCGGCGGTCGCGGTGACAACAACATCCGTATGACTGTTGAAATTCACTTGACCAGTTACGCCTCTCGAATTAGCGTCCGTACCTGCCAAAGCCACTTACAACGGTAACGGAGGATCACGATGCCGACCGTGCAGCAGGCTCGACACTGGCTCGATCGCTGGGACCGCCAGCAGGAGTTCTACCTGGCCGACCGCGAGGAGCGCTTCGCCGTCATCGCGGACGTCGTCGAGGCGGTTTGCGGGGCCGAGCCGCTGATCGTCGACCTCGGGGCCGGACCGGGTTCACTCGCCGTCCGCTTACTGGACCGGCTGCCAGAGGCCCACGTCGTCGGCGTCGACGCCGACCCGTTGCTGCTCGGATTGGCCCGCATCGCCTACGGCGACCGGCGCGGGCTGCGCCTCGTCGACCGGGACCTCCGCCTACCCGGCTGGGTCGACGCGTTGCACCTCGATCGCGCCCCCGATGCCTTTGTCGGCACGACAGCGCTGCACTGGCTCACGCGATCGGAGTTGGCCGACCTCTACGCGACCTGTGCGGCGACAGTGCGGCCCGGCGGCGTGCTGGTGAACGGTGATCACCTGTACGGCGGGGCCGGGCAGTCACGGCTGAACGAACTCACACTCGCAGTCCGGGAGCGGCGGGCCGTACGTACCGGCACCACGAGCGACGAGGACTGGGAGGCGTGGTGGGATGCCGTCCGGTCGGCGCCGGAACTGGCGGATCTGACCGCGATGCGCGGCTCGAGAGGGATCGCGCACCGAGTGGACGACGTTCCGAGCGTGGACGATCACATCGCCGCCTTGCTCGCGGGCGGCTTCCGCGAGGCCGGCACCGTGTGGCAGCACGGCGACGACCGCGTCCTCGTGGCGCTGCGCTGACGTGCGTCCCGGCGCTGACGTGGCCTCCCGCCGCTGATATGGCCTCCCGCCCCTGACTGATGATCTTTGAGTTCTGGCTGGCTATCGACCACACATCCATGATCATCCGCCAGCCACCCGCGGGGCGCGGTCCAACGGGGCAGTGTCAGGCGACCCGGCGCAAAGGCAGACAGGCGGGGTCAGGCCGCCCGGCCGGGTTCCTCGTCGCGGCGGCAAGCACGCAGGGCGGACCGGTCGCGCTCGTACTCGTCGGCGATGACGTCGATCAGATCCTCGCGACCGCGACGGACTAGCCAGTTCGCATGCGACACGTAGTAGTCGTTCAGTGCCCGGAGTTCGTCGGTGTTCACCCCTCGAGCGTGCGGGACTGCTGTGTACGCACGATTTCCACCGCGTGGCTTCGAGGCAAACCCGAAAGCTCGTGCGGCTCGACGCGCGCGTGTTAAGCAGACCAGTTACCCTGCCTGGCCGTGAGGGCTTTACGACGGCTGACCGTGCGGGCCACGTTCCCGGCCGAGCTTGCCAAGATCGCGACCATCGTCAACAACCTGCGTTGGTCGTGGCACCCGGAGTCGATGGACTTGTTGGAGTCTGTGGATCCGGACCTGTGGCGCGCCTGCGGCGGTGACCCGGGTCGGATGCTCGGGGAGGTCAGCGCCGATCGCCTGTCACTGCTCGCGCGTGATCGCAAGTTCCTGCGCCGGCTCGGCGACGTCTACGACGATCTGACCGAGTACCTCGAGCAGCCCCGTTGGTACCAGGCGCAGCAGGAAGCCAATCCCGCTTTGCCCGAGTCCATCGCCTACTTCTCGCCCGAATTCGGCATTACGGAGGTGTTGCCACAGTATTCCGGCGGTCTGGGCATCCTGGCCGGCGACCACCTCAAGGCAGCCAGCGACCTGGGGGTTCCGATCATCGGCGTCGGCTTGCTGTACCGCGCGGGGTACTTCAGCCAGTCGCTTTCTCGCGACGGCTGGCAGCTCGAGCGGTACCCACCCCTCGACCCGCAGGGACTGCCGATCAAGGCCCTCAAGCACGACGACATCCCGGTTCGCGTCTCGCTCGCCCTACCCGAGAACCGCACTCTGCAAGCACAGGTCTGGGTGGCGCAGGTCGGCCGGGTGCCGCTGCTGCTACTGGACAGCGACATCGAGGAGAACGACGCGGCGGCCCGGCAGGTCACCGATCGTCTCTACGGCGGTAACGCCGAGCATCGCCTCGAGCAGGAGTTGCTGCTCGGCATCGGCGGCGTGCGCGCTATTCGCGCGTACTGCGCCACGACGGGAGCGCTGGCGCCCGAGGTGTTCCACACCAACGAGGGCCACGCAGGATTTCTCGGCGTCGAGAGAATTCGTGAGCTGATCGAGGGCGCGGAGCTGAGCTTCGAGGAAGCTCTGCAAGCCGTACGCGCGGGTACGGTGTTCACTACGCACACTCCGGTGCCGGCCGGTATCGACCGCTTCTCCACCGACGCCATTGCGAAACACCTTGGCGGCATGGTGGTCCCGATCGAGCGCATTCTCGAACTGGGAGCCGAGAGCGACCCGGCGGTCTTCAACATGGCGCACATGGGCCTGCGGCTCGGCGAGCGGGCCAACGGCGTCTCCCGGCTACACGGTCAGGTGAGCCGCGAGATGTTCGTGTCGCTCTGGCCCGGCTTCGACGCCGCCGAGGTACCGATCACGTCCATCACCAACGGCGTGCACGGTCCGACGTGGATGTCGCGCGACATCCTCGACATCGTCGAGCGCGAGGTCGGCGCCGATGTGCTCTCGCACGGCGACGGCTGGGAGGCGGTCGACAAGATCGGCGACGGCGAGATGTGGGGGGTGCGGCGCGATCTGCGCGAGCGGCTGGTCGGCGAGATTCGGCGGCGGCTGCGCACGTCGAGCCTGCAGCGCGGCATGGCCGAGGCCGAAGTCGGTTGGACGGCCCAAGCGTTCGACCCCGACGTGCTCACGATCGGATTCGCCCGGCGCGTCCCGTCCTACAAGCGGCTGACGCTGATGCTGAACAATCCGGAGCGGCTCAAGGCGCTTCTGCTGCATCCGAAGCGTCCGGTACAGATCGTCGTCGCCGGCAAGAGCCACCCCGCCGACGACACCGGCAAACAGCTCATTGCGCAGATGGTCACGTTCGCCGATGACCCTTCGGTGCGGCACCGGATCGCTTTCCTGCCCGACTACGACATCGGCATGGCGCACTACCTGTACTGGGGTGTGGACGTGTGGTTGAACAATCCGCTGCGTCCGCTGGAGGCCTCCGGAACGTCCGGCATGAAAGCAGCACTCAACGGCGCGCTGAACTTGTCGATCCGCGACGGATGGTGGGAGGAGTGGTACGACGGCGAGAACGGCTGGGCGATCCCGTCCGCCGAAGGCGTCAGCGATCCGAACCATCGCGACGAGGTCGAGGCCCACGCGTTGTACGACTTGATCGAGCAGCAGGTCGCGCCGCGGTTCTACGACCGTGATGGCGGCGGGATCCCGGGGCGCTGGGTGCAGATGGTGCGGCACACGCTCAAGACGCTCGGCCCGAAGGTGATGGCCACTCGCATGGTCCGCGACTACGTGCAGGAGTTGTACGCGCCGGCGGCGGCTTCGGCGAAACGGTTGGCCGCCGACGACTACCACGGGGCCAAGGTGCTCGCGCACTGGCGGACCGCGGTGCTGGCCGCGTGGCCGGGCGTGAAGGTGCTGCACGTCGAGTCGCAGGTCGAGGGCGACCCGCAGATCGGCGGGAAGCTGCACCTGCGCGCGGAGGTCGCGCTGAACGGCCTGCACGGTACGGACGTGGACGTCGAGGCCGTCTACGGCTCGGTCGACGCCGAGGACCGACTGACCGACGTGCGCACGCTATCGCTTGTGCAGGTCGAGAATGGGGATGGCCCAAGCCGGTTCGAGGGAGATGTCCCGCTCGAGCGGACGGGGTCGTTCGGGTACACGGTGCGAGTGCTCCCGCGCCACGATCTGCTGACGACGCCGGCCGAGCTCGGAGTCGTAGCTATCGCCTAACTCGCCCGCGTACTGTCCTGCCATGGAACGCATCGCGCGCTCGTGGGCAATGTTCAAGGCGTCGTGGCGGGTGCTCGACACCCGCAAGGAATTGGTGCTGTTTCCGGTTATCTCCGGCATCGCGAGCCTGATCGTGGGCGCCGGCTTCCTGATCCCCGGACTGCTCGCCTCCCGGAACGAGATCGACGCCGGTGCCCAGCTGCGGCCGATCAGCTACGTGGTGTTCTTCCTCGGATATCTCGCTCTCGCTTACGTGACGATCTTCTTCCAGGCGGCGCTGGTGTCTCAGGCAGACCTCGCCCTGCGGGGCGGGGATCCGTCGGTCGCGGGAGGCATCGAGGCGGCCCGGCGCAAGGCCGGCGCGATCCTGCCCTGGGCGTTGCTGTCGGCCACAGTGTCGCTGGTGCTACGGGCACTCGAGGATCGCGCCGGGCCTGTGGGTCGCTTCGCGATCGGCCTGGTCGGCCTGGCCTGGACGCTCGTCACGTACCTCGTCGTGCCGATCCTCGTACTCGAGAACGTGACAGTGGGTGCCGCGATTCGCAGCTCGTCGCAGCTGTTCAAGCGGACCTGGGGCGAGAACGTCGTCGGCAATGCGGGCGTCGGCCTGGTCAGCTTCCTGGCCAGCCTGCCCGGCATCGCGGTGTTCGCGCTCGGCGCGTCGGCCGGAGGCTCGACGGGCATCGCGCTGATGGTGCTGGCTGGACTGTGGTTGCTCGCCGTTGCCGTCATCACAAGCGCGCTGTCCGGCATCTACCAGACAGCGCTCTACCGTTACGCGGCTTCCGGATCGGTGGCGCCGGCGTTCGCCGACGCCAACCTCGGCCAGGCGTTCCCGCCGCGGGGTGGGATGCGGTCTAGCTGGTGAACGCGGTGATCAGCTCGGCGAGTCGCACGGGCTGATCAAGTGGGACAAACGCGCGCGCCCGGTCGATCCACTCCAGCCGGACGTCGGAAAACTCCCTGGCCAACCGCTCGGCGTAGCGCGGCTTGAAGAACGGGTCGTCGCGGCCCCATGCGATCAGCGTCCGCCCGCCGAACCCGCCCAACTCGCGGGCCGCCTCGATGGTGTACCGCTTCGAGATGCCGCGCAGGACCTTGACCAGGTCGCGGCGTACCGCGGGGTCGACCCGGGCCGGCTGCAGCCAGTCGGCCGTCAGAGCGGGATCGATGCGGGTGCTGGACAACCCGCCGAACGTCATCGGCAGGTTCCGCAGGCGCTCGGAGCGCATCGCGCCCAGGAGCACCTGCGGCAGGCCGGGGACGCGGGCCGCGAGCTGCAAGGGCCTGAAGATCGGCGGCAGGAAATTGTCGTAGGCGTCGCAGTTGGTCAGGACGAGCCGTCGGATTCGCTGCGGATGGCGGGTCACGACGAGTTGGGCGATGGCCCCGCCGGTGTCGTTGGCGACGAGGGTGACGTCGTCGACCTCGAGCGCGGTCAGGAAGTCGGCGACCACCCGGGCGAGGCCCGGGGGCGTGAGGTCGGTGCTCGCGGCCAGTGCGCTGCGATGGGATCCGAGCGGCCAGTCGGGCACGATCAGCCGCTGGCCGGCCAGGTGGGGAAGCAACGCGTCCCACAGCCGTCCATCGACGAGCAGACCGTGGACGAACACCATCGGCGGACCGGCACCCTGTTCCCGGAAACGAATAATGCCGGCCGGAATCTGAATCGCTGTGGTCACACCTGCCTCCCCGCTGCCATTTACCGACGGCCGGAGTGGTTGTCAAGGGCGGAGATGGCTGGATCTCGTGCATGTGGCCAGATCGGCGACGCGCTCAGCGCGAGGGCGGCGGCTGCCGGTCGAGCGCCTCGAGCACGCGGCGATAAGTCCCGGTCGGGTTGCCGTCGTCCGAGGGCACGATCCGCGCATTGGGTCGCTGCTGAATGACCTCGATCAGGCGGTCATACATCTCGTCCAAACCGGCTTGGGTCTCGCCGCCCAGTTGCGCCGCCGCCTCGACGTGATAGGCCGAGGCGGCGGCCTGGGTGCGGTCGCCGAAGCGCCGCAGCGTGTTGCGTTTGCTGTCGAGCAGCACGAGCTCGCGGAACGGCACGGCCAGGTCAAGGGCGAGTTCCTCGAGCCGTTCGATGAAAACAAGCCGCCCCAGGTACTGGGGAATGATCACGTCATGGCCCGCGTCCATGTGCGTGCGTGCCATCGCGAGGGTCAGCGCCCGGGCGAGCAGCCCGGCTCGCGTCGCATCGTCTTGCCACCGGCCGAGCAGATCCCGGATGCGGTCGATGTCAAGGTTCAGCGCCAGCGGATGATCGTCCACGTACAGCTGGGCCAGCGTTGACTTGCCGGATCCGGGTGCTCCGTTGAGCAAGATCAGCATGGTGGCACACCCTCGGGTTGGTCAATCCTCGTGACGACGGCACCGCCTGCTTGGGGTGCATCGATCGCGAAGTGATATCGCGCAACGCGGAACTCCACGCCCAAGATAGTGATCTTTCGTGTGGGGCGGCGTCTTAAGGACTCGATCTCGGGGGGGATTTTGCGTCCGCGCGCGGAGATCCCTGAGGTGGAGCGGATCGTCAGCGATGAGGAGCTGGTGCGGCGCGACCGTCGAGCGTCACGTCACCGTGCTCACGCTGCGCTTGATCGCCGCCCGGATTAATTCCTCCTCGCCCAGACCGCAGAACTCGACCCGGAGCTCGTCGCCTTGGTTAAAGCGCACCCCGCCGGGCCAACGTTGCTCGCCGAACCCGGTGTTGGTCCTGTCGTCGCCGCGCAGTTGCTCGTGAGCTGGTCCCACCGAGGACGCGTACGCAACGAAGCCGCGTTCGCCTCGCTCGCCGGCACCGCGCCTCTTGAAGCCAGCAGTGGCCAACGATCAAGGCACCGGCTCAACCGCGGCGGAGACAGGGACCTCAACCGCGCGCTACACACCGTCGCGATAGCCCGGCTACGGTGCCATCCCGAATCGCGTGCCTACGAGATCAAGCGCGCCGCGCAGGGCAAGACCCACCGCGACGTCCGTCGATCACTCAAGCGCGCCCTCGCCCGACGACGCCTCTGCCGGCGAATCCAGGCAGCGACCAGACCTCAAAACCCAGCGTGGCGATCTTGACAAACATATGAGCGTCCATCGTTAGGAATGACAGGCCGTTCCACATCAGAACGGCGGGTCGGCGCCGACCGTGGTGTGGTCTTGGGGCTGGTCGGGTGGTCGGGAGTGGTAGTGGTGGCGGGTGGGGCTGGTCCAGGTGTGGGTGCCGTCGGGTTCGCGGTGGGGGGTCCAGTCGGCCTGGTGTTTGGCGGTGT
>JBKPQM010000003.1:0-42252 GCA_046734095.1 Actinomycetota bacterium | reverse complement strand
GGGCAGGTTGCCCACGTGTTACTCACCCGTTCGCCGCTAGGGCACCTCTCCGAAGAGAGGGCCTCGCTCGACTTGCATGTGTTAAGCACGCCGCCAGCGTTCGTCCTGAGCCAGGATCAAACTCTCCGTGAAGGTATGTATTGACTGCTGAGGCTGGACGGATCCGGCCCCAGTGTGTCGACACAGAAAGTCGCTGCCCTGCGGCAGCATGATCGCTGGTCATACGAGCTGGACTCATCCGCCGCACATGCAGCGGATGTTTGATTGCTCGTTGTACCAAAGGAATCGTGCACGCAATCGAAAAGATCACGTGCCACGAGGTATTGCTATGGCACTAACTTTCGGCACACTGTTGAGTTCTCAAGGAGCGGACGCACACCTCAGCGATCCTTTCAGATCGCTTTGGGGCAACCCACGATACTTTACTCGGTCGGCTTCGCTCGGTCAAACCGGCACCGCCCGCGCTCCCGCTTGGTCCAGCGGGCGCGGAGGCCGCGTCGCTCGAGCTTGGGGGACGTTCGACCGGCTCCACGACGTGCGCGGCTCCGTGCGCCGAACGGTGACAACATTAGCACCCCGGCCGAGTGCGTCAAAACCGGTACCGATGCCCCGCCAGCGGCGGATCCTCGGGGCCCGAGCGGCCACGCCACAACGGATTCAGCCCTCGGTGAGGCGAACCGAGCGCTGCTTCTTGCCCACGGCCACCACCGCTCCGCGTAGCGCCGCGCGTTCGACGTCGTAGCGCCCGCGCTCCAGGCGCGCGCCGTCGAGGCGCACCGCGCCGCTGTCGATGAGTCGACGGGCCGCGCTCGTACTCTCGGCCAGGCCGGCCTCGACGAGTAGCGCCGGCAGGTGCACGGGGCTCTCGTCCGGCAGCGCGTAGGGCTGCGCATCGTCGTCGACCGTGCGATCCCGGATGACGGCGTCGAACCGCGCCTCAGCGGTTCGAGCGGAGTCGGCGCCGTGATACAGGGTGACGATCTCTCGGGCGACCCGCCGCTTGGCCGCGTTGGCCGCGGGCCCGCCCGCGGCCACCTCCTTCTCGATCTTGTCCACCTCACGCGGATGGAGGGCGGTCCCCAACCGGGCATACATCCCCACAACGGAGTCCGGGACGCTCATGACCTTGCCGAACTGCTCGCCGGCCGAGTCGTTGATCGCGATGTAGTTGTCGAGCGACTTGCCCATCTTCTCGACGCCGTCGGTGCCGACCAGAAGTGGCACGGTCAGCACAGCCTGGGGCGCCTGGCCGCGCGAGCGCTGCAGCTCACGGCCGACCAGGTTGTTGAACGTCTGATCGGTGCCTCCGATTTCGATGTCGGCGTGGATCTCCACCGAATCGATGCCCTGCAGTAGTGGGTAGAAGAACTCGGACAGCGTGATGGGCGCCTTGGCGGCGAAGCGGCGGGAGAAGTCGTCGCGCTCGAGCAGTTGGGCGACCGTGAGCTGACGGGTGTAGTCAAGGACCTCGGCCAGCTGCATGCTGCCCAGCCAGTCGGCGTTGTTGACGACCTCGGTGCGCTCGGCATCGAGAATGCGCATGACCTGGTCGAAATAGTCTCGGGCGTTGGCGATGACCTGGTCGATACTCTGGGCGACGCGCGTGGCGGTCCGGCCGGACGGGTCGCCGACCTGACCGGTGAAGCCCCCGACCACGAGTACGGCGATATGGCCGAAGTCCTGGAACTGCCGCAGCTTGCGCAAGACGACGGCGTGGCCGAGCGTGAGGTCCGCGCCGGACGGGTCGATGCCGAGCTTCACCCGCAATGGCCGCTTCTCCCGATGCGCGGCCAGCAGCCGCTCCCGCAGGCCGTGGGTCGGCAGGATCTGCGCGGTACCCGACGCGAGTACCTCGTAAGCGTCGCGGACGTCCGGCGGTAGTGGCTGCTCGTTGCTCACGAGGTACCAGTCTGCCGTCGGGCCGCCACTCGCCTGCGGCCGCCCACGCGAAACGCCGACACCGACGCCTCGCCCTCCAGCCAGAACCGCCACGGCCGTTCGGTCGCGACCGCGACGCCGACCCGCGGTCCGCTGCGGATCAGATCCGGGGACGGCGCGCCGAGCGACTCCAGCCGCACGGGCGAGGCCGGATCGCACAGATCCACTCCGTTGGCGTCTCGATCCAGGGCGAGGCAACTCGCGAGCCGGGCCGGGCCGCGGGCCAGATCGCGCGGCCTGCGTACCGCCGGGCGGCGCGCCTTCGCAGTCTCCAAGCCGCGCACGACCTCTCCCGCGCGCAGCAAGACGGCAGTTGCGACCCCCTCGGGTCCGCAGACGACGTTGGCGCACCAGTGCATGCCGTACGTGAAATAGCAGTACAAGAAGCCGGCTGGCCCGAACATGACGGCGTTGCGCGGCGTTCGGCCGCGGTAGGCGTGCGATGCGGGATCGTCCAAGCCGTTGTATGCCTCGACCTCCGTGAGGCGGACGGCCACCTCAGCACAGTCCACAGTGGACGTCAGCACCGCGCCGAGTAGCAGCGGGGCCACGTCGAGCGACGACCTGGCGACGGCATCTCGGTCGACGGTCACGTTCGGGCCCATGCGTCGTGGGCCGCAACGGTGTTGCGTACGGCCGCCAGTTGCTCGGCGACCCGCTCGGGAGCCGTGCTGCCGAACGTCGAACGCGTGCGCAAGGCCCCGTCCACGGACAGGACGGCTCGAACGTCAGGCGTCAGCCGCGGGTCGACCTCGCTCAGCTGATCGTCGGTGAGATCGGTGAGATCGAGGGATCGCTGCTCGCAATAGGTGACCAGGGCGCCGGCCACCTCGTGCGCCTCGCGGAACGGGACGCCGCGCCGGACCAGCCACTCGGCCACGTCCGTCGCCAGGGCGAACCCGGCGGGGGCGGCGGCGCGCAGCCGATCGGCGGCGATGTCCAGGGTGGCCACCAGGCCGGTCATGGCCGGGAGCAGGATCAGTAGCTGCTCGACCGTGTCGAAGACCGGTTCCTTGTCCTCCTGCAGGTCGCGGTCGTAGGCGAGCGGGAGCGCCTTGAGCGTGGTGAGCAGCCCGGTGAGATTGCCGATGAAGCGCCCCGACTTGGCGCGGGCGAGCTCGGCGATGTCGGGGTTCTTCTTCTGCGGCATGATCGACGATCCGGTCGACCATGCGTCGTCAAGGCGTACCCAACCGAATTCGGGCGTCGCCCATAGGATGATCTCCTCCCCCAGTCGCGACAGATGCACCCCGAGCAGGGCCGCCGCGAAGAGGAACTCGGCGACGAAGTCACGGTCGGACACGGCGTCGATCGAGTTGGCGGCGGGGCGCTCGAAGCCGAGCTCGGCGGCCACCGCCGCCGGGTCGAGCGGTAGCGAGGAGCCGGCCAGCGCGCCGGCACCCAGAGGCGACACAGCCGCGCGGCGGTCCCAGTCCTGCAGCCGCTCGACATCACGGCTCAGGGCGTGGACGTGAGCGAGCAGGTGGTGGGCCAGCAGGACGGGCTGCGCGTGCTGAAGGTGCGTCATGCCCGGCATCGCCACGTCGAGATGTTCACCGGCCTGGGTGGTCAGTGCTCCCTCGAGCTTCGCGATCGCGGCGACGATGCGACGGGCCTGATCGCGCAAATAGAGCCGCAGATCGGTCGCTACCTGGTCGTTGCGGCTGCGTCCCGCGCGCAGCTTGCCGCCGAGCGGGCCGAGGCGCTCGATCAGCCCGCGTTCGAGCGCGGTGTGGACGTCCTCGTCCTCCGTGGTGGCCGTGAATCGACCGGAGCGCACCGCAGCGTCGAGCTCGTCCAGCGCGGCGAGCAACTGCGTGAGCTCGTCATCGGTCAGCAGGCCGGCGCGACCCAGCACCCGGGCATGGGCGCGCGACCCGGCGAGGTCGTACGGCGCGAGCCGCCAGTCGAAGTCCACGGACGCCGACAGTGCCGCGAGCGCCGCGGAGGGGGCAGCACGGAATCGGCCGCCCCACAGCCGAGTTCCGTCAGTCAACGCCGGACTCCAACGCGGCCTGGTCCAGCGCTGTCTCGTCGGGCCCGGAGGCTGTCTTCACGGCCGCGATCCGGTCGGCGCCACCCTCCTTGATCCCGGTGGCCTCGAACTCGCCGGCGAGATAAGTCCGAGACAGCTGGCCCCGGAACCCGGCGTACTGCTCGAGTTTCGACCGGGAATCGGCGATGTCAAGGTTGCGCATCGTCAGCTGTCCGATCCGGTCCACCGGCCCGAACGCCGCGCCGTCGGTCCGTTCCATCGAGAGCTTGTCCGGATGGTAGGAGAGCGCCGGGCCTCGCGTGTCGAGTACCGAGTAGTCCTCGCCGCGGCGCAGCCTCAGCGTGACCTGCCCGGTGACCAGCGAAGCGACCCAGCGCTGGATCGACTCGCGAAGCATCAGCGACTGCGGATCGAGCCAGCGGCCCTCGTACAGCAACCGGCCGAGCCGACGCCCTTCGGCGTGGTAGTTCGCGATCGTGTCCTCGTTGTGGACCGCGTTGAGCAGGCGCTCGTACGCAATCCAGAGCAGGGCCATGCCCGGTGCCTCGTAGATTCCTCGCGACTTGGCCTCGATGACCCGGTTCTCGATCTGATCGGACATTCCCAGACCGTGCCGGCCGGCGACGGAGTTCGCCTCCCGCACCAGTGCCACGGGGTCTTCGTAGCTCAGACCGTTGATCTGAGCCGGTCGGCCCGCCGCGAACTGCACCGTGACGTCTTCGGCCTCGATGGGTATCGCGGGATCCCAGAACCGGACACCCATGATGGGCTCGACGGTCTCGAGCGAGACGTCCAGGTGCTCCAGCGTCTTCGCCTCGTGGGTGGCGCCCCAGATGTTGGCGTCCGTGGAGTAGGCCTTCTCCTTGCTGTCGCGGTAGGGCAAGTCGTGCTCGGCGAGCCACTGACTCATCTCGGCCCGACCGCCGAGCTCGTTGACGAAGTCGGCATCCAGCCACGGCTTGTAGACGCGCAGGCCGGGGTTGGCGAGCAGGCCGTACCGGTAGAACCGCTCGATGTCGTTGCCCTTGAACGTCGATCCGTCACCCCAGATATGAACATCGTCCGATTGCATGGCGCGCACCAGCATTGTGCCGGCCACGGCGCGGCCCAGCGGTGTTGTGTTGAAATACACCCGCCCGGCCGACCGGATGTGGAACGCGCCGCAGGCGAGTGCGGCCAGACCCTCCTCGACCAGCTCGCGGCGACAGTCGACGGCTCGCGCGAGTTCGGCGCCGTACTGCAATGCGCGGTCGGGCACGGCAGAGATGTCGGTCTCGTCGTACTGGCCGATGTCGGCGGTGTACGTGCAGGGGACGGCGCCCTTGGCGCGCATCCAGGCGACCGCCACTGACGTGTCGAGCCCGCCGGAGAACGCAATGCCGACGCGCTCCCCGACCGGGAGGGAGGTCAGGACCTTGCTCACTGGGACTACGTCTCCTGGAGTTGGGATCGGGGCTGGGCTAGATCGAGGAATCGCTCGGCAAGCGCGCGGCCGCTGGAATCGCCGCAGGCCACGACGACGATGGTGTCATCGCCGGCAATCGTCCCGAGTACCTCGGGAAGTCCGGCGCGGTCGACGGCCGAGGCCAGGAAGTGCGCGGCGCCCGGCGGCGTCCGCAGGACGACGAGGTTGGCGCTGGCTTCGGCGGACACGAGCAGCTCACCGGCGAGCCGGGCCAGCCGCTGGGGCGGAGCGTCGTGTGCGGCGCGGCCCGTGAGCGGTGCGCCGTCGTCAGGAACCACGTAGCTGGGCAGTCCTCCGTCCGGGGGGCGCAATTTGACGGCGCCCAGCTCCTCCAGATCGCGGCTGAGAGTCGCCTGCGTGACGTCGAACCCGTCAGCCGTGAGTGCGGCCGCCAACTCGGCCTGGGACCGCATCGGGCGATCGCCCAGGATCGAGACGATGCGAGCGTGCCGCGCGGCCTTGGTGGCCATCAGGACCGCTCCAGTAACCAGGTGAGCAGTGCCTTCTGGGCGTGGAGGCGGTTCTCGGCCTCGTCCCAGACCACGCTCTGCGGGCCGTCGATGACATCGGCGGCGATCTCCTTGTCCCGGTACGCCGGCAGGCAGTGCAGGACGATCGCGCCCTCGGCTGCTCGGCGCAGCGCCGACTCGCCCACCGCGAACGGCGCGAAGACGTCCCCGCGCTGATCTGCCTCCTGACCCATGGATACCCACGTGTCGGTGGCCACCGCGTCCGCCCCCTCGAAGGCCGTTCCCGGGTCGGAGGTGACGCTGACCGAGCCGCCGGTGTCGGCCGCGATGCGCGCGGCGTCGGCCACCACCGCCGGGTCGGGCTGGTAGTCGGGTGGGCCACCGATGCGCACGTGCAGACCCGCCGAGGCGCCACCCAGCAGGTAGGAGTGCGCCATGTTGTTAGCCGCATCGCCCACGTAGGCAAGAGTGAGCCCCGCGAGTTTGCCCTTGTGTTCTCGAATGGTTTGCAGGTCGGCCAGGACCTGGCACGGGTGGAACTCGTCGGTCAGCGCGTTGACCACGGGCACCCGACTCACGTTGGCCATCGCGACGATGCGCTGCTGGGAGAAGGTCCGCCAGACGATGGCGGCGACCTGACGGTCGAGCACCCTCGTCGTGTCCTCGATCGGCTCGCCCCGACCGAGCTGGCTGGTCTGCGCGTCGATGACGAGCGGGTAGCCCCCGAGCTCGGCGATGCCGACGCTGAACGAGATCCGGGTGCGCGTCGAGGGCTTGTCGAAGACCACCGCGACGGCTCGTGGGCCCGCCAGTGGCTGGCGCACCAGCCGATCTGCCTTCATGGCGTCGGCGAGGTCGAGCACATCGAGAAGCTCGGCCGGACTGAGGTCGTCGTCGCGCAAGAAGTGCCTGGTCACCAGCGAACCTCCGAATGAGCCCACAGCTGGAACGCAGCGACCAGGCTAGGCATGCGCTTCTGCCAGGGCAGCCAGCAGGCGCGGCATCGCGTCGTCCACAGCGGCCTCCGTCACGATGAGTGGCGGGGCCAGCCGGATCACGTCGGGCTTGACCGCGTTGACCAGCAGGCCGTGTTCCCGAGCGGCGCTCTCGACCGCCGTGGCGTGATCGCCGTCCAGCGCAAGGGCGCGCCACAAACCAGTACCGCGAACCTCCCGCACCATTGGGTTGTCCGCTGTGGACAGTTCCTGGGCCAGATGCTCGCCGACCCGTTTCACCGAGTCGAGCAGCTGCTGATCGGCGATCGTGTCGAGGACCGCCAGGGCGGCCGCGCACGAGACCGGATTGCCGCCGAACGTGCTGCCGTGCTCCCCCGCCTGGAAGAGGTTGCCGGCCGGGCCGAGCCCGATGCACGCGCCGATCGGCAGTCCGCCGCCGAGGCCTTTGGCCAGCGTGATCACGTCCGGGCGGAGGCCCTCGGCGAGGCCGGCGAACCAGTGCCCGGTACGGCCGATGCCGCTTTGCACCTCGTCGAGGATCAGCAGTGCCCCGACGGCGTCGCAGGCGACTCGGGCGGCGGCGAGGTAGCCCGGCGGCGCCGGCACGACCCCGCCCTCGCCCAGAGTCGGTTCCAGGACCACGGCGGCCGTGCGGTCCGTAACCGCGGCCCGCAGCGCGGAAACGTCACCGTATTCGACGAACGTGACCGGCCCGGGCAGGGGTGCGAACGGTTCCCGCTTAGCGGCGTTGCCGGTGATCGAGAGTGCGCCGAGTGTTCGGCCGTGGAAGCTGTTGTGCGCCGCGATGATCTCAACGCGTCCGTCGCGGGCCCGGCCGTGCAACCGGGCCAGCTTCAGCGCGCACTCGTTGGCCTCCGCACCACTGTTGGAAAAGAAGACCCTCCCGTCAGCACCGGCCAGTTCGAGCAGTCGCTCGGCCAGCCGCACGCCGGGCTCGTGGATCGCGAGGTTCGACGAGTGCGCGAGCCGGGCGACCTGCGCCGAAACAGCCGCGACGACCGCGGGATGCGCGTGACCCAACGACGACGTCGCGATGCCCGCGACGAAGTCGAGGTACTCACGCCCGTCGGCGTCCCACACCCGTACGCCCTGGCCGTGGTCGATCGCGAGCGGCGGGGTGCCGTAGTTGGGCATCATCACCGCATTCCACCGGTCGCGCAGCGCATCGTTCGAGCCCTGTGCGAAGTCGCGGCGCGAGGTTGCTGGGGCGATCATTCCGACTCCTCCGTGGGCAGCACCATGGTGCCGATGCCCTCGCTGGTGAATATCTCGAGAAGCAACGCGTGCGGCACGCGTCCGTCGAGGACATGCGCGCGCCGGACGCCGCCTTCGACGGCTCGCAAGCACGCCTCCATCTTCGGCACCATGCCGGCCGCCAGGCCCGGCAGCAGCTCCGACAGCGTCGCGATGTCGATCCGGCTGATCACCTTGCCGTTGGCCGGCCAGTCGGCGTAGAGGCCCTCCACGTCGGTGAGCATCACGAGCTTCTCGGCGCCGAGGCCCTCCGCGAGGGCCGCGGCCGCCGTGTCGGCGTTGACGTTGTAGGAGAGCCCATCGACACCGCGCGCGACAGTCGCGACGACCGGGATCCGGCCGGCAGCGAGCAGCGCATGGACGGTGCCGGGCTCGACAGCGACGATATCGCCGACTTGGCCGACATCGACCGGCGCTCCGTCGACGATGGCCGGCCGCCGCTCGGCGGTCAGCAGACCGCCATCCTCGCCCGAGAGGCCCACCGCGAACGCGCCGTGGTCGTTGATCAGGTTGACGATGTCACCGTTCACCTGTCCGGCGAGCACCATTCGGACAACGGTCATCGCCTCGGGAGTGGTGACGCGTAGCCCACCCCGAAACTCGGTCTCGATGCCGAGCTTGTCGAGGTGCTCGGTGATCTGCGGTCCGCCGCCGTGCACCACGACGGGCTTCAGCCCCGCGTAGCGGAGGAAGACAACGTCCTCGGCGAACGCCCGCTGCAGCTGCGGCGAAGTCATGGCGTTGCCGCCGTACTTGATCACCACGATCTTGCCGTGGAAACGCTCCAGCCAGGGCAATGCGTCGACCAGGACGGCAGCCTTCTCCATCGCGTTCATGTCGAGTAGGCCGAGTTCTCTTCGACGTAGCCGTAGGAGAGGTCGCTGGTCCAGATCGTGGCGCCGTTGTCGCCGGCGTGCAGGTCGATCCCGATGTGTACGACGCGGCTGGACAGATCGACCAGGTCGCGCGGTTCACCGGCGGCGCCCATGCGGCAGACGGTGACGCCGTTGATGGTGACGTCGAGCTCGTCCGGCTCGAACGCCGCGCTCGTCGTGCCGATTGCCGCGAGGACGCGTCCCCAGTTCGGGTCGTTGCCGAAGAGCGCGCACTTGAGCAGGTTGTTGCGGGCAACGGCCCGCCCGACCTCGACCGCGTCGGCTTCACTCTCCGCGCCGGCCACCTCGATCGTGACGTCCTTGGTGGAGCCTTCGGCGTCGGCGACCAACTGCCGGGCGAGGTCGCGGCAGACCCGCTCGACGGCCCTCGTGAGCGCCTCGACGCTCGGCGTAACCCCGGAGGCGCCGCTGGCCATCAGGACGGCGGTGTCGTTCGTGGACATGCAGCCGTCGCCGTCCACCCGGTCGAACGTCGTGCGCACGGCCGCTCGCAACGCGACGTCCGCCGTGGACTTGTCGACACAGGCATCAGTCGTCAAGACGGCAAGCATGGTGGCCAAGCTGGGGGCGAGCATGCCCGCGCCCTTGGCCATTCCCCCGACGGTCCACCCGTCCGGGTGGTCCAGGGCGGCCTGCTTGGCGATCGTGTCGGTAGTGCGGATCGCCTCGGCGGCGTCCGCGCCCGTGTCGCCGAGCGTGACGGCCGCGGCGTCCACGCCGGCCAGCACCGCTGGCAGGGGCAGCCGCTCGCCGATAAGTCCGGTCGAGCAGACCGCGACATCGCCCGCGCCGATCCGCAGTGCCGACGCCACCCGCTCGGCGGTGGCGTGCGTGTCGGCGAACCCGGCCGAGCCGGTACACGCGTTCGCGCCGCCGGAGTTGAGGACGACGGCGCGCAGCCGCCCATCGGCGACCGCTTGCTGCGTCCAGAGCACCGGCGCGGCTTTGACGCGGTTCGCCGTGAACACCGCGGCCGCCGTGTCCAGCGGACCGTCGTTCGTCACGAGCGCGAGGTCCAGCCCGGATCGCTTGATGCCGGCGGCGACGCCGGCCGCCCGAAACCCTCGCGCCGCGGTGATGGTCATGGGGCGATCCCGTCGACGGAAAGGCCGGCCACCTCGGGGAGGCCCAGCATCAGGTTCGCGTTCTGTACGGCCTGCCCGCTCGCGCCCTTGCCCAGGTTGTCGATCGCGCAGGTGACGATGATTCGCCCGGAGCTGGCGTCGACCGCGACCTGCAGGTGGGCCGAATTCGACCCGGCCGTCGCGGCGGTGTGTGGCTGTTCTCCTTCTGGCAGGACGTGGACGAAGGGTTCATCGGCATAGGCGCCGAGAATCGCCGCGCGGGCGTCTGCCGGGTTCGCGGCCGGACGGGCGGTCACCGTGGCCAGGATCCCGCGGGGCATCGGGGCGAGCAGCGGCGTGAACGACAGGCTGGTGGCCCCGGTGGCTTGCCGGATCTCGGGCACGTGCCGATGCATGCCCACCTGGTACGGCGAGACGTCGCCCATGACTTCGCTCCCGAGCAGGCCGACCTTCGCCGAACGCCCGGCCCCGGATGTGCCGCTCGCCGCCACCACGACGATGTCGTCGCGCTCGACCACGCCGGCCGCGGTGAGCGGCGCGAGCGCAAGGATCGTCGCGACGGCGTAGCAGCCGGTGTTCGCCACCCGATCGGCCCCGGCGATTCGGGCCCGCTGGCCGGGCAGCTCCGGCAATCCGTACGTCCAAGCGCCGCGGTAGGCGCCGCCGTAGTAGCGCTCGTAGGCCGCTGCGTCGATCAGTCGGTGCTCGGCGCCAAGATCGACGACCTTCACCGTCGGCGGCAGCGAGTCGGCGAAGGATCCGCAGACGCCGTGCGGCAATGCCAGGAAGACGAGTTCGGCGTCCGCAACGGCATCCGTCGACGTGTCCTCGAGTGTGAGGCCGGCGAGCGAGCGCAGCCCCGGGTGCACGCGCTCGAGTCGCTGCCCGGCGTTCTCGTTGGCGGTGACGGCGACGACGTCCAGATGCGGGTGGCCGGCCAGTAGCCGGAGCAGTTCGCCGCCGCTGTAGCCGCTGGCGCCGGCCACGGCAACTCGAGTCCCCATGCTGAACAATTATGCAGGTGGACGCAACTTCATTCGCAGCAGGTAGGCTAACGCGTCGTGCCGGCCGATCAGATCCTGATCGATCGTGTGCGCATGGCTCTGCGGGCCGCGGCCGATCCCGCGCGGGCACCGCAGATGCAGGCGTACATGAGGTCGCAGATGCCCTACCTCGGCGTGTCCGTCCCGACGGTGCGCCGGCTCGTCCGGACCGCGGCGAAGGCCCGGCCGCCGACCTCGACGGCCGCCCTGGCCGACACGGCGTCCACGTTGTGGCGCGCGGCCACCCACCGCGAGGAGCGTTACGCCGCCACCGCGCTCACCGCCGTGCCGGGGGCACGCGGGCTGCAGACGACGGCTCTGGTCCCGCTCTACCACGAGATGATCACGACCGGAGCATGGTGGGACCACGTGGACGAGGTGTCGCATCGCATCGGCGGGCTATTGGTGGCGTACCCGGACGAGCTGCGCCCGACGATCCGCGCGTGGGCGCGCGATCCCGATCGATGGCTGCGCCGGACGTCGGTCATCTGCCAGCTCGGCCTCAAGGACGCGACGGACACCGAGCTGCTGCGCGATGTCATCCTGGCGAATCGGCACGACCGCGACTTCTTCCTCCGCAAGGCCATCGGCTGGGCGCTGCGCGAGTACGCCAAAACCGACGCCGACTGGGTGCGGGCATTCGTCGAGGGACACGAGCTGAGCCCGCTGTCCCGGCGGGAGGCCCTCAAGCACGCCCGCGCGTCATCCTCCGGAGCCGCGTAGCCCGAGTAGCCGGCCGAGCAATGCCACGAGTTGCTCGCGCTCCTCGTCCGACAGCGGACTCAGCAGATCCCGCTGGGCTCGGCGAAGCTGGGTGTGCAGCGCATCGAGTCGGCGGCGGCCGGCCGCGGTGATCGTGACGACGTTGCGTCGGCGATCGTCGGGATCCTGGCTGCGCCGGACGAGCTTGTCGGTCACGAGCTCGTCCACCCAGCGCACGAGGTCGCTTCGATCCAGACCGCTGCGTTCGCTCAGCGCCGTTTGGCTAAGCGGCCCGAACTCGTCCAGCACGGACAGCAGCGCGAACTGGCTGCGATGTGCTCCCTGCTCGGTCAAGACTTCGTTGACCACGCGCTGCGCTTGGGCGCAGGCCTGCCCGAGCAACCAGCTCGGCAGCGAGCGCAGCCGGCTGGGCGACTGCTGGACGTCCACGCTGCGAACCCTAGCGCAATCCGTCATCGTTGCTATTATTGGCAGCACCCACTATTTACCCGACCCATGAATGGAGCAACTATGTCGGACCGGCACCACATCCTGGACCTCATCGCGACCCTTGGCCGGTGCCTCGACGAGCGCGACTTCGAGGTGCTGCGCGATCTGTTCACCGACGACGCCAGCGTGACCACGCCGGGCGGTACCGCGACCGGTCACGACGCGCTCGTCGATCAAGCGCGACGCCGGCATTCTCAGGACGCGGGCATCCAGCACGTCATCACGAACCAGCTCGTCAACATCGAGGGCGACCGGGCGAGTGTCCGGGCGAACCTGCTCGTCAGCTTCGCCCGATCCGGGGTCAGCGACCCGCAGCCTTTCCTGCTCGGCGAGGTGTACCGGTTCGAGCTGCGGCGCACCGACGACGGCTGGCGGATCTCCGGCCTGGGCAGCACGCCGGTGTGGTCCTTGAACCGCCCGGCGAACCTGGCCGGCCTAGCCTCGTAGCTCGGCGCGGTACAGCTCGGCCGCCCGCGCGACAGCGGCATCGCGCGCCTCGGCGGCCTCCTCGCCGGTCAACGTCCGGTCCGGAGCGCGGAAGCGCAGCGCGAACGCCAGCGACTTGCGGTCGGGGCCGAGCCGGTCCGCGTCGGCGAACACGTCGAACAGCCGTACCGACTCGAGCAGGTCGCCCGCGCCTTCACGCACCGCGTCGAGCAGCGACGCCGCGGGGACGTCGGAGGGCACCACGAGGGAGATGTCGAGTAGCACCGGCGGAAACGGCGAGATCGTGGGCGCCTGCGCCGGAGCCGGCGGCGCGAAGGCGTCCAGGTCGAGCTCCATCGCTGCGGTGCGCGGCGGCAGCTCCAGGGCCGCGATTACCCGGGGATGGAGCTCGCCGGCGTAGCCGACGACGATGTCGCCGAGGAGCAACTCGGCGCACCGCCCGGGATGCCACGGCGGGTATTCGGCATTGCGCACCGTCAGCTCGGCGCGGGCGGCCTCGGCCACGGCCCGGGCGGCCTGTACGGCATCGGCCCAGCTGCCGGCCCGACCGGGGCCCCACCAGCCCGGACGCTCCACGTCGCCGGCCAGGACAACGGCGACGTGCCGCGGTTGCGGCGGCACCGCGGCGTACATCGCAGCGATCTCGTCGTCGGAGGGCCGGTGTTCAACGCCCAGCACCGGCGGTGGCGCCGCGCCGGGCCTCGGCAGGTACACGAGCCCCATCTCGAACAGAGCCAGGTCACGGTTGCCCCGGCCGACGTTACGGCGCAGCGTGGCGAGCAGGGTCGGCAGCAACGACGTGCGCAGCTCGGGTTCGGCCTCTGACAGGGGGTTGAGCACCCGGGCGACCGCCCGGCGGGGATCGTCGGCGGGCAGACCGAACGCGTCGTACACCGTCGGCGAGACGAACACCGAGCTGAGCACTTCGGTGTATCCGGCGGCGCCCAGCGCCCGCGACACCCGGCGGCGCAACTGCTGCTCGGGCGTGAGACCGCGTCCGGGCGGGGCGGTCGGCAGGACCGACGGGATCTTGTCGTAGCCCTCGAGGCGCACCACCTCCTCGACGAGGTCGGCCGGATCGGTGAGATCGGGACGCCAGGTCGGCGGCACGACGCGCAGGACGGCGTGGCCCGACAGGGCGACTCCCGACCCGGCGTCATCCGACACGGCGCAGCCGACCTGGGTCAGCCGCGTGACCACGCGCGCCGGGTCGATCGGCATGCCGGCGGTGGCCGCCGACCGGTTCGCGGCCAGTTCGATCTCGACCGGAGGCGGGCCGTCGCCGACCACGGTGAAGCCGGCGACCGCCTCGGCTCCGCCGTACTCGACGAGGAGGTCGACACAGCGCTGCAGCGCGACTGCGGCGATTGCCGGGTCGACGCCCCGCTCGAAACGCTTGGCCGCCTCGCTCGGCAGCTTGTGCCGCCGAACCGTGCGGGAGATCGACGCAGGATCCCAGTGTGCCGCCTCCAGCAGCACTTCCGACGTCTCCGGACCGATCTCGGTGGACGCGCCGCCCATCACGCCGGCCAGTCCGATCGGGCCGGTGTCGTCAGTGACGACGACATCGCCGGGATCGAGTACCCGCTCGACGTCGTCCAAAGTGGACAGTCGCTCGCCGGCTCGAGCCCGCCGTACGCCGAGCGGCCCGATCAGCTGCGCGCGGTCGTAGGCGTGCAGCGGCTGGCCGGTTTCGAGCATGACGTAGTTCGTGACGTCCACGATCGGCGAGATCGGCCGCATGGCGGACTCGCGCAGCCGGCTCTGCATCCACTCGGGGCTGACCGCGTCGGCGCGGACCCCCCGTACCACGCGGACCGAGAACTGGTCGCAGGCCGTCGGGTCGTCGATGTGGACGTCGTAGGCGGCGCCGTCAGCTGCAGGCACGGTGATCGACTCGGCCACGTCGTGGAACGGCGCGTCGAACGCGGCGGCCGCCTCTCGCGCGAGCCCGCGCACCGACAGGCAGTAGCCCCGGTCGGGTGTCACCGCGATGTCAAGAACGACGTCGCGCAGACCGAGCACGTCCAGGGCGTCGTCGCCGGGCCGGCCGCTGTCCGGCGGCAGCACCAGAATGCCCGTGTGCTCATCGCCGATGCCGAGTTCGCGCACCGAGGCGATCATGCCGTCCGAAATGTGCCGGTACGTCTTGCGCGCGCCGATCTCGAACCCGTGCGGGAGGACCGCACCGGGCAGCGCGACGACCACCAGGTCGTCCTTCGCGAAATTGTTTGCGCCGCAGACAATTCCCCGCGGCGACGGCTCGCCCACGTCGACCGTGCACCAGCGTATGGTCTTGCCGTTCTTCTGCGGCTCGTCGACATACGAGAGGACCCGCCCGACGACGATCGGCCCCGACATGTCGTCGGCGGCCGAATCGACCCGCTCGACCTCGAGCCCGACCCGCACCAGGGCATCGCCGACCTCGTGCGGCGTGGTCCGAGGGGGCAGGTCGACGTGCTCGGCGACCCACTTGAGCGCCGCGCGCATCAAGACTCCATTCCGAACGCCTGCGTGAAGCGGACGTCGCCGTCGAGGATGTCGCGCATGTCCGCGGCGTTGTTGCGGAACATCATCGTCCGTTCCATGCCCATGCCGAACGCAAAGCCGGAGTAGCGGTCGGGATCGATGCCGCAGGCACGCAGCACCCGCGGGTTGACCATGCCGCAGCCGCCCCACTCGATCCAGCCCTCGCTGTTGCAGGTACGGCAGGGACGATCCGGATTGCCCACCGACTCACCGCGGCACACGAAGCACAGCAGATCCGGCTCGGCGCTCGGTTCGGTGAAGGGGAAGTACGACGGCCGCAGCCGGGTGACGATGCCAGGGCCGAAGAACGCCTGGGCCATGTGGTCGAGGGTGCCCTTGAGGTGGGCCATCGTGATGCCCTCGTCGACGACGAGGCCTTCGACCTGGTGGAATACCGGCGAATGCGTCGCGTCGAGGTCGTCAGTACGGAACGTCTTGCCCGGGCAGATGATGTAGATGGGTGGCTGGCGTTCGAGCATGACTCGGGCCTGCACCGGCGAGGTATGCGGCCGCAGCACCAGCCCGGACCTGGGCGGCGCCACATAGAACGTGTCCAGCAGCGTCCGGGTCGGATGATCCGGGCCGATGTTCAGTGCGTCGAAACTCAGCCACTCGGTCTCGATCTCGGGCCCCTCGGCGACCTCGTAGCCCATCGCGGTGAAGATGTCGGCGAACAGTTCCTGGGTCGTGGTCAGTGGGTGCCGGGCGCCTTCGAGGCGGCGGTCCCACGGCAGGGTGACGTCCACGGCCTCGTCGACGAGCACCCGCGCATCGCGCTCGGCCTCGAGCTCGGTCTGCCGATGCTTCAGCGCGGTCGCGACAGCTGACCGAGCTTCACCTACTCGCTTGCCGGCGGCGGCCCGAGCCGCAGGTGGCAACTGCCCGATCTCGCGATTGGCCAGCGCCAGCGGTGAGCGGTCGCCGGCGTGCGCGAGCCGGGCGGCCTTGAGTTCGTCGAGGTTGGACGCCTTGGCGATAGCGGCCAGGGCGTCATCGACATCGTGCTGCAGCCGGTCGGGCTGCAGCACGCTCGGCTCGACGGGGTCGTAGCTCATGGATGGACGTCCTCAGTGACAGGCAGGGCTGCAATCGAGTCTAGGGCGTGCGTTTCGTCGTCCCGCGCACGCGTGTGCTGGATGTTGATCATTTGGCCGGGCTGGGCAAGCACGTGGGCCAGAGATGATCAAGAGCCCTTCCGGGTCGGACGCGGGGCTACGCCTCCGACTTGACCTCGTCCATCGGCGAGTCCATGCCGCCGCTGGCCGCGGCCACGGCCGCCGCGCGCGCGGCCTTTCGCTCAGCCACATCCGCGTAGGCCTTGGCCGCAAACTCGGGGTCAAGCGGCGAGCCGGCGACGGTGCTCTGCGGGTTGTGCTTGTGGATGTAGGCGTCGAGCTCGGGCCCGGACTCCCATGAGGTGATCAGGCAGTAGCGCGGCTGCGAGCCTGGGTGCCAGACGGCGTGCCACAACCGCTGCGTGTCGATGATGACCTGGGCGCCGGCGGGTAGCGGAATCCGCGTCTCGGTCGCGGGGTCGTCGACGTCCTCACGCAGGATCATCACCGAGTCGGGGTCGTCGGTCAGGTTGAAGAACCCGCGAACCACCCAACCGGTACCGTCAGGATTGAGCCGGTTGTTGTCGTCGCGGTGCAGGTTGTAGATGCCGTCGACGTAGCTGTTGGGCTGCAGCTCGATCACCCGGCAGCGGCCGATGTTGGCGCCGGGCTCCTCGGCTCGCGCCTTGAGATGCGGGGCCCGGGCGGCGTTCGCCGGCACCCAGACGCCGTCCTTGTCGGTCTTCGGAGGCGTGTGGTGCCAGAAGCCGTTGCACTCCAATTCGCCATAGGCGCTGGCCAGGGGGGCGAACCGGGTGTCGCCCGACGATTTCCAGTCGACGTACTCGATATCCAGCCACTCGGCCGGGTCACGTGACTGGTCGTAGGAGTCCAGCACCACATAGCCGGACTCGTCGAAGACAGGCAACTTGACGTAGCTCATGGTGAAACGAGTGACCTTTCGGATGGGGGCCAGAAGCGACGCGAAGTTATCACGCGGGTCGTGCCGCCACGGTCAGTGACTCACGTTGGGCCCGAGCGGACGCGTACAGGCACACGGCCGCGGCGGCGGCCACGTTGAGGCTCTCGGCGTCGCCGTAGATGGGCACGCGCACCGAACGGTCGGCCGACTCGATCACGTCCTGGCGCAGGCCGTTCGCCTCGTTGCCGAACAGCCAGGCGGTCGGCTTTCCGAGTGCGGCGCCAGAAACAAGATCATCCAGGTCGTCGGCTCCGCCGCCGGTCGCCGCGAGGATGGTGCAGCCGGCCGACCGGGCGCCGATGATCGCGTCTTCCGCGCTCACATCGACAACGACGTCGAGGTGGAAGATGCTGCCCGCCGAAGCACGCACCACCTTGCCGTTGTAGAGGTCGACGCTGTCGCCCGCGAAGATCACCGCCTTCGCGCCGGCGGCATCCGCCGTGCGCAGGATGGTGCCCGCGTTACCGGGATCGTTCGCGTCGACCAGCACCCCAACCAGGGCCGGTTCGCTGGCCAGCGCCGTGCGCAGCGGCACGTCCACCTTGCGGCACACGGCGACGAGTCCCTGCGGACGCACCGTCTCGGAAAGGGCGGCCGAGGCTCGCACGCTGATCTCATCGACTCGAAGGCCCTGGGCGCGGGCGGCGTCGACCAGCTCGGCGTTGCGCTCGATCGCTTCAGTGGTAGCGAAGATCGAAACCACGACCTTGGCGCGGCCGAGGGCCTCCCGCACGGCCGGCACGCCCTCGGCCAGAAATCGCCCGGTCTCGCGGCGGGCCTGTCGCCGGGTGAGCCGGCGGGCCGCGACGAGCCGGGCGTTGGTGTCCGAGATCAAGCCGCTGGGTTCGACTCGACGGAGCTGGCGCCGTTCGCGGCTACTGCGTCCTTGGCCACTTTGGCGAGGGCCGCGAAGGCCGCCGCATCGGTGACGGCGAGCTCGGCCAGAACCTTGCGGTCGACCGTCACGCCGGCGAGGCGAAGACCTTGGACGAAGCGGTTGTAGGTGATGTCGTTCGCGCGCGCTGCCGCGTTGATCCGAGTGATCCACAGCTGGCGGAAGTCGCCCTTGCGCGCCCGGCGATCGCGGTAGGCGTAGGTCGAGGAGTGCAGCAACTGTTCCTTGGCCTTGCGGTAGAGCCGGGAGCGCTGTCCGCGGTAACCGGATGCCGCCTCGAGGGTGTTGCGGCGCTTCTTGTGGGCATTCACTGCCCGCTTGACGCGTGCCACGGTAGTTCCTTGAAGGGTCGGGCCGCCCAGGTTCAGGACGGCGACGGACGGGGGATCAGCGGCCGAGCAGCTTCTTCACGCGCGGCACGTCGGCTTTGGCGACCTCGGTGGTTCCGGTCAGCCGGCGGGTCAGCGTGGACGGCTTGCGCTCGAAGTTGTGCCGCTTGCCGGAGTGCTGCCTGAGCAGCTTGCCGGTGGCGGTCACCTTCACCCGCTTCTTCATCCCGCTGTGCGTCTTGTTCTTGGGCATTGACGTCCTTCTGTGGCTTCTAGTTAGCGCCGCGGTTGGCCGCTTGGCCTGACTGCTTCACCGGCTTCAGGTTCCGGTGCGGCGCCACGACCATGATCATGTTACGGCCGTCCTGCTTGGGCGAGGACTCGACGAATCCGAGTTCCTGGATGTCGTCGGCGAGCCGTTGCAGGAGCCGGAAACCGAGTTCCGGACGCGATTGTTCTCGTCCGCGGAACATGATCGTGACCTTCACCTTGTCGCCCTGTCGGAGGAAACGCTCGACGTGACCCTTCTTGGTCTGGTAGTCGTGCGAGTCGATCTTGGGGCGGAGCTTCATCTCCTTGATGACGGTGAGGGTCTGGTTGCGCCTCGCCTCGCGGGCCTTCTGCGCGCTCTCGTACTTGAACTTGCCGTAGTCCATGAGCTTCGCAACTGGCGGGCGAGCCATGGGCGCGACCTCGACCAGATCCAGGTCTGACTCGGCGGCCAGTTCAAGTGCTTTGCCGATCGGCACGATGCCGACCTGCTCGCCTTCGGGTCCGACGAGGCGTACCTCGGGAACGCGGATCCGGTCGTTGATCCTAGGTTCAGAGCTGATGTGACCTCCCTGGTCGTTCCTGTTGTCTCGGGCCGGTGCCCACGCAAAAGGGCCCGGCGCCTTCGTGCGCGCGGGGCCCGGAAAGTCTTCCAACCAGCCCGTGGACGCCACCTGTGTTGCGTCATCTGCGTGTAACCACGCCACGGACCGGACCCGGCTCGCCGTGAGCGGCTCGGGTGGGAGGCTTGTTGGCTTCCGCTTGCACACCCCCGCCGGTGACGGAGGCTGGTCGCAATGACAGGGTAGCAGCGTGCCTGACACCGACCCAACCTCAATGAACGCGGCCGAGACGCCGGGCATTCCGGGAAGCGGCTCCAGTCCCCACCCGAGGACCGGCATCCCGTTGCCCGCGCACGGCTTCGAGCGGCTCGACGAGCTCTCGCCGCCCGAGACGGCTCGCGTGCCCGCCGCCGACGTCATATCCCGGGCGGCCGCAGTGCTCATGAACGCTTCCGCCGACAACCTCGGGATGGCCGCGGACGGTGAACCGCACCTGGACCTCGGCCAAGCCCGGCAGCTGATCACCGCACTCGCCGGTCTGCTCGCCGCGTCAGACGAATATCTCGGCGAGCAGGCGGCGCCTTTACGCGACGGCCTCAAGGCACTGCAGGCCGCGTTTCGCGAAGCGTCGTCCGTGCCCGACGAGCCCGGGCAGGGTCCCGGTGAGAAGCTGATCAACTAGCGTCGCGGCCGCGGTTTCGTCGGAGATAGGGCGAATTCGGCGGGCTGGAATCAGGTTTTGTGGCTGCGCGTGAGGAGCTCGCGCAGGTCGCGCATGACGGCGACCGAGTGCTCGCGATCAGATCGCTGCACCGCGTAGAGCGGGATCGTCTCGTCGGCGGGCAGCACCAGCCTCGCGAAGTGGCGTCCCTTCGGGAATTCCACGCTCACGATCACATCCCAGGGGACCGTTTTGTACGGGCCCCAGTGGTTGCGGACGTGGACACCGCTCTCATCGGCCCGTAGCCGGGGCCGGGTGAATACCAGGATCAGCCCGGCCAAGATCACCCCCAGCACACCGGTGGCGACCTGATCCTTCCAGCCGAAGTTCGCGCCGGCGTTCGCGTGCGGCATGACAATCGCGACGACAAGGAACACCACAAATACGACGATTGCCGCAGTGATCGCTATCTTGCTGGTCCGCACCGGCCGCGACGTGACGCTCATAGCCGGCAGGCGTGGATGTCGGTCACCAGGATGCCGCGAGCGCCGAGGTCCCACAGCTCGTCCATGATCCGGTTCGTGTCCCTGCGCGGCACCATCGAGCGCACGGCCGACCAGCCGGCCACATGAAGCGGCGAGACAGTCGGCGACTCGATGCCCGGGGTTATCGCGACCGCCTTCTCGACCAGCTCGTCGCGGATGTCGTAGTCCATCAGCACGTACTGCCGCGCGATGATCACACCCTGCAGGCGGCGCACGAGCTGTTCGACTTGGGATGTCAACTCACCGTCGCTCCGCCGGATGAGTACAGCCTGGCTGGACAGTAGCGGCTCGCCGAAGACTTCGAGGCCCGCGTTGCGCAGCGTGGTTCCGGTCGACACGACGTCAGCGATCACATCGGCGACGTCCAGCCGTACTGCGGTTTCGACCGCGCCGTCGAGCCGGATCACCTCGGCCGCGATGCCGTGCTCGACCAGGTAGGCCTCGACAACGCCGGGATACGCTGTCGCCACCCGCTTTTCGTTCAACTGCTCGAGCGTGAGTCCGGCTCCGGCCTTCGCCGCGAACCGGAACGTCGAGCTGGCGAAGCCGAGCGGCACGATCGGTTCGGCGTTGGCGCCCGAGTCGAGCAGCAGGTCTTCGCCGGTGATACCGACGTCGAGGCGCCCGGAGCCGACATAGATCGCGATGTCACGCGGGCGGAGGTAGAAGAACTCGGTGTCGTTCTCGGCGTCGATGAGGACGAGCTCACGGTTGTCGCTGCGCTGACGGTAGCCCGCCTCGGTGAGCATCTGGCTGGCCGGCTCGGCCAGGGAGCCCTTGTTCGGAACGGCGATTCGGAGTGTCATGCGACCTTCTTCTGTAGGCGGGGATGGGCTAGTGCGCCTACAGATGTCGGTAGACGTCGGCGAGGGTCAGCCCGCGGCCGAGCATGAGTACCTGGACCCGGTACAGCAGCTGGCTGATCTCCTCGGCGGCCCGATCGGCCGACTCGTGCTCGGCCGCCATCCAGGCCTCGGCGGCCTCCTCGACCACCTTCTTGCCCTGCGCGTGCAACCCGGCGTCCAGCGCCCGAACGGTCGCCGACTCGGCTGGGCGGCTGCGCTGGCGCTCGGTGAGCTCGGCGAACAGCTCGTCGAAGGTCTTCATGGCGCCGTTGAGCCTACCGGCGCCGGTTGTCCGGCCCGGCCGACGACGTCGGCCAGACGTGGGCGAGTCAGCCGAGATCAACGATGGCCGCCACTGGGCCACCCCCGTCCGGGCCCTGGTGCGCCGCCGACACGGATACGAACACCGCGGGGTCGCCGGTAACCGCCGCCGCGACTCCCCCGACGCACGCCTTGATCTGACGGTGCCAATGCACGTCGGAGTCGTCGAGCATCGCGTTGCGCCGGCCGCGCACCGTCCCGTTCTGGCTGGCCTCGCACTTGAGGAACACGTTGACCAGCCGTCCGTCCAGGTCGGACGGGTGCGGCCGCTCCGGCAGGTCGAGGCCGGCGTCGCGGACCGCTGCCCAGATGCCGTCGGCGTCCAGTGCATCGCGCATGACACTGTGCCCGATGCGATACCGGCCACCGATGCCAGTGGCGTTGCCCACGACGACGACCTGCGCGCGGTCGAGCTCGACCCCGGACGAGCACGAGGCCACCGATGAGTACAGCTCCCGGTTGCGCAGGACGTCGGCGTCGCTGGGCATGGCGATCTCGCCCAGCGCCACGGCGACGCCGAGCGCGGTGGTGCCGTTCGACACGTCCATCGAGGCGAGCGTGTCCTCGGTGAACACGTCATGGCCGCGCGACTTGGCGTCGCGGATCGTGTCGATCGTGAGCAGTGGGGTCTTCGTCTGCACGTAGTGGACGTCGGCCGGCTCGGCGATGCCGGCCCGCTGCGTCGCCTGGCGCACGGCGGCCGCCACCTTGGTGATCATGGCGGTACGCCCGATGTCCTCGGGCTGGATCTGGTCGCTGATCGCGAAGCCGACGGTGAGCCGTGGCTCGCCGGTTCGCGGCTCGGCGCCGGCCGGCCGGGTCGCGAAGATCGTCGCGTGCGGCGAGATGACGCCGTCGGTACCGCCCGACCACACGATCGGGATCTGCCCGACGGCATCAGCGTCGCGGCTGCCCTCGGTGATCAGGACTTCGCGGAACGCCCGGTCGGCGATGATCCGCGTGTAGTCGTTGACCCCGCCGTTGCCCTCCGTCTTGCCCACGACAGCGATCACCCGGTCGGCGTCAATCACACCGTCGCGGATCAGCTTTTCCAGCTCGCTCGCGTCCGACACGCTGTGCAACGGCACCTTGCGGACCTCGATGGGATCCGGCACTGCCTCACTCCTTCGGTTGGGCCGTGGCTCGCCGATCCATCTCGTCGAGCCAGCCGCGGACGGATTCGTCGTGCTGGCCGAGCGTCGGCGGCGCGGCGTGCTCGAGCCGGCCGCCGCCGTCGAAACGCAGCGGCAGACCGGGCAGCGTGATCCGGCCGAGCGTCGCGTGCTCGACATCCAACAGCAGACCCTGCGACTGGGTCTGGTCCCACTCGTACACCTCGTCTAGTGAGCGCACCTGTCCGGCCGGGATGCCCAGTTCGGTCAGCTTGGCCATCAGCACCGCCCGCGAGTACGGGGCGAACGCCGCGTCGACGGCCGCCATCACCGCGTCGCGGTCGGCCACCCGGTCCGGATTGGTCGCCCAGTGCGGACGGTCCAGCCCGAACGCCGGCGCGAAGGCCCGCCACAGGTTGTCGCTGCCAACGGCGATCTGCACGACGCCGTCCGCGCAGTGGAACAGGCCGTACGGGCAGATCGACGGATGATGCGCGCCGGCCGTGGTCGGCACGATGCCGGCAACCGTGTACATCGTCCCGTAAAGGGCATGCACCCCGACCAGCGCGGCGAGCAACGATGTGCGCACCACCTGGCCGCGTCCGGTGCGCTCACGCTCGTGCAGGGCCGCCACCACCCCGTAGGCGCCGTACATGGCGGCGAGCAGGTCCCCGATCGGCACGCCGACCCGGGTGGGTTCGCCGCCGATCGGCCCGGTGATCGACATGATGCCCGCCTCGCCCTGCGCGATCTGGTCGTAGCCGGCGCGCCCGCCCTCGGGGCCGTCGTGGCCGAAGCCGGTGATCGACAAGGTGATCAGCCGGGGGTTGATCTCGGACAGGCGCGGCCCGCCGAACCCGAGCCGGTCGAGCACGCCGGTACGGAAGTTCTCGACGAGGACGTCTGCGTGTTTGATCAGCCGACCGAGCGTCCGCGCACCCTCGTCGCTCTTCAGGTCGAGCGTGATCGATTCCTTGTTGCGGTTGCAGGACAGGAAGTAGGTCGATTCGCGCGCACCACCGCCCGGGGGCGTCACGAACGGCGGCCCCCAGGTGCGGGAGTCATCGCCCTGTCCGGGCGCCTCGACCTTGATCACCCGAGCCCCGAGGTCGCCCAGCATCATCGCCGCGTGCGGTCCGGCCAGCGCCCGAGACAGATCGACCACCACCACCCCGTCGAGTGGTCCGGCGTTGGCTTGAACGACGTGGTGGGCCATGGGTTGCACGCTAATGCTTGGCTGTCGCCATGACTTCACCTGTGCACGAGGTGCGCGTCTCCCTGACGGTCGACGACTTCGACCGCGCGCTCACGTTTTACCGCGACGTGCTGGGCCTGCCGGAGGAGCAGGCCTACGCCGACGCCGGCCGCGTGTCGATCCTCGGCGCCGGGCGCGCCACCATCGAACTCGTCGACGCCCGGCACGCCGCCGAAATCGACGCGATCGAGGTCGGCCGGCGCGTCGCCGGGCCGGTGCGCCTGGCGTTGCAGGTCGACGACTCGGCGGCCACGGCGCAACGGCTCGCCGAGGCCGGAGCCGCCATCGTCGGCGGACCGGTCATCACCCCCTGGAACGACCGCAACGTTCGGCTGGATCCGCCCGACGGCGTGCAGCTGACGCTGTTCACCGAGCTCGACTCGCCGGCGCAGCCGTGACGATCCGGGTCGTCCTCGACGTCGACACGGGGGTGGACGACGCGCTCGCGCTGCTGTTCGCCGCCCGGCACCCCGACCTCGACCTGCGGGCGGTCACCTGCGTATCCGGCAACGTCGGCGTCGACCAGGTCGTGGTGAACACCCTGACTGTGCTCGACGTGGCCGGTGCGGGTGCGGTTCCCGTGGCGCGGGGCGCGGCGCGTCCGCTGGCGCAGGCGCCCCGGCCGTTTCGACCGGTGCACGGCGTGGACGGGCTCGGTGACGTGGGCTGGCCGCCCTCGGCGCGGCTGGCCGAACCACGGCACGCGGTCGAGCTGCTGCGCGACGAGCTGACCGCCGGGCCAGCGGTCACCCTCGTCGCGCTGGCTCCGCTCACCAACATCGCGCTGTTGCTGCGCACCTATCCGGAGGTCGTCGACGGCATCGAACGGTTCGTGTTCATGGGCGGCTCCGCTCGGGGCGGCAACAGCACCGCGGCGGCCGAGTTCAACGTCTGGCACGACCCCGAAGCCGCCGCCGTCGTCGTCGACGCGCTGGCGGCGAGCTCGACGCCGATCACCATGTACGGCCTGGACGTGTTCTACCGCCCCCTCGCCTCGGCCGAGCAGGCCGACGCGCTCGCGGCGAGTCCAGATCCGGCGCCGCAGCTGGCCGGCGCGCTGCTTCGGTTCGGGCTTTCCCGCTACGGCACCGGCACGACGACGATCGGCGACGCCGGCGCCGTCTGCGCAGTCGTCGACCCGGAGGGGCTGCACACCCGACGCCTGCCCGTCCGGGTGGAGCTCACCGGAACGTGGACGCGGGGGCAGACCGTCGTTGACCGGCGTCCGTCCCCGGACGAGCCGGGGCCGGCCGTCGAGGTCGGGGTCGACGTAGATGGCCCACGTTACGTCGACCTGTGGTCATCGGTCGTCCTAACCGGAGGGCGCGGATGAGGACATCACGGTGGGGTGTCGCGGAGCCAGTCACAGTCGGCGAACGCCTGGCCCGCCAGGCGCGCGTAACCGTCGCCGCGGTCGAAGAACGGTAGCCGCGGCGGCCGGGCGGCCCGTATCGCCTCGCGCCCTCGGGCCGTCGCGGCAAGGTCGACGGCGTCGTCCACGATCACGACGCCGTACTCGTCGCGCGCGGCGCTGAGGGAGACCTTGCCCCAGCCGACGTCCCGCAGCACTGCGGCCGGATCGCGGCCGAGGGGGTCACCCCACCCGCCACCGCCCGTCGTGCGGATGCGGATCACCTCGCCGGCCCGGACGAATTCGGCGTCGGCCAGTGCATCCGCGGCCCGCTCGTTGGGGCCGCCGGGGTCGATCGTCACGCTGAACGAGCGGCCGGCGCGACCTCCGTTCACTCCCCAGCACGCAAGGATCGAGCGGTCCGCGATCGACATGAAGTGCGCGTCGGCGAGCATGCGGATGTACTTGTCGTATCCCAGCCCGCCCCGGAATAGGCCCGGGCCGCCTGAGTCGACGGCCAGCCCCAACCGCTCGACCACGAATGGGAACCGCGATTCGGTGAATTCAGTGGGCAGATTCCGCGAGTCCGGCACGACGTGGATCGTGTCCTCGCCGTCGGCGTAGTAGCGCCCGCCCGACCCGCCACCCAGCACCTCGCGCATGAGGTAGGGCTGGCCGTCCCGGTCGGTTCCGTACACCCCGGTGTATCGGATCGTCTCTTGGTCGGCGGGCATCCGGCCGCCGACCGCCTTGGCCAGCACGCCCGCAAGAACGCCCAGCAGGCGCAAGATGACGAACGTGCGGGCGTTGGTGGGCGCCGGAAACGCCGGCGTCAGCAACGTCCCGGGCGGCGGAAAGCGCATCTCGATCAGCGGCACCACCCCTTCGTTCACGTCGAGTTCCGCCATCCGCTCGGGTGTCTCAGCCAGGTTGCGCAAGATCGGCGCGAGCCATTTCTTGAGGAAGTTCCCGTCCGCGTAGTCGGCGGCATGGTTGATCGGGCCGCGTGCTTGAGGTCCCGTGCCGGCGAAATCGATGATCAGCTTCTCGTCGGTCTTGGTGAGCGTGATGCGCTGCGCGTGCAGCTTCGGCGGATCGACTCCGTCGTGCTCGGCGTAGTCCTCCCACGTCCACGTGCCCGGCGGGATCTTGGAAAGGATCTCCCGCCGGTAGGTCTCCGTGGTCCGCTCGACGATGGCGTCGAAACACGCCTCGACCGCGGCCCGGCCGTATCGGCCGAACAGATCGGCCAGCCGCCGGGCGCCCATCAGGCAGGCGGAGCACTCGGCGTCGAGATCAGCGGCGAGCGACTCGGGCATGCGCGAGTTGCGCGTCATGATCGTGAGCGCGGCCCGGTTGGGCCGGCCCTGCTCCCAGAGCTTGATCGGTGGCACCATCAGGCCCTCTTCGAACACGCTCGTCGCGCGCGACGGCATGGAGCCCGGTACCGCGCCTCCGATGTCGTCGTGGTGGCCGAACGCCTGGACGAAGGCCACGACCTCGTCATCGTGGAAAACCGGCACGGTCACACACAGATCCGGCAGATGGCCGATGCCGCCCTCGGAGAGGTACACGTCGTTGTGGAAAAAGACGTCGCCCGGCCGCATCTCGCGGGGCGGGAAATCGCGGACGACCGGGTGCACGAGTGCGCTGTAGGACCGGCCGGTGAGCTTGCGCAGCCGGCGGTCGTGGATGCCGGCGCGGAAGTCGTGGGCGTCGCGGATCATCGGCGAACGGGCGGTGCGAGCGATGGCCGTTTCCACTTCCATCTCGATGGACGCGAGGCTGCCCTGGACGATCTCGACCAGCACCGGATCCGTCATTCATCGCTCCTGTCCATAGCCCCCGTTAGTTCGCCTTTCGGCCCGCTGATCAACACCGAGAAGTGGCTGCTCGCGTCGCACGACGACTTCGTCCTCTTGATCACGATCGGGTCACGACCAGGTTGCCGAAGGTGTCCACGCGGGCGCAGAAGCCGGGATGGATCGGCACGGTAGCGCCGAACTCCTCGATGATCGCCGGGCCGGCGATCTTGTCCCCCGGGCCCAGCTCGGTGCGCCGGTAGATCGAGGCCTCGACGTACTCGTCGAAGCACACCCGCCGTACGCCGGCGTACGGTGCTGGCCCGGATCGGCCGGGCAGCTCCGGCAGCTCGGGACGGGCAATCGGCCCGATGCCCGAGACCCGAAGATTCACCCATTCGACGTGCTGCCTGGTATCACCCGCGAAGTCGTAGCCGTACAGAGCTCGGTGCGCGTCGTGGAACGCGCCCGCCACGTCGTGCGCGGCTGCCTTGTCGAGGGGGCGGTCGGGCACCGGCACGCCGACCTCGAATGCCTGCCCGAAGTAGCGCAGGTCGGCGCTGCGCTGGTAGCGGTGCTGATCGCGGACGAAGCCCTCGCGATCGAGCGCGTCTGAGGCGAGCGAACGCAGCTGCGCGAAGATCCCTTCGACGCGATCGACGTCCAATTCGGCATGCTTCGCCACCGCGGTACGGACGTAATCGTTCTTGACGTCGACGGTGAGCAGCCCGAACGCCGAAACGTTGCCCGGAGTCGGCGGCACCAGCACGGTCGGCACGCCGAGAACGTCCATGAGCCGGCATGCGAGCAACGACCCCGACCCACCGAACGTGACGAGCGTGAAGTCACGCACGTCCAGCCCCCGCTTCACGGTGATGCGGCGCAGCGCATTGGCCTGGTTCCACGCCGAGATCTCGAGGATGCCGACTGCGCACGCTTGCGCCGACAGACCGAGGGTGGATGCCAGCTCGTCGATACCCCGCCAGGCGGCGGCGGCGTCCAGCGCAATCTCGCCGCCGAGCAGGTGCGGCGGGATGCGGCCGAGCGCGACGTGCGCGTCGGTGACCGTGACCTCGGTTCCACCCGCCCCGTAGCACATCGGCCCCGGATCGGCGCCGGCTGAGCGCGGGCCGACTTTGAGCGTCCCCTCGGGCGAGACCCAGGCGATCGAACCGCCGCCGGCGCCCACCGTCACGACGTCGATCATCGGGATTTTCGAGGGGTACGCGCCCACGGATCCCTCGGTGGTCAGGGTCGGGTCGCCGCCGAGCACGACCGATACGTCGGTCGACGTGCCGCCGCCGTCACAGGTGAGCACCCGGCTGAACCCTGCCCGGCGAGCCACGAACGCCGCGCCGAGCGCGCCGGCCGCCGGCCCGGACAGCACCGTCGTGATCGGGTGGTGCACCACCTCGGCCGCCGACAACACGCCGCCGTTCGACTTCATCACGTAGAACGGCACCCCGGGCGGCAGTCGCTCGCTGACTGCCGCGATGTACCGGGACATCCGCGGCTTCACCGCGGCGTCGACCAGCGTCGTCATCGATCGCTCGTACTCGCGATACTCGCGCAGCACATCCGAGGAGATCGAGACGACTGCGTCTGGGTGTTCGCGATGCAGGATCTCCCGCACCCGCACCTCGTGGCTCGGATCGGCGTAGGAGTGCAGCAAGCAGACGCCGACCGCCGTGACGCCACGTTCCCGGAAGAAGTGCGCGGCCGCCACCGCCGACTGTTCGTCCAACGGGCGAATCTCGGCGCCGGTGTAGTCGAGCCGCCCACCTACCGTGCGCACCAGGTCGGCCGGAACGATCCGGTGGGGCTTCACCCAGAAGTAGCTGTAGCCGTAACCGTCCGGCACGGACTGCCGGGCGATCTCGAGCACGAACTCGTACCCCTCGGTGGTGATGAACCCCAACCGGTCGATCTTGCCTTCGAGCAGCTGGTTCGTGGCGACCGTTGTGCCGTGACTGATCGCGGATATCGAGCTGGGTTCGGCGTCCAGCATCGCGAGCATCCTGGCCACCCCGGCGATCACGCCGTCGGCCGGATCGTTCGGCGTCGAGGGAATCTTCGTGGCGACAAGTGCGCCTGACGCCTCGTCCAGGGCGACGATGTCGGTGAACGTGCCCCCGGTGTCGATCCCGATCCTGATCCGTCGCGCGGCCACGGCAGCGAGTCAAACTGCCGCAAGCAGCCCGCAGCGTCGGCGAGAGGTGCCGAAGGCCGGCCGGCAATTTCGCATCACGTCGCGAGCGAAACGCAAGGCGGACCCCGCGGCGCCGATCCGGTGATCACAGCCAGCGGTAGCGTGCGCTGTGCCCGCACCTAGGTTGGGAGCCCAGCATGTCGGTCCTTCCGGAACTCGCCGCTGCCGTCGCCTCCGGGACGGTCGAGGTCATCGACCTCACCGCGCCGTTGTCGAGCAGCACGCCGACCCTGCAGTTACCGCCGCAGTTCGGCCAGACCGCGAGCTTTGAGTTCGAGGAGATCAGCAACTACGACGGGCGTGGGCCGGCCTGGTACTGGAACAACTTCCGGACCGGCGAGCACACCGGCACGCATTTCGACGCGCCGTGCCACTGGATCACCGGGAAGGGCGGCGAGGACGTCGCCTCCGTACCCCCCCGGCGGCTGGTCGGACCGGCCGCGGTACTGGACTTCTCCGCGCAGGTCGCCGACAACGCGGACTTCCTGCTGGAGGTCGACCACATCCGGGCCTGGGAAGCCCAGCACGGCCCGCTGCCCGACGGCGGCTGGATGTTGTATCGCACCGGATGGGACGCCCGCTCGCACGATCAGGACGCCTTCCTCAACGCCGACGAGGACGGCCCGCACACCCCGGGCGTCTCGGTCGAGTGCGCGCAGTGGCTGGCCGACGACGCGCCGATCGTCGGCCTCGGCGTCGAGACCGTCGGCACCGATGCGGGTGCCGCCACCGGATTCGACCCGATGTTCCCGTGCCACACGATGATGCACGGCGCCGGCAAGTACGGGCTGACCCAACTGCAGAATCTCGCGCTGCTGCCACCGACCGGCGCAATCCTCATCGCCTCGCCATTGAAGATCGTCGGCGGCTCGGGCAGCCCGACACGGGTGCTCGCGCTCGTCGAACGCGGATGACCGCGGCGCGGGCGGTCGGGACCGTCCTCGCCGAGCTAGGCGTCCGCCACGTCTTCGGTGTCGTCGGCTCGGGTAACTTCCACGTGACGAACGCCCTCGTCGCCGCGGGCGCCGACTTTGTTGCCGCCCGGCACGAGGGCGGGGCAGCGACGATGGCCGATGCATATTCGCGGATGAGCGGCACCGTCGCCGCGCTCACCGTGCACCAGGGCTGCGGCCTCACCAACGCGATGACCGGCATCGCCGAGGCGGCCAAGAGCCGCACGTCGATGCTTGTCCTGGCCGCCGACGTCACCGACAAGCGCTCGAACTTTTACGTCGACCAGGACGGGCTGGCCGATGCGGTGGGCGCAATCGCCCTGCGGGTCGAGTCGGCCGACGAGGCCGCGGCCACGGCCGCTCGCGCATATCACCTGGCGCGCGACGAGCGGCGCACCGTCGTGCTCAACCTGCCGCTGGCCGGGCAAGCGGCGCCAACCGCGGACCCGACGGTCTCAAAACAGCCGCGCCCGCCCGAGCCGCAGCCCGATCGTGCCGGGCTGGCCCAGCTGGTCGACGCGCTGACCCGCGCGCAGCGTCCGGTGTTCGTTGCCGGACGCGGCTCGCGGGCATCGGAAGCCCGCGAGGCACTGCTCGAACTCGGCGACGCGTGCGGCGCCCTGCTCGCGACCAGTGCCGTTGCGAAGGGGCTGTTCCACGGCAGCCCCTGGTCGCTCGACGTCGCCGGCGGTTTCGCCTCGCCGCTGGCCGCGCAGCTGATCAGCGACGCCGACCTGGTCGTCGGCTGGGGTTGCGCACTCAACATGTGGACGACCCGGCACGGCAACCTCATCGCACCGGATGCCACCGTCGTGCAGGTCGACGTGGACCCTGAGGCGCTCGGCGCGCAGCGTCCGATTCGATTCGGGGTGGTCGGTGGGGTCACCGCAACCGCCCGGGCCGCCGCCGAGGCGATCACCGCGGCCCGAACCGGCTATCGCACCGAGCAGGTTCGGGCCGCCATTCGGGAACGAGTCCGGTGGCGAGATCTCGGGTACGACGACACGTCCACGTCCGAGCGCATCGACCCGCGGACCTTGACCATCGCGCTCGACGACCTGCTGCCGGCCGAGCGAGTGCTCGGCGTGGACTCGGGCAACTTCATGGGCTATCCGAGCATGTTCCTGTCGGTACCCGACCAGTACGGCTTCTGCTTCACCCAGGCATTCCAGTCGATCGGGCTCGGCCTCGCCACCGCGATCGGCGCCGCGCTCGCCCAGCCGGACCGCTTGCCGGTCGCCGCGCTCGGCGACGGCGGCGCGCTGATGAGCGTCGCCGAGCTCGACACCGTCCGGCGCCTCGGACTGCCGATGGTGGTCATCATCTACAACGACGACGCCTACGGCGCGGAGGTCCACCACTTCGGACCCGACGGGGACGACCTGTCGACGGTGCGGTTCCCGCCCACCGACATCGCCGCGATCGGGCGCGGCTTCGGCTTCGATGCCGTCACCGTCACTCGCGTCGACGACCTCGCCCCGGTGCGGACCTGGCTCGACGGTCCGCGCGATCACCCCTTACTAGTCGACGCGAAAATCACGGCTGAGCGCGGATCGTGGTGGCTGGAGGAAGCCTTCCGCGGGCACTGACCGGCGCGGGAAAACGCCACTCCGGATGCGGCCCTAGCGCTTACAGGACACGTCTGCCTCGGCGAAGAAGATGGGCCCGAAGAATGGGTCGTCGAAGTGCTCGAACACCCTGGGCTGGCCGACCTGCGTGCAGGTGTAGAGCTCTTCGGCGCTCGCCGAGATCATTGCGTCCTCGACAGCCCCTTGGATCGCGACATCGGCGGTGAGGCCACGGGCCGCGCCAGTAAATGCGGTGCCGCCGGACCCGGCCAGCGCCGGCGGAGCACCGCGCTCACGACAAACGGCACATCTGGCGTAGTTTCATCGATCCCACTCCCTTTCAACATTGATGCCGTTTGTGACGCACATTCGGATCGGAGCGGCGATCGGTTCAATCCGGTGACGTTCACGGCAATCGCGTGATCTGCGCGACGCCCGGTTCGGTGCGCGCCGAACTGTCGAGCCGGCATAGTCGAGGGATGCGCACCGATGATGGCGCGGCCGAGATGGCGCGCCTGGCCGGCGCCCTGGCCGATCACACCCGGGCATCGTTCTGCCTGGCCCTGCTCGATGGCCGGGCGTGGACGGCGGGAGAGCTCGCCCGGCGGGCCGGCGTCGCCCGCTCGACCGCGAGCGAGCACCTCGATCGGCTGGTGGTCGACGGTCTGGTGAGCGAGCAGCGACAGGGCCGGCACCGCTACGTCCGGCTGGCTGACCACGAGATGGCCGAGCTGGTCGAGTACCTCTCGTCGCGAGCGCCGTGGCCCGGTCCGACGCCGACCTCGCTGCGCCAGGCGACGAAGCATGAGGCGCTGGCTCGCGCCCGCACCTGCTACGACCACCTCGCCGGGCGGCTCGGCGTGGCGATCACCGACGCGATGGTCGACCGTGGCCTGCTGGCCGGGTGGGGACTCACCGCGCGCGGCACGGCCTGGCTGGCCGAGCTGGGGGTCGACGTCGGGCAGCCCCGCGCCAGCCGCCGGCCGTTGGTGCGGCCCTGCCTCGACTGGACGGAGCGCCGCCCGCATCTGGCCGGGGCCGTCGGCGCCGCGCTGTGCCGGCGCTGCCTCGAGGCGCACTGGATCGAGCGCATCGGCTCGGGGCGTGCGGTGCGGCTCACGTCCCCCGGGCGGCAGGCGTTGAGCGGGTCACTGGAACGGGAGTTCTAGTTCCAGCTCGTGCCGGATGGCGATGTCGTCCGCTCCGCGCTCGGGTATCTCGGGTTTGACCCCCCGCGCGCTGGTGACTGCGCCGCGGTGCATGGCGACCAGGTCCCAGCCCCGTCGTTGGTAGAAGCGCAGCGCTCGCGTGTTGTCGTTGGTCGTGACGAGCCACAGCCGGCGCCAGCCGTTCTGCAGGGCCACGTTTATCACCGCGTCGAGCAGATCCGTGCCGATGCCGCGATCTGGATGAAGCGCATCCAGCGACGTGATCTCGGCGCTGTCCGCGGCCGGCGCATACGTCACGATACCGACGATCTCCCCGTCCTCGTCGGCCACGAAGGTGGGGAGTTCGCGCAGGTCGTGGCTCACCCCGCGGGACACCACGATGGGCGAGCCCCAGCGTTCAGTCAGCAGGGCAGCGAGGTGATCACGTTCGTCATCACGCGGTGGGCGAATGTTGGTCACCGCGCCATCATGCCGGGAGACGAAACTCGGTGCCGTGTGCCCCACCGGGAGCAATGCCGAGTTCGCCGCCACGCCACCCGGCCTTGATCATCTCTGCCAGACATGCCGTATTTCGCGGCCTTGGGAGAGATGAGTAGCGTCTGCTAGTCGACGAGATCGTCGGGGCGGCCGCCGTGGCGGAACGGTGAGTGCGCCTCGGCGAGCAGGACGTCAACGTGCTTGCGGATCAGGCCGAGGTTGCGGTCGGCGAGGTGGTCGAACGGCTGGGGCACCGACGACCCCGGAGTGAGCGAGGCCAACGCCGTGGCCGGGTCGAGCCGCGCCGACACCCAGCACTCGTGCGAGGCGGCTCGAGCCACCACCTCGGCGATCGGGGTCACGATCATCGAGTTGCCGAAGTAGACGACCCCGGACGGATCGACGCCGGTGGCGTTGGCCCCGATCACATAGACGTGGTTGTCGTAGGCGCGCGCCCGGTTCGTGAGCTCCCACAAGTCGGCCGAGCGCAGCAGCGCCGACGGCCGGCAGATGATCTCGGCACCCTCGATGGCCGTGATGCGAGACAGCTCGGGATAGTCGCCGTCGAAGCAGATGATGACGCCGATCTTGCCGAGCGGGGTGCCGACCACGAGGACGTCGTCGCCCGCGGTGACCCAGCCGCCCCGCTCGACCCGCTCACCCCCGAACGGATGGGTCTTGCGGTACGTGCCGATCACGTCGCCGGTCGGCCCGATGACCGAGGCGGTGTTGTAGACCGTGCCGGGTCCGGGTCCGCGCTGGTAGGCCCCTACGACGAGGTGCACTCGTAACTCCGTGGCGGCAGCAGCGAACGCGTCGAGTGGCGTCGGCCCCACGAGCTGCCAGAGCTCGTCCGGCGGGAGGCCGGGCGTGAAGCCGGTCGTGACGGCCTCGGGCAGCACGATCAGCTCGGCGGCGGTCGCGGCGTGGCACTCGCGGACGAGTTCTAGGGCGTGCTCGGTGTTCGCCTTGATCGTGTCGGCGGTGAGCGGCGTTGACGAGGGCGCCACCTGCACCGCCGCGACGGTGACGGGGCGCATCAGCGCCGTCCCCGGCCGAGCACGGCGCCGACCAGCACGCCGGCCAGTGCGATGGCCGCGCCGACGACCACCCCACGCCCAAAGCCCTGGCGAGCCGGCGTCGCCGGAGCGACGAAAACACCGGGCGCCTCCGTAGCGGCGGCCGCGGCCGGGACCTTGCCGGCCAGCACGTCGTCCACGGCCGCGAAGAACTCCCCGGCCGTCTTCTTGGCTACACCCGCCAGCATCCGCTGGCCGACACCGCCGATCATGCCGCCGACGACGGCATCCGCGTCGTAGGTCAGCCGGGTGACACCGTCCACCTGGGACAGTTGCACCTGCACCTCGGTACTCACCGTTCCGGGAGCGCCCGCGCCCGACGCGGACAGGACGAACGACGCCGGCGGGCGCTGGTCGGAGAGCTTCACTTCGCCGGAGTAGGTGCCCTTGATCGAGGCGACTCCGGCGGTGACCGTCATCGCGTAGGAGTCCGGGCCGGTCGCCTCCAGCCGCTCACAGCCCGGGATCGTCCGGACCAACACGGCCGGATCATTCAACGCCTGCCACACGCGCTCGATCGGCGCGTGCAGGGTGGCGTCGCCGGATACCTTCACTCGTCCTCCTCCCGGTGATGTCCAGCCGCGCCGCCGGATGGTGCGCGCCGGTCAAAAGCGTGGTGACGGCGGCGCAGCTCGAACAGCTCGCTCGGCGATATCGGCATCGATGTGATCGGGATGCCCTCGGCGTCCTCGATCGCCGACGCGAACACCGCCGACGACGGGATCACGCCGGCCTCGCCGACCCCCTTGATGCCCAGCGGGTTCAACGGCGAGGGCGTCTCGAGATGGTCGATGTCGATGCCGCGCGGCACCTCGGTCACGTACGGCATCAGGAAGTCCATGAACGAGGCGTTCAGCAGCTGGCCGTGTTCGTCGTAGGCCATCCGCTCGTACAGCGCGCCGCCCACGCCCTGCGCCACGCCGCCGTGGATCTGCCCCTCGACGATGCGTGGGTTGATGAGGTTGCCGCAATCGTGCACCACGCAGTACTTGAGAATGCGAATTTCGGCGGTATCGGGATCAGTCTCGACGATCACCGCGTGCATTCCGTTGGCGAAGGTGGCGTGCGGCGGCGAGTAGTAGTCGCGGCCCTCCAGCCCCGGCTCGTCGTCGTCGGCGACCGGCGGCTTCTCCGGGTCGCCCACGACGAACTGAGTCGCGGCCTGTGACGCCTCGTCGAAGGCGTACCGCAGCGGGTTCGAGAGCACGGCAACCGTACCCAGCGCGACCGCCGCGTCCGAGTTGCCCCGCACCCGCACCACGCCGTCGACGATTTCCAGGTCGCGCGGATCGGCTTCCAGAGCCTCGGCGGCGACCCGCAGCGCTTTCTGGCGGACGGCACGCGCGGCGAGCGCTATGGCCGAGCCGCTCATCACCGCGGCCCGCGAGGCGAACGTCCCTACCGCATAAGGGAATCGGCGGGTGTCGCCGGTGACGACCTCGATGTCGTCGATCGGTACCCCGAGTTCGTCCGCGACGATCTGCGCGAACACGGTCTGGTGCCCCTGACCCTGAGTCGTGAGCCCGGTCGCGACCTTGACCTTGCCTGTCGTCTCGATCAACACGTGCCCGCCCTCGTACGGACCAACCCCGGTGCCCTCGACGTAGGTCGCCAACCCGATGCCGACCCGGCGCCCCTCCGCCTGCGCCACCTCGCGATACGCCTCGAAAGCGTCCCAGCCGACGAGCTTCTTCAGCTTCGCCAACGCCGCCGGGAAATCGCCGGAGTCGTAGCGCAGCGGTCGGCCGTCCTGGAACGTCAGCCCGAAGTCGTAGGGCATCTCCTCGGGCTGGATGAAGTTCACCTCGCGGACGTCGGCCCGGTCCAGGCCCAGCTCGCGGGCGATCGCGTCCAACGTCCGCTCCATGACGAACGCGCCCTGCGGCCGGCCGGCGCCGCGATAAGGCGTGACGATCACCGTGTTCGTGTAGAGGCTGTCGAACTCGACCCGGTACGCGCCCGGCTTGTACGGGCCGAGCAGCTGGGTCGACGACACGATCGGCACGATCACCCCATACGGGGTGTAGGCCCCGTGGTCGTGCCAGAACCGCACGTCCAGGCCGAGGATTCGCCCGGCGTCGTCGAAGCCGACCTCGACATTGTGCAGCTGGCCGCGCTCGTGCGCGGCGGAGATGAAGTGCTCGCGGCGATCCTCGGTGAACTTGACCGGTTGGCCCAGCGCGCGCGCCGCCATAGGCACGAGCAGTTCCTCGGGCCACGGATGGTTGATCTTGACTCCGAACCCGCCGCCGACGTCCGGCACGATCACTTCGACGCTGGTCAGGTCGAGGCCGAGCTTCGCCGCGACGGCCGCCCGCAGCCCGGTCGCCGTCTGAGTCGACGACCACAGGCGCAGCCGTCGCGACTCCACGTCCCAGCGGGCGAGGACGCCGCGGGTCTCCAACGGAGTGGACGCCGAGCGCTCGACGCTCAGGTCGAGAGTGAGCCGGTGCGGAGCCCGCGCGAGCGCGGCATCGACGTCTCCATACGCCTGCGTATAGTTCGCGGCGACATTGCCCGGCACGTCGCTGTGCACGAGGTGCCGGGCCGCGCGCGCGGCCTCGACGCCGACCACGGCGGGCATCGGTTCGTATGTGACGGCAATACGCTCGGCAGCGTCCTCGGCGAGGTAGCGGTCGCGGGCGACGACCATCGCGATCGGTTCCCCGACGTGATTGACCTCCTCGCGAGCCAGTGGGTACGCGGTGCGGCCGTGGGTCAGCGCCGGGTGGGGGATGAGCAGCGGCAGCGGCTCGGCGAGCGGTCCGGTCAGGTCGTCGTAGGTGTAGATCGCGGCGATCCCGTCGACGTCGAGGGCGCCGGTGACGTCGATGTCGACGATGCGGGCGTGCGCGTGCGGCGAGCGCACCACCGCCGCGGCCAGCGCGTCGTGGCCCAGGTCGTCCAGGAACGCCCCGCCGCCGGTGAGCAGCCGGCGGTCCTCGCGGCGGTGCACCGGTTCGCCGAACATCCTGGTCATGAGGCCAGCTCCGCGGCCCGCAGGACGGCGGCGAGGATGTTCTGGTAACCGGTGCACCGGCACAGGTTGCCGGCGATCATCGCGCGCGCCTCGTCCTCGGACGGATTCGCGTTGTCGCGCAACCCCGCGGTGATCGTCGTCAGGAAGCCCGCCGTGCAGAATCCGCACTGCAGGCCATGGCAGTCTTCGAACGCCTGCTGCACCGGGGAAAGCTCGTCGCCGTCGGCCAGCCCCTCGACGGTCGTGATGTGCTGGCCGTCGACGCTCACGGCGAGCAGCAGGCAGGAGCGCACCGGCCCCCCGTCGAGCAGCACCGTGCACGCGCCACATACGCCGTGCTCGCACCCGACGTGTGTGCCGGTGAGGGCAAGGTCGTGGCGCAGGCAGTCCGACAGCAGCCGCCGGGGCGGGACGTCCACCGTGTGCGGCACGCCGTTGACGATGAGCCGGACGTTCACGGCCCGGTCCTCGCTTCCCCCACGTGATCACCCAGGCCCGCGCTCATCAGGCGGCCTCCCGAAGCGCCCGCACGGTCAGTACACCGGCCAGGTGGCGGCGGTAGTCCGCCGATGCGTGGATGTCGGGCTCGGGATTCAGCGACGACTGCGCGAGCTCCTGGGCCAGCGCCACGTCCGGCACGTCGAGGACGACCGGGGTCGGCCCGACGGACAGGAACGCCACCCGGGCGCGCTGGCCGCTACGCACCGCACACACGCCGCACACCGCGTAGTCTCCGTGCCGCCGCGCCACCTCGACAATCGCCGCGGCGGCCCCCTCCGGCAAGCGCGGGAAGAACGCCTCGACGGCCAACTCGCCGGGGCGTACGGCTGACTCGAGTGGGCCGAGGAAGAACTCCTCGGCGGCCACCTCCCGAATCCCCCGCACCGACGCCAGACGCACCGAGCCGCCGAGCACCGCCAGCACCGCCGGCAGCTCAGCCGCCGGGTCGGCGTGCGCCAGGCTGCCCACGACAGTTCCGCGGTTGCGGATGGTCGGATGGGCCACGAGCTGCAATGCCCGCCGCAGCAGCGGCAGCGCACTCGCGGCCGGCGCGTCGTGCTCGACGTCGGCGTGCCGGGCCAGCGCACCAACCCGAACGCCATTGCCGTCGACGCGGACATAGGCCAGCTCGTCCAGCCGGTTGATGTCGACGATGTGACGCGGCGCCGCCAAGCGCATCGACAGCAGCGGCACCAGACTCTGCCCGCCTGCCAGCACCTTTCCGTCCGGGCCGAGCGAGTCGAGTAGACCCAGCGCTTCAGCCAGCGACGACGGCCGCGAGTACTCGAACGGCGGCGGCTTCACCGGTTTTCCCTCCTCGTCGCGCTCATCGCGTCATTCTCATCGACGATCACTTGGATTGGTCCGAGGCGCATCAGATCCCTCGCATCTCGATCACCTGCAGGGCCAGCGCGACATCCAGGCGCAGCGGCGCCTCGGTAGTGAACGGCCCGATGATGCGCTCGAGCTTGCCGATTCGGTACCTCAGCGTGTTGTAGTGAAAGTGCAGGATTCGTGCAGTCTCGGCCACGTTGAGATTGGTATCGAGCAGGGTCTGCAGCGTGTGGCGCAGGTCGACCGCCTCGGCGGTGTCGCGGGCGAGGTCGCCCAGCGTCTCCGCGGCGAACGAGCGCAACTCGGCGGCATCCGGCACGAGCGAGAGCAGCCGGTGCACGCCGAGGGAGTCGAAATGCGACACGCTGCCCCGGCCGCGCACCCGGCGTCCTACTGACACTGCCTTGCGGGCCTCGCTGTACGCCGGGGCGATGCGCGCGGGATCCAGGACGAGCCGGCTCACTCCGGCGCAGAACGAGCGACGTCCGCCGCCACGGTCGCCGGCCACCGCGGTGACGACGCTCTCGACGGCTCTGGTAGCGGCGTCCTTCGTGGCGTCCCCGAGCGGTAACAGCGCCACAACCTCGGAGCTGAACCCTACGACGGGCGCTGCCTTGTCGCGAGCGCGCACGACCTGCTGCCACGCGGAGGCGAAGCGCTCCTGCGGCGAGCGAAGCGAGATCGGCGGCGGCGGCACGGGCCGCTGCGGGTCGTCCGGGTCGAGTTCGGCAACGACGATCACCATCGGCCGGTCGACGTCCCACCCGAGCGACCCACAGTGCTCTACGACGGCGTCCGGAGCGCCGGCCGCGCCGGTGAGCACGTCGCGCAGGTAGTCGCCGCGGTACTTGCTCTCGACAGCGGAGACGGCCAGTTGCTTGGTGATCGCCAAGGCGGCCACAGTCGCGGCCCGTTCGAGAGCCTGGACGCCGAGCGGCGGCAACGCCTGGCGCCTGCGGTACGCCGCGATGCGGCCGTGGTCTATGCCGCCGGCCACGATTGCCACCATCGCCAGTTCGCCCGATCGGCCGTCAGGCGGCCGCTGCAGGCCGAGCGTGAGCTGCTCGACCCGGAAGCGGCCGGTCGCGTCGAACATCGGCAGCGCCGCGAACCACTGGAAGTCCCCGCCGTCGGCCTGCACCCGGCCGTCCGGTGTGCAAATCAGCACCGCGGCGTCGAGGAGCCGGGCCACCTCGTCCGCGATCTGGGGCAGCTCGCCGCCCTCGAGCACGATCGCCGCCAGCGCGCGATGCAGCTCGTCCGCGCGACTCAGCGCGCCGGACTGGCGGTCGAGCACCTCGGTGAACACGTCGGTGATCACGTCATCGAAGGCGACGCGGTCCGGAAGCTGGAGCACCGGCAGGTCGAGCCGATCGGCAACGTGCAGAACCGGCTCGGGCAGCTCATCCAGATAGCGTCCGAGCTTGATCGCGATCGCGGCGAGGTGCCGTTCGTTCAGCTCGACGACGAGCCGGCACCAACCGGCAACGTCGTCCGAGTCGGAGGGCACGGCACGCAACGGGAAGCCGGTGGTCAGCAGCAGTTCGTGCGGCTTGACCCAGGGCAGGATGTCGGGCACCTCCATCACGTTCACTCGCCGCACTTCACGATCGAGCCCACCCGCGCCCGCCAATACCCGGGTGCCGCGCAGGCTGGGCAGGGCCGGTAACGCCCTGACCGGAAGCCCGTACTTCGTGAGCTGATCTGGCAAATCCCGCACCCCATCGGCCCGATCGTTGGCAACTGTGACCATCGGCAGACCGTACTCGCGTTGAGTACGGTGCGCACCAGGCCGCTGAGCATCGCGGCGTTCTGGGGGGAAGGGACGGCCGGAGGACCGGAATGGCGGCGGTGACGACGACGTCCGCCCTCGCCCTCCGCGCCTCCGTGCCGGCCCCGCTGCGTGACATGCTGTTCGGCCCTCCGTGCACCGGCACGGTGCTGGCCCGGTTTCCCACAGCCGTTTACGTCGCCGTACCCCGCGGCTTCGGCCTGCTCGCGGTGCTCGCGCGCGACGCCGTCCGCCTGCCGTGCGGGCTCCAGCTGCCGCAGCCGCGGCTGGACTTGCCGTCGGACGACGTGCAGGTCGGCGCGGGCCTGGTGCGAGTAGGCACGGCTGAGATCAGGCCCGGGCGCGTCGTGTCGATGCGAGTCGCACCGCGGGCGGCCCCAGCGTCGGCCCTGGTTCGCGCGGCGGCGCAGGAGGTGGATCGCGTCGACATCGAGATCGGTCTGCTCGGGCGAGGTCCGGGGCTGACGCCGTGGGGCGATGACGTGCTGGCCGGCTATCTGGCCGGTGCGGCCGCCTACGCTCTCGAGATCGGCGAACTGCGGGCCGAGGTCGCTTCGGCAGCCCCGGCCCGAACCACAACGCTTTCCAGCGCACTGCTGCAGCACGCCGCCGCGGGCGAGACGATTCCACAAGTCGACGGCCTGCTCGACGCGTTGGATGGACGCCGTCCGCTCGCTACGGCGCTGGCCGAACTGCGCGCGGTGGGCCACACCTCGGGCGCTGGATTGGCCGCCGGTGTTGTCGCCGCGGCGGTCGCGGCGTGATCGACCACGTCGAGGTCCGCACCTCGGCGTATGCCGACTCGGTCACGCTCATGCAGGTCAGCCAGCGATTGCGCAGGTCCGACGGAGTTGACGCCGCACTCGTGGCGATGGCCACCGAGCTGAATCTGGCGCTGGCCCGCGACCTCGGCTTCGCTGTGCCGCCCGAAGTTACCGCTGACGCCCTGCTGATCGCGATCCGCGCTCAGGACGGCGCCGCGCTCGCTGCGGCCCGAGCCGTCGCCGAGCAGGAACTGGCCCGACCGCCGCAGGCCACCAGCACCACCGAGGTGTCGGCGCGAACGATCGGGTTGGCGGCCCGCCGTGGTGGCGGCAACCTGGCCCTGATCTCCGTGCCCGGACCACACGCGTTCACCGAGGCGATGGACGCCCTCGATGCGGGCTGCGACGTGATGGTCTTCTCCGACAACGTCCCGGTCGAGCAGGAGGTCAAGCTCAAGGCGGTCGCCGCCGAGCGAGGGCTGCTCGTCATGGGCCCTGACTGCGGCACCGCCGTTGTCGGCGGGACCGGGCTCGGCTTCGCCAACGTCACCCGGCCGGCGCCCCCGGAGGGTGGCATCGGGATCGTCGCGGCCTCCGGCACCGGCTGCCAGCAGCTGCTGTGCCTGCT
>JBKPQM010000002.1:0-18823 GCA_046734095.1 Actinomycetota bacterium | reverse complement strand
GTGCGTCGCGTCGAAGACGGCCGGATCCTCGACCCGCAGCCCGGCCAGTGTCGTCACGGCGAAGAATCGCCGGTAGTTCTGCTCGGTGTCGGCTCGGCGGTAGTCCACCAGCTCGTAGTGCTGCCGGCCGTGGATCTCGGTGGGTGGGCCCTGGCCGGTACCCGGCGCGATCGGGAAGCGGTGCTCGTAGTAGCGCAGCTCGTCGCCGACGAGCGCCAGGTCGCGGGTGGCATCGAAGTCGTCGCCCAGTACCGGCAGGAGCAGCCGGCCGCGCGTCCAGTCGATGTCGAACCATCGCGCGTACGGGGAGGCCGGGCCGAGGCGCAGGACGGACCACCAGGCGGGGTTCTCCGAGGCGTCGGCAACGCCGCTGTGGTTCGGCACGATGTCGACGACGATCTGCAGCCGGCGTTCGCGCGCCGCGGCGACGAGCGCCTGCCATCCCGCCGCGCCGCCGCGGTCGGTGTCGATGCGAGTGAAGTTGACGACGTCATAGCCGTGCTGAGAACCGTGCGCCGACTGAAGGAGCGGCGACAGGTACACCGCGCCCACGCCGAGCTCGCTTAGGTACGAGCACAGGTCCGCGGCGGCGTACAAGTCGAATGCCGGCGTTATCTGCAACCGGTACGTGGACGACGGCGCCGCCACGGGGTTTTCCCCGGAATCGGTCGGATCCGGACCCGCCGAGCGGCCACTAGCGGGGAAAACCTGGTCGTCGTGCACGCCTAATCCGCCCGCTGTAGCACCACCAGTGCCCGGGGCCCGACGGGCACGACCGCGCCGGCATGAACCGCGGTGCCGTCGTCAAGGTCGGGCCGGGCCGTGTCGATCACGACTTGCCAGGTGGCGCCGTACTCGGCGCCGGGCGCCCGGAACTCGATCGGCTCGTCGTGCGCCGAGAAGCACAGCAGGAACGAGTCGTCGACAACGCGATCACCCCGAGCGTCGCGATCGGGGATGCCCTCGCCGTTGAGATACACCGCCACGGCCCGGCCGAATCGGGCCCCCCAGTTCTCCTCGGTCATCTCCCGCCCGTCCGGCGCGAACCACGCGATGTCGGGCAGCGCGCCGGCGCCCCGGCGGCGCACCGGCCGGCCGTCGAAGAACCGGCGCCGGCGGAACACGGGATGCTGGCGACGCAACTCGGCGACCTGCCGCGTGAACGCCAGCAGGTCGACGTCGACCTTGCCCCAGTCGACCCAGGTGATCTCGTTGTCCTGGCAGTACGCATTGTTGTTGCCCCGCTGGGTGCGACCCAACTCGTCGCCGTGCCCCAGCATCGGGACGCCCTGGGAGAGGAACAGCGTGGCCAGGAAGTTCCGGCGCTGCCGGGCGCGCACTTCGAGCACGGTGGGGTCGTCAGTGGGTCCCTCGACGCCGCAGTTCCACGACCGGTTGTCGTCGCTGCCGTCCTTGTTGTTCTCGCCGTTGGCCTCGTTGTGCTTCTCGTCGTAGGAGACGAGGTCGAGCAGCGTGAACCCGTCGTGACTGGTCACGAAGTTGATCGACGCGACCGGGCGGCGGCCGGCGTGCTCGTACAGGTCGGCCGACCCGGTGAGACGCGACGCGAACTCGCCGATCGTCGACGGCTCGCCGCGCCAGAAATCACGCACGGTGTCGCGGTACTTGCCGTTCCACTCGGTCCACTGCGGTGGAAAGTTGCCCACCTGATAGCCGCCCGGGCCGACGTCCCACGGCTCGGCGATCAGCTTCACCTGGCTGACCACCGGATCTTGCTGCACCAGCTCGAAGAACGACGAGAGGCGGTCGACGTCGTAGAACTCGCGGGCCAGGGCCGAGGCCAGGTCGAAGCGGAATCCGTCGACGTGCATCTCGAGCACCCAGTAGCGCAGCGAATCCATGATCAGCTGGAGGGCGTGCGGGTGGCGGACGTTGAGGCTGTTGCCGGTGCCGGTGTAGTCGATGTAGTACTGCGGCTCGTCGTCGACCAGGCGGTAGTACGCCCGGTTGTCGATTCCGCGAAAGCACAGCGTCGGCCCTAGTTGGTTGCCCTCAGCGGTGTGGTTGTAGACCACATCAAGGATGACCTCGATGTCAGCCTCGTGCAGGGCACGAACCATGGCCTTGAATTCCTGCGGCTGCCCGGCCGCCGTGCCCAGCGCCGAGGCCGACGAGTAACGGGTGTCCGGGGCGAAGAAGCCGATCGTGTTGTAGCCCCAATAGTTGGTCAGGCCCCGCTCGACCAGCGTCGAGTCGTTGACGAAGTGATGGACCGGCATCAGCTCGAGCGTGGTGACACCGAGCCGGGTGAGGTGTTCGATCATCGCCGGGTGCGCGATTCCCCCGTACATACCGCGCAGCTCGGCCGGGATCTCAGGATGCCGCTTGGTGAGGCCCTTGACGTGTGCCTCGTAGATGACGCTGTTCGCGTAGGCGTGCTGAGGCGGGCGGTCGACGCCCCAGTCGAAGAACGGGTTGATTACCACCGACTTCGGCATATGAGCGGCCGAATCATCGCTGTTGACGACGTCTGGCCGGCCCAGCTCGTAGGCGAACAGGGACGGATGCCAGTCGATGCGTCCGTCGATCGCCTTGGCGTACGGGTCGAGCAGCAGCTTGGAAGCGTTGCAGCGCTGTCCCTGCTTGGGATCGTACGGTCCGTGCACCCGATATCCGTACCGCCGGCCCGGCTCGATACCGGGCAGGAAGGCGTGCCAGACGAAGCCGTCCATCTCCGGCAGATCGACGCGGGTCTCCGCGTCGTTCGCATCGAAGAGGCACAGCTCGACCCGCTCGGCGACCTCGCTGAACAGCGCGAAGTTCGTGCCTGAGCCGTCGTAGGTCGCGCCCAAGGGGTAGGCGTTGCCCGGCCAGACCTGCATACGTACTCCCGTCGTGGTCTCCCCGCCGCACCTGAGCCTCCCACGCGCGGTCGATGATCACGCGGCACCTTCCTGCACGTCCCGATTCGTGTGGTTCAAATAGATTGCGACACACCGGACGTGTCGGGGCGACGACGCCACGTTAGCTTCAGTGACGTGGAGTATTGCCGCTCGCGATGAGGCCCTATCATCTCTTGAGCTCACACGACGACGACCACTACGACCCCACTGAGAAGGTATGGCCGGCCGGCATTCGCAAGCCTCTTCAGGCCGAAGGGCGCCATTCGCTGCTGTGGTTGCCGTCCTGGTGTTGGTCGCCGCGTGCGTGGCCGGCTTGGCGGTTTACCTGACTCGCGGGTCCTCGCACAGCGCAGCGAGCTGCAGCGGTGGCAAAGTGTCGATCGTCGTCGACGCCGCGCCGAGCATCGCCGAGCCGGTGCAAACGATCGCCGATCGGTGGCTTGCCACCAACCCCAGCGCCGAGGGCAAGTGCGTGGACGTCAGCGTGACTCCGCTGCCGTCGAGCAACGTCGAGCAGATCCTCGCAACCGGCGGCAACAGCGGCCCCGAGAGCGCGTCGATGTGGATCCCGGACTCGAGCACCTGGGCCACCCGGTTGAGCGATGACCTGACCGGCTCCGGCCAGACCTCACAGATCGAGGTCCATGCGCCGATTGCCGTCTCGCCGCTGGTGTTCGTCAGCTCGCCGGCGGTCGTGTCGAAGTTCATTTCGAAGCCGGACTGGAAGAACGCGCTGGCCGGTGCGTTCCCGCTGACAGTTCCGGATCCCGAGTCCAACACCGACGGCCTGCTCAGCCTGCAGATCATGAACTCCCTGGTCGGCTCGAAATCGCCGGGACCCGATCCGGAGGTCGCCAACCTCATGCTGCGGCTGAGCCACCAAACCCTTCCCGACGCGAGCGCCGGGTTCGCGCAGTTGGCGGCTGATCCCGCGCACGCGGACGTATTCACGGCACCCGAGCAGGCGGTGATCCAGGCCAACCGGGCCAAGCAGTCGCTGTTCGCCGCGGCGATCTACCCGGACGAGGGCACCCTCAGCCTTGACTACCCGGTCGTACGCCTCGTGCGCTCCGGCGACGATCCGGCGCTGACGGCGGCGCTGGACGACTTCGAACAGCAACTGCGAGCGCCGGCCGCGCGTTCCTACCTGGCCGACGCCGGGTTCCGCGATCCCTCTGGCGTGTCCGTGCCGGGCGTGGGCGCGGCCGAAGGCGTCCAGGCCGCACCGATCCGGCAGCTGAGCAAGCCGTCGTCGGGGCAGGGAGTCGACACCCTGCGCCTTTGGGAGGCCATCACTCAGGACGTCAACTCGCTGCTCGTCATCGATGTATCGGGATCGATGGCCGAGTCCGGCGGCAACGGCAAGAGCAAGATCCAGCTGACGTCGGAGGCGGCGCAGGCCGCGGTGAACTTCTACCCCGACACCTCCAACGTCGGCATGTGGGTGTTCTCCACCGACCAGACGCCCACGACCGACTACCGCGAGCTGGTGTCCATCGGGGAGATGAGCGCCGATGTCGGTGGCCAGTCGCGTCGGAAGGCCTTGATCGGGGCAGCGAACTCTCTGCCGTCGATAGTGCGCGGCAATACGGGCCTCTACGACTCCTTGCTCGCGGCGGTGCACGATGTGCGCCACAACTACGATCCGTCGAAGGTCAACACGGTGATCTTCATGACCGACGGCCAGAACGACAACGCCAGCGCGCTGACGTTGGACAAGTTGATCTCGACGCTGAAGGCCGAGAACTCGCCGCTGCCGATCCCGGTCTTCACGATCGCGATCGGCCCCGACGCGGACGCGGCGGGGCTGCACAAGATCTCGCAAGCTACGGGCGGCAAGGGCTACGTGGTCAAGGACCCGACGACGATCCGCAACGTCTTCCTCGATGCCGTCGTGCAGCGGCAGTGCGGCCCCGGATGCTAGCTTCTTGATCATTTCTGGCCAGATCATCATTGACGTCCACCGATACGCGAGCCGCCGGAACACCCGGTCATGTCACGATCCTGGGAGTTCCACTAGAGTGGACTAGGTACTGGAGGGGAGTAACCCCGCGCTAGCGGTGTCCTCGTCATCACGGGCAGCATCGGAGCCGCCCCGGGGAGCCGGCCCGTATACGGGTGGGTGAGACCTCCGGCTGTAAGCGCGTACTGCCGTATTCGGCGTACGCCCAAGCGCCGGAGGCAGAATGCACGTCGAGCCGTGGGTCTGGGGCGTCACGCTGGGCCTGGCCATCGCGTTCCTGATCTTCGACGTCTTCTACATCGGCCGATCCCCGCACGAGCCGAGCATGGCCGAGTCCGCCCGTCACCTTGCGTTCTTCATCGGCGCGGCGGCGGTGTTCGCCGCCGGGGTGTATCTCATCAGCGGCCCCACATATGGCACGGAGTTCGTTGCCGGATGGCTGACTGAGTATTCGCTCTCGATCGACAACCTGTTCGTCTTCCTGATCATCATGACCAAGCTGCGGGTACCCCGCGAGCTGCAGCAATCGGCGCTGCTGGTGGGCATCGTCCTCGCGCTGGTGCTGCGGGGACTGTTCATTGCCGCCGGGGCCGCCGCGATCAATGCCTTCAGCTGGGTGTTCTACCTGTTCGGGGCATTCCTCGTGTACACCGCGGTGCGACTGGCCCGCAGCGACGACGAGAACCCGGACAATTATCGCGAGGGACGCGCGGTCCAATGGATCCGACGGCGGGTGCCGTTGAGCACCGAGTACCGAGGGACGCACCTGTTCACCCGCCAGAACGGTCGGCGGCTGGCCACTCCGATGTTGATCGTGATCATCGCGCTCGGCACGACGGACCTGCTGTTCGCTCTCGACTCCATCCCAGCGATCTACGGGATCACTCAGGAACCGTATCTGGTCTTGACCGCCAACCTGTTCGCGCTGATGGGCTTGCGCCAGCTTTACTTCCTCATCGGCGGCCTGCTGCAGCGGCTGGTCTACCTGAGCCTGGGATTGTCGGTGCTGTTGGGCTTCATCGGGGTCAAGCTCATCCTGCACGCCCTGCACGAGAACGAGCTGCCGTTCATCAACGGCGGCGAGCCGGTCAGCGGCGCCCCGGACATACCGACCTGGCTTTCACTTGTGGTGATCGTGGGCATCCTGCTGGTCACCGTGCTCGCGAGCGTGGTCAAATCGCGCCGCGACCGTCAGCTGAGCAGCTCGCGGCGGTAGGCCACGGCCACTGCGCTCGCGCGGTCGCGTACCCCGAGTTTCTCGTAAAGGTGCAGTAGGTGCGTCTTGACCGTGGCCTCGCTGATGAACAGCCGGCGAGCCACCTCGCGGTTGGTCGCGCCGTTGGCGACCAGGCGCAGCACGTCGAGCTCGCGCTGGCTGAGCGCGTCGCTTGCCGGTTGGCGGAGGGTGCCCATCAGCCGTCCGGCAACGGCCGGAGAGAGCGCCGGCTCGCCCCGGAAGGCCGCCCGCACCGCGCGCAGCAACTCCTCTCGCGGCGCGTCCTTGAGCAGGTATCCGGTCGCGCCGGCCTCGATGGCCGGCAGGACGTCGCGATCCGTGTCGTACGTGGTCAGCACGAGCACCCGCGCCGACTCGCCCGCCTTGCGCAGTGCGTCGATCGCCTCGACGCCGCTCATCCGCGGCATGCGCAGGTCCATCAGCACCACGTCGACGTCGAGGACCGCCGCCAGCGCAACGGCTTCTTGCCCGTCGGCCGCCTCGCCGGCGACCTCGAACTCGGGATCGCCACTGAAGACACCGCGCAGCCCGTTACGGACGATGGGGTGGTCGTCGACGATGAGCAGTCGGATGGCTGTCATCGACCGACCGGGACGCCGGCGTTGATGGCGGTGCCTTCGCCGGGCGCGCTCTCGACCTCGAGGGTCCCGCCGACTCGCCGCAGGCGCCGGCGCATGCCCTCGAGGCCGTACCCGTCGTGGCCGGAAGCGGCCGGGTCGAAGCCGATGCCGTCATCGCGGATGTCGAGCAACACGACGTCGTCGAGATACGACAGGGTGAGCCACACCTTGGAGGCCTCGGCGTGCTTGGCCACGTTGGCCAGCGCCTCCTGCGCGACCCTGAACAAGGTGGCCTCGACGTCGGGCGACAGCGAGCGGCACTCGCCGGTGGTCTCGGCGTGCACCGCCACGCCACTGCGCTGTGACCAGCTCTGCGCAAGAGCGGCCACGGCTTCGGCGAGCTGGAGGTCGTCGAGCTGCTCGGGACGAAGCGCCCGCACCGAGCGGCGTGCCTCGTTGAGACTCTCGCGGGCGAGCGCCTGCGCCTGGTCGATGTGCCGCTGCGACTCGTCCGCAGTGTGGCGCGACTGCTCTGCCGCTTCGAGCTGCGTCACGATGCCGATCAGTCCTTGGGCGAGCGTGTCGTGAATCTCGCCGGCCAGCCGCTGGCGTTCGTCCAGGACGCCTGCCTGTCGGGCCTGGGCCAGCAGCTGTGCGTGCAGCCCGGTGTTCTCGGCCAACGCCGCCTCGAGCCGGCGGTTGGTCTCGTTGAGTTCAGCGATCATGTCGCCACGTTCGGCGTTCTGCTCGACAACGCGGTTGGTCGCGTAGCCGAACGTGACGGCCAGCGAAGCGTTCACCGCCCCGATCAAGGCGTACGCCGCGATTGATGCCGCGTTTGCCGCCGGGAAGCCCCCCATCTGAGACGCCGCGATGATCAGCGCGGTGGCACAAAGGCCGACCGGCACCCACCGCTTCGGCAGAAGTCGCACATCGAGGTAGCCGACGAACGCGTACAGGCCGAACCACGGGTTCACCGCCACGAGCACCGCGGCCAGCGCTGTCCGGCCGACGTAGTAGCAGCCCATGAGCTTCGGCCGCTGCTCCCACGCCGGGTGCAGCGTCACCAGGACGAGCGTCCACACCGTGGCGGTCACGGCTAGGGAGACCCCGAACTCGAAGCGCTGCCACGACCCATACCCGCTCGCGGTCAAGCCCGCCGCCAGCGCGATGCTGACCGCTAGCATCGGATACGGCAGCCCTCTGTCGATCAACCGAAGACGCTGCTCCCACGGTTGAGTCGAGCGTGCCGTGACACTCACGGGCATGCGCCCTATTGTCTCAGCCGCACTGAAATTCATTCCCAGCGGAACCACCGGATAGCCGCGAAGCCGAACACTAGGGCATAAGCCGCAAGCATCGCCAAGTACGGCCCGTTCGGCCAGTGTCCGCGTGCCGAATCCTGGAGCGCCTGCACGGCCGCACCGAGGGGGGTGTAGTCGCTGATGTGGCGCAACACGTCGGGCATGACAGCCCGTGGCACCCACAGGCCCGCGAAGAACATCAGCGGGAAGAACGTGATCGCACCGGCCGCATTAGCCACCTTGCCGGTCGGAGCGCGCGCGGCGATGGTCAGGCCGATCGCGAAGAGCCCGGCGCCCCCGAGCATCAGCGAGATCAGGAAGCCGCCGCCCTGCCGGGGCAGGGCCACGTCGAATGCGACGCGCCCGATGATCAGTAGCAGCAGGGTGGTCGCGGCCGCGACGGCGAGGTTGATCACGACCTGCGCCGACAGCAGCCAGGTCGGTGGCACGGGTGTGGTCGACATGCGCCGAAGGACGCCCCGTTCCCGGTACGTGCTGAGCACAATCGGCAGCACGTTCACCGCGAACATCGCCATCGAGAAGGCGATGACGATCGGCACGTAGGTTGCCGCGAGGGTCATCCCGTCAAGATCCTTGTCCGGTTTGGTGCCGCCCAACGCGCCCAGGATGATCAGCAGCACGACCGGGAAGGCGAGCCCCCAGATCAGGGCGGCCCGCTCGCGCAGGAACAGCCTGGTCTCGATTCGGACGAGAGTGGACGCCGCGATATTCATGAGATCCCCTGTCCGGTGAGGGCGATGAACGCCTCGTCGAGGCCGGTCTGCTCGATACGCAGCTGCTCCGCGACCACGCCGGCGCGGGCGAGCACCGACACCACGGCGGCGAGCACGTCGCCGGTCCCGGTCACTAGGACCTGTCGGCCGCGCCGCGTGACGGCAGTGACTTCGGGCAGGTCGATGAGCAGCCGGTCGTCCAGTTCAGGCGACGGGTAGAAGCGCAGCCGCTGCTCGGCGTTCACCCGCGTGACGAGCCCGGCGGGCGTGTCGAGCGCCACGATGCGTCCGGCGTCGATAACGGCGACCCGGTCGCACAGGTGCTCGGCTTCTTGCATGAAATGCGTCACGAGCACGATCGTCACGCCGCGCTCCCGAATGCTCTCGATGAGATCCCACGTCTCCCGCCGAGCGGCCGGGTCGAGGCCGGTGGTCAGCTCGTCGAGGATGGCGATGCGGGGGTTTCCGACCAGGGCGAGCGCGATCGACAGTCGCTGCTGCTGGCCTCCGGAGAGCTTGCCGAAGCGGGTGTGGCGTTTGGCGCCGAGTCCGAGCGCGTCGCGCAGCGCCCGCCAGTCGGGCGGGTCGCGGTAGAAGGAGCTATACAGCTCAAGCGCTTCGTCGACTTGGATGTTTGCCGGCAGCTGGCTTTCTTGCAGCTGGATGCCGACGACCTGGCGGAGCTGGTTGCGGTCGCGTTCGGGGTCGAGGCCGAGCACCCGGATGCGGCCGCCGTCGTGGTGGCGCAGACCGGCCAGGCATTCGACGGTGGTCGTCTTGCCGGCGCCGTTCGGGCCCAGGATGCCGAAGATCTCGCCTGGCTCGACGCTGAACGAGACATCGCGTACCGCATCCTGCTCGCCGTAGCTTTTGCGCAGGTTGCTGACGTCGATGACTGCCATGCGATCCAGCATCGAGTGGATTGCGTCCCGCCGAATCGGCTAGCCGGCTGCAGCTTCATTCGCTGCGGTGGGCACCAGCATCAACCGATCGGCTGATGCTCACCCGCTCGCGCTCGGAGACGGCGTCGCGGTGGGGGCGGGCTGCCGCGGCTGGTGCGGGCCACTGGGGAACCCCGGATAGCCCGGTACCCGTCCCTGGCCGTCGTAGGGCCCCCGATGATGGATCCGGACCGGAGGTAGGGCGCCAAGCTGGGGACCACCGATGTGTTCTTGTCGGACTTAGCTCGTACCGTGATTGCCATGCGTGTGGCCAGCAACATCGTCCCGAGCACCGGGGTCTTCAAGGTCGTCTCCGACTTCGAGCCCTCCGGCGATCAGCCGGCGGCCATCGACGAGCTCGAGCGACGCGTCAAGTCGGGTGAGAAGGATGTCGTGCTGCTCGGCGCCACTGGCACGGGCAAGTCGGCCACCACCGCGTGGCTGATCGAGCGGGTGCAGCGTCCGACGCTCGTCATGGCGCCGAACAAGACCCTGGCCGCGCAGCTGGCCAATGAACTGCGCGAGATGCTGCCCGACAACGCAGTCGAATACTTCGTCAGCTACTACGACTACTACCAGCCCGAGGCGTACGTCCCGCAGACCGACACGTACATCGAGAAGGACTCCTCGATCAACTCCGAGGTCGAGCGGCTGCGGCACTCGGCGACCAGCGCCTTGCTCATGCGGCGTGACGTGGTGGTCGTCGCAACAGTGTCGTGCATCTACGGTCTGGGCACGCCGCAGGAGTACGTCGACCGGGCGCTGCGGCTGCGCGTGGGTCAAGAAACCGAGCGGGACAAGATTCTCCGCCGGCTGGTCGAGGTGCAATACGCACGCAACGACCTGTCGTTCACCCGGGGCACGTTCCGGGTACGTGGCGACACGATCGAGATCTTCCCGATGTACGAGGAACTCGCCGTCCGGGCCGAGATGTTCGGCGACGAGATCGAGCGGCTGTACTACCTGCATCCACTGACCGGCGAGGTCATCCGCGAGGTCGACGAGGTCTTCATCTTCCCAGCGACGCACTACACGGCCGGCCCGGAGCGCATGGAACGCGCACTGCGCGGCATTGAGGCCGAGCTCACCGAGCGGCTGGCGGAACTCGACACGCAGGGAAAGCTCCTCGAGGCGCAGCGACTGCGCATGCGTACCGCGTACGACATCGAGATGATGCGTCAGGTCGGGTTCTGTTCAGGCATCGAGAACTACTCGCGGCACATCGACGGCCGGCCGGCCGGCAGTGCCCCGAACTGCCTGCTCGACTACTTCCCAGAGGACTTCCTCCTCGTTATCGACGAATCGCACGTGACAGTGCCGCAGATCGGCGGCATGTACGAGGGCGACATGTCGCGCAAGCGCACCCTGGTCGAGCACGGGTTCCGGCTGCCCTCGGCCGTGGACAACCGCCCGCTCAAGTTCGAGGAGTTCCTCGACCGCATCGAGCAAACGGTGTATCTGTCGGCCACCCCGGGTCCGTACGAGCTCGGCCGGACCAAGGGCGAGGTCGTCGAGCAAGTGATCCGGCCGACCGGCCTGGTCGATCCGGAGGTCGTCGTCAAGCCTACGAAGGGTCAGATCGACGACCTGGTCCACGAGATCCGCGAACGGGCCGACCGCGACGAACGGGTGCTCGTCACGACGCTCACCAAGAAGATGGCCGAGGACTTGACGGATTACCTGCTCGAGCAGGGTATCCGAGTGCGTTACCTGCATTCCGAGGTCGACACGTTGCGGCGGATCGAGCTGCTGCGGGAGCTGCGCCAGGGCGAGTTCGACGTGCTGGTCGGCATCAACCTGCTGCGCGAGGGGCTCGACCTGCCGGAAGTGTCACTGGTTTCGATCCTGGACGCCGACAAGGAGGGCTTCCTGCGGTCGGGCACGTCACTCGTCCAGACGATCGGCCGCGCGGCGCGAAACGTCTCCGGCCAGGTGCACATGTACGCCGACACGATCACGCCGTCCATGCAGAACGCGATCGACGAGACGAACCGGCGGCGGGCCAAGCAGATCGCCTACAACAAGGAGCGGGGAATCGACCCGCAGCCACTGCGCAAGCGCATCGCCGACATCACCGATCGACTGACGCGGGAGGCGGCCGACACCGACGCGCTGTTCCGGGAAGGCGCTGTGCCTATCGGTGGGTCCGGGCGGTCGCAGTCGCGCGGCAAGTCGGCCGTGCCCGGCCGGGCCGGGCGTGGCTCCGCCGGCGTGGTCGGGGTCGGCGCGCACGCTGACGGCCGGCTTGACGTGGCGGCGATGCCGCGGGCGCAGCTCGCCGACCTTATCCAGCAGCTGAACGAGCAGATGCTCGGTGCCGCTCGCGAGCTTCAGTTCGAGGTCGCCGCCCGGCTGCGCGACGAGATCGCCGAATTGAAGAAGGAGCTGCGCGGCATGGACATGGCCGGCGTGCAGTGACGCTCGGCGGCGCGGCCTCGCGTGCTGGTCGCGCCGTGCCACGATGACGACGTGACGGGAGCTGGTACGAGAGCGCGGGTCGCACTCGTGGTATCCGTTCTCCTCCTGGCGTCGGCGTGCGGCACCCGGCTGCCGGACTCCAGGTTCACTCAGGCGGGCTCGTCGACGGCGCCCGGCCCGGCATCAGGCGGCGCGACCGACATCGGTGTGACCGGCACGCAGGTGAGCGTCGGCGTCATGGCCAGCCGCACCGGTCCGCTCGGCGAGAGCACCTTCTCGCCGCCGATGTATGGAGCGCGGGCGTACTTCCAGGCGCTGAACGCCGGCGGCGGCGTCAACGGCCGCACGGTCAAGATCGTCACCTGCGACGACCAATCGACCGGATCGGGCAACCAGCAATGCGTACACCAGCTCATCGACGAGGACCACGTCTTTGCGTTGACGGCGACGACGGTGATCAACTACGCCGGCGCCGGATATGTAAACAGCAAGGGCGTGCCGGATATCGGCGGGCAGCCCGTGACGACGGCGTATGACCAATACCAGCACCTGTATTCGATCGCCGGCAGCTACGAGCCGCGGAACGGAACCGTCGGCTGGGACGGCAAGATCTTCAACAGCACAGAGGTGTATCGCTGGCTGCACCTCAAGCTGGGGGCCCGCACCGCGGCCGTCGTGTACTACAACCAGGCTGCATCGGCGCGCTACGCGCGTCAGATCGAGCATGGCCTGCGCGTCGAAGGATTCACCGTCGTACCCGAGGAGGTCGACTTCGCGCTGCCGGACTTCACGTCGGCGGCCCTCGACATGAAGGCCCGCCACGTCGACGTCGTTTTCGACGCACTCGACACGTCGGGCAACGGCGCGCTGTGCAAGGCAATCGACGAGCAGGGCATGCACCTGACGGCGAAGATGACCACCGTTCAGGGCTGGAACGATCAGGTGCCCGAGGACAACGCGGATGCTCCGAGATGCCGCAACGCGTTGTACGCCACGGCGAACGACCAGAATTACGAGGACACCTCGATCCCGGTCGTCAAGCAGTTTCGTGCCGCGATGGCGAAATACTTTCCGCGGCAGCCTATGTCGATGTGGACGCTCGAAGGCTGGGCGGCCGCGCAGTGGCTGACCGACGCCATCCGCTCGTGCGGCGCCGAGGTCACCCGCGCCTGCGTCGAGGCGTTCATGAACCGCCCGACGCCCTACGACGGCCACGGCCTGTTCGTGCCGGCCGTGTTCGAGCGGCTCTCGACGCCGCCCGAGACAACGCGCGCCTGCTTCAACGTCGCGCGGTGGCAGGACGGGGCATTCGGCGGGCGCGGCGGCTGGGTCACGGCGGTGCCGAACCTCATGACCAACTGCTACGACGTGCCGGTAGTGCTCGACAGCGCCTGAGCCCCGTCCGAGGGCAGGTCAGCCGGTTCGCCCGCGAACACCACCGACCCGCGACTGAGTAAGTAGACGACCTGCGCGAGTGGCAAGACCGCCGCGGCGTCCTGTTCGACGAGCACGATCGCGGCATCGCTGGATCGCGCCAAATCGGCGAGCGCCCGGTAGAGCGCAGCGATAACGACCGTGGCCAGTCCGCGACTGAGCTCGTCGAGCAGCAGGACGTGAGCCGGGCGAACGAGCGCCCGCGACAGCGCGAGCATCTGCTGCTGGCCGCCCGAGAGCGTGGCGGCCGGCTGGCGGCGGCGCTCGCCAAGTACCGGGAACGCCTCGGCGACGGCCGCGAACGCCGACTCGCCGCCCGTGGCGAACAGGTCCACGTTCTCCTCGACCGTGAGGTCGGCGAACACACTGTGATCGTCCGGGATAAGTAGCACGCCGTCGCGCGCTCGGCGGTAAGCCGGACGACGGGAGATCTCCGCGCCGCGCCACCGAATACTGCCGCCGCGCACTGGAATCAGCCCGGCGAGGGTGCGCAGCAGCGTCGTCTTGCCCGCCCCGTTACGGCCGAGCACTGCCGTCACGCGCCCGGAGGGCACGTCGATGTCGACGCCGTGCAACACCTCGACCGGCCCGTACCCGGCTCGCAATCCACGCACCCGCAACTCGACGGTCATCGTTACCACCACCTCGGCGCCGCGGCGCCGATGCGGCGATGCGCATTCATACCGCACTACCGATTGCGAAGGCCGCCGCGGTACCTGGATCCGCCTGGACCTCGGCCGGCGTCCCGGATGCGACTACGCGCCCCCGCGCCAGCACGTACACGACGTCCGCCGCGGCGAACACGAGCGGGAGATCGTGCTCGACGACTACCACCGCCCGCCCGGCGTCGGCCATGGCCCGAGTGGCCACCGGCACTCGAGCCGCCTGCGCGTCGTCCAGGCCGCTCGTAGGTTCGTCGAGCAGTAGGACGCGCGGGCGGCCGACGAGTGCGCGGGCCAGCTCAACCAGGCGCAGCGTCCCCGTCGGCAAGGTTGCCGGGAGGGAGCCGGCGACCTGCGTGAGCCCGAGCAAGTCGAGCATGTGCGCAACCTGCTCGTCGACCTGCGCCCGACGTGCCCGCTCGGCGTTCTCGGCCCCGATACGGACGTTGTCCGCGACCGGCAGCGAACCAAAGACCGCGAGCCGTTGGAAGGTCCGGGCCAGGCCGCGCCGGGCCCGCGCGTCCGGCGATAGCCGGGTGACGTCGACGCCGGCCATGAGGACCTGGCCACGATCCGGGCGCAGCTGCCCGGCCAGGCACGCGAAGAGCGTGCTCTTGCCGGCGCCGTTCGGACCGATGAGCGCGGTGACCCGCCCGGCCGGCACAGTGAGGTCGACCCCGTCGACGGCGACGAGACCGCCGAACGCCCGGACGATGCCACGTGCCTCCAGTGGCGCGCTCATGACGGGCTCCGGCGCAGCGCAGCGGCGACCCGCTGGCCCCGCGGCGTGAGGCGCAATCGCGGACGCGGCGGCGGCGCGCTCCGACTGAGCGCTACCGCCCGGCGCAAGGTCGGGAGCAGCCCGCCGGGCATCCGTCCGATCAGCAGCGCGAGCACGCCGACCAAGGTCGCCGAGGCACCGGGTACCGTCGCCGAGTCGATGCCGATCAGTAAGGCGGCGGCCAGCACCGCGCCGAACACGTCGCTGCTGCCGAAGACGACGACCGCGGCGAACCAGAGCAGGCCCTGGATCGGATCGAACGTGTTCGGGTCGAACGCCCCGCCCGCTTGGGCGAGCAGGGCGCCGCCGAATCCGGCCAGCAGCGACGCGACGGCGAAGACCTCGATCTTGCGCAGGCTGACGTTCACGCCGGCGGCGCGGGCCGCGTCCTCGTCGTCGCGGATGGCGGCCAGCGCCCGCCCGGTGCGGCCACGTCCCATCGCCGAGACGACCACGACGGCGACGAACAACACGGCCAGCGCGAACAGGTAGAACGCGCGGTCGTTGTCGGACGCGCGGCTGACCTCCAGGTCGGAGGTGAAGATTGGCTGCGCGAACACGAACCGGCTCAGCACCGTCCCGACGGCGAAGGTCGTGATCGCGAGCGCGAGGCCACGCCGCCGGATCGCGGGCCAGCCGGTCAGCATCCCGATCGGGGTAACGAGCACGCCGGCGAGCAGCACGGCGAGGATGCCGGGTAACGCGGGCAGTCCGGCGACGCCGCCGGCGGTGGTCAGCGTCGCGGCCAGCAGCGCACCCAGGCCCGCGTAGCCCGCCTGACCGAGTGAGATCTGACCGGCCAGTCCGCTCACCGCGACGAGCGACACGAGGACGACCGCGAGACCCGGAACCTGCAGTGCCGTGCGGAGGTCGGGAGCGTCGAAGCCGAGCGGCATCAGCAGCAGCACGACCAGCGCGAGCACCGCACCGGGCGACGGCCGCGACGTGGGCAGGAAGGCCGTAGCTCCGTCGCGGGCCGGGATGAGCCGGGGCAGCGCGATCACCGTGACGAGCAAGGCAACGACGAACAGGTTCGACTGCAGGGCGCGTAGCACGACACCGGCGTCGCCGCTCCAGTGCAGCAGCGTCAGCTCGCTCTGTCCGACGCCGAGCGCCAGCGCGGCCGCCACGGCTACGGCCGGTCGCGACATCGCGGCGACGACGGCGACGACCATCGTCTCCAAGACGATCAGCGTGGGTTGCACCGGATCGAGGCGCAGTTGCGGGGCGAGCAGCACGCCGGCGAGTCCGGCCAGGAAGCTGCCGAAAGAGGACGCGATCGCCGACAACTCGTCGGTGTCGACACCACTCAACTCGGCCAGCTCGCGGCCGTTCACGACCGCACGCATCGCCGTACCGATGCGCGTCCCGTACATGACGGCGAGGGTGAGAAGCGTCGCGAGCAGGACGGCGCCCAGGTCGTAGACCACGGTCGCGCTGATCCGCACGCCGCCACCGAGGCTGATCGACCGGGACGGGAACAGCTGCGGCGGATCGGTCCGCGCGTTGGTGCCCCAGATGAGGAAGGCAATCCCGACGCAGAGCACCAACACGCCGAGCCCCGCGACCAGCCGCTCCGCCTCGGATGCCCCGCGCCGTTGCAGCTGGCGGAAGACGGCGGCGTCCAGCACCCAGCCGATCGCCGGTGCCACCACGAACACGTCCAGCACGACGGACGGCCACAGGGGCCAATGCCACTGCGTAACCATCTGCCAGAGCAGGTACGCGACAAGCATCGCGATGGCCCCGAAGCCGAGGTTGAACACGCCGGTGAGGCGGTATGTCGCGATCAGGCCGATTCCGATCAAGGCGGCGACGCAGCCGATGGCGAGTCCGGCGAGTGCGAGGTTCGCGGCGAGCACGGCCCTATCCCACCGTGGGCGGCTCGCAAACCGGGCACGGCTGCAGCCCGCGCTCACGCACCTGGGCCGGCGTCACCGGTGTCGCGTCCTGCTGGGCCAGCAGGCACCCCGCACGGTGGTACGTCCGCCCTTTCGATGTGGCCCACAGTCCGTCCGTCTCGGGAGCCGGTGGCTGCGGTGTCGGCTCCAGCAGCGCCGCGTGCAGGTCGGCCAGCAGTTGGCGCTCACGCTTGTCCGGTTGTGCCCGCGTGGTCATCAGCAGCCCGGAGACGAGCAATGCCGCGCCGGGGATTGTTGCCGATGCCAGATAGGGCAGTTGCTTGGCCACCACCGACTCGCCAGAGATGCCGTACCAGCCGACAACAAGTAAGGCCGCACCGGCCGCGGTGAGCACCCACCCCAGCGGCGCCCCGGTAACCTGCCGAAGGGCACGTTGCCAGGGGCCATGCTCCCCGGCACCCGGCTCGGATTCCCCTCCTGGGGCCGGACCCTGGTTACCGGCGCCGCTCACCTGCGCACCGTTCGGGGCGACCGGCGGCTGGGCCGAACGCCCAAGCAGGCGGTTCACGGTCTCGCGCATCGCCACCTCGTGCCGCTCGCGAGCGACGGAGTCGGCCGGGCTACCGAGCGTCGCTGCGATTCTGTGTATAACCGAGTTGACTATGGCATGACCTCGTCACGTGTTGCCGACTCGGCGCGCAGCCGGCGGCAGCGAAAGGGGGTGGCTGGATGCGAAGGTTCGCACTCGCCCTGGCAGCCATGGTGTTGGCGCTCACCGTCGCCGCGTGCAGCAGCAACGGTGGCGGCGAGCCCGCGAGCACGCCGCCGGCAAGCACCACCTCGGCGCCCACGAGCACGTCGCCGTCGCTTGATCGCGCGGCCGCCGAAGTCCAGATCAAGAAGAACTGGCAAGCCTTCTTCTCCAAGAACACGCCGCTGACCACCAAGCTGACCTACCTGCAACACGGGAACACGCTCAAGGCGGCCGTCCAACGGTTCGGCACCGACCCGCGCACCAGCCAGGCGACGGCGAAGGTCGTCGACGTCTTCGTAACGAGTCCCACCTCGGCCACCGTGAAGTACCAGGTCCTGCTCAACGGGCAGGTCGCGCTGCCGAATGCGGTCGGCACCGCCGTCTACGAGGATGGCGTGTGGAAGATCAGCGCCAGCACCTTGTGCGGGCTGCTGGGCCTCACCGGCGGCACTCAGATCCCGGGCTGCTGAGCGTTAGTCCCGCCGGGGGCGTCCGCCGAGCTGCATCACCGCGCGGGCCGCATACGTGTGGGCCAGCCGGATGGCCAGCAGCGGTTCGATGCCGCCGAGGCGGGCGGCCAGGAATCCGGCGGCGAACGCATCGCCTGCCCCGGTCGTGTCGAGCACGCGCAGGGGCGTCGTGGACACCAGAGTGGCTCGCCCTTCCTCAGCCCACAGGGCCCCCTCAGGGCCGAGCTTGACCACGGCCTGTCCACAGTGGAACGACAGCGCGCGCGCGGCGTCCACGGCGGCGATGTGACCGCTGAGCACCCGAGCCTCCTCCGCGTTGGCGAACAGCGGGGTGGGCCGGCCGATCCATGAGAGGAACTGGGTCGACCCGACCGAGCGGATCAGCGCCGCCGACGAGGCATCGACGGACACGGTCAGGCCACGTTCACGAGCGAGGTTCATCGCCGCGAGCGTCGTCGGGCGCACGGTGGTGCTCAGCAAGGCATAGCCGGACACGTGCAGGTGCGAGCCGGCGACGAATAGTTCATTGGGCACGTCGCTGATCTGAAGCGCCGCGTTGGCTCCGGCATCGGGCACCATGGTCCGTTCGCCCGACAGGCCGATGAGCACGACGCACACGCCGGTCGGGCGGAAGCGGTCGACGGCGACCGCGAGTTGCACGCCGCCTTCGCGCAGCATCGCTTGTGCAGTGCGTCCGCGGTCGTCGTCGCCGACCCGGCCGATTATGGCGGCCGGCATGCCGGCCGCGGCGAGCCAGGAGGCGGTGTTGGCGGCCGAACCGCCGCCGAGGAACGAGACGCCCGCTGGAGTGTCGGAGCCGATCGCGAGTGGGCTGGGCA
>JBKPQM010000001.1:0-9589 GCA_046734095.1 Actinomycetota bacterium | reverse complement strand
AGCTAGCCCGGCCGAACACCGCGATGAGCGCTTGCGCGAAGAGCCCCGCCGCCGCTGCGCGGCCCGCGCCGAAGGCGCGGAGCGGAGCCGGGGATGCACCCGAGCGCCAGCGAGTGGTGCAGACGCGGATCCGCGCGGGCGGGATGAACACTGCGATGAGCGCTTGCGCGAAGAGCCCCGCCGCCGCTGCGCGGCCCGCGCCGAAGGCGCGGAGCGGAGCCGGGGGTGTACCCGAGCGCCAGCGAGTGGTGCAGACACGGATCCGCCCAGGCGGGATAGGTTATGCCGATTCGACGAGTCCGGCGGCTGCGACCGGGTCGGCTAGTAGCGGCCCGAAGACCAGCTCGGCCGCGCCCAGCAGTGACGAGTCGTCGCCGAGCCCAGCCGGGCGTAGCTCCACCCCGCGCCGGGCCTCGGACATCGCGCGAACGTCGAGTTCGCTCTCGACCTCGGCCCGGCACAGCTCGACCACGGTGGCGAGCGATCCGCCGGTGATCACCACCTGCGGGTTGAGGAGGTTGACCAGGTTGGCGATCGTGCGGCCGAGGGACGCGGCGACGGCCCGGACGCCCCGTAGCGCGGCCGGCTCGCCGGCCCGCGCCGAGCGCAGTACCTCGGCGACGCTTTCGCGGGAAGGTGGCGCCGTGCGTTCGGCCAGGCGCAGCAGGGCACCCTCGCCGACGTACGTTTCCACGCAGCCGCGACTGCCGCAGTGGCACGGCGGTCCGGACGGGTCGAGCAGCATGTGCCCGACCTCGCCGGCGAATCCGCCGGCGCCGGTGAGGAGCTTGCCGTCGACGATCACCCCGCCGCCGACGCCGATCTTGCCGGTGAGATACACGGCGTTCTGAAAGCCCCGAGCCGCGCCGCGTAGGTGCTCGGCGAGGGCGCCCAGGTTGGCGTCGTTGCCGAATGCGATATCGACGCCAGGCGGCAGGTGCCGGGTGAGGATCGCGCCGAACGGCTCGCCGCGCCATTCCAGGTTCGGCGCGTGCTCGACGCGGCCGCCGTCGGGGGTGACCGTGCCTGGTGTGCTGACGCCGATGCCGACCGACCGCGCATTCACCGGCAATGCGCCGACAACGGCATCGACGTCGGCGGCGATGCAGTCGGCGATGTCATCGGGGCTGCTGCCCGTCACCGGCAGGGTGTGGTCGCGGCGAATCAGCACTCCGCCGCCGAGGCTGACCGCGGCGGTCACAACGCTGTAGACATCGACCTCGACCGCGATCGCGTAGGGGCCGTCGTGGCGTGGGCTGACCACGTGCGACGGCCGTCCGGCCCGCTCGTTGCCGGTAGGCACATGCTCGTCGATCAGCCCGAGCTCGCCGAGCTCGGCGACGAGCGCGCCGATCGTCGAGCGGTTCAGCCCCAGCCGCTGGGTGAGCTCGGCCCGGGTGAGCTCACCGTCGCGGTGCACCTGCTCCAGCAGCATGCCCAGGTTGTGGCGCCGGATCTCCTCCGGCCGGGCCGCACCTGCGCGTGCCACCTTCGCCGGTCCAGGCTGCTATACGCCGGTGGAGCCGGCGCGTCTACGGGACAGGGCGTCGACCGTCGCGGCGAGGATCAGCACGCCGCCGGTGACGATGAATTGGATCGCTTGGCTGTTCTCGCCCTGGATGAGGTCGGACATCCCGTTGATGATCACGGCGACGACCAGGCCACCGATGACCGCGTCGGTGATCTTGCCCTTGCCGCCGAAGAGGCTGGTGCCGCCGATCACCGCGGCACCAACCGCGAGCAGCAGGGTGTTGCCGCCGCCCTGACCGGCGTTGACGCTGATGCGGGAGGCGAGCACGATGCCGGAGATCACCGCCATCATCGAGCCGACGATGAACACCGAGATGCGGATTCCTTCGACCCGGATGCCGGCGCGGCGCGCCGCCTCGTCGTTGCCGCCGACGGCGTAAATGTGCCGGCCGTAGCGGGTGCGGGACAGCACGAAGCCGAGCACGACGACGAGCGCGACCACCAGCGGCACCACCCAGGGCACGCCCTGCAGCGCCTTGTGCGGCACCCGGACGAGTTGGCCGTTGACGGTTTCCACGGTGGGCGCCTTGTTCAGGGCCCGGTCTTGGTTGAGCAAGCCGATGGGCACGAGGATGAATACGGCCATGGCGGTGACCTTCAGTGCGGTGATCACCATCGGCTCGGTGGGCAGGTTGCGGCGGCTTCGGGTACGCCGGTCGTAGAGCTTGACCGCCACGTAGCCGGCGACGAGGACGATGCCCATCAGCCAGCCCAGCCACAGCGGCATGTTGGAGTTCTCCAGCGAGTTGAGCACCTTGCTGTTTAGCGGGATGTTGCCCGAGGCGTGCACGCTGATGACCACCCACAGCACCACGCCCTGCAGGGCCAGGAACAACGCGAGGGTCACCACGAAGGAGGGCACCCGGACTATCGCGCGCATGAAGCCGATGAAGTAGCCGATCACCACGCCGACGCCCAAAGCGATGATCACGGCCGGAACCCAGTTCATGCCGTTGTAGATGAGGACGGCAGTGGTGGCCCCGCCCACTCCGGAGGTCGTGCCGGCGGCCAAGTCGATCTCACCGAGGAGCAGCACGAATACCAGGCCCATCGCGAGCAGCACCGATGGCGCGGCCTGGGTGATGATGTTCGCGAAGTTGCCCAGTGACCAGAACGAACTCTGCGCGATCGCGAAGATGATCACTAGCAGGACGAGGGCGGCGACGGCCGGCAGCGAGCCCAGGTCACCGGCCTGCACCCGTTGCCAGTAGGTGCGCAGATAATCGCTGACACCGCCCTCTATGGGGGCGGTGCGCGCCGCGGCGGCGAGGGTACTAAGTTCTTCGTCCTCGGCGACCACGGGCGTGGTTCCGGCCGCCTGCTCGTCGGCACGTGTCTCGGCGCTCGGTGCCTGCGACGCTGGTTCGGTCATGCCGCTGCCCCCCTGCCGTTGGCGGCCACGAGGCCGATGTCGCCGCTGCGGCCGCTGGTGATCAGCTCGACCACTTGGGTCTGGTTGACGTCGCTGCGCTGCACCGTGGCGGCCAGCTGCCCCAGGTAGAGCACGGCGATGCGGTCGGCCACCTGCATGACGTCGTTCATGTTGTGCGAGATCAGCACCACGGCGAGGCCCTGCTCGGCCAGCCGGCGCACCAGGTCGAGCACCTGCGCGGTCTGCGCCACGCCCAACGCCGCGGTGGGCTCGTCGAGGACGACCAGCCTGGAATTCCACAGCACCGCTTTGGCGATGGCCACCGTCTGACGCTGCCCGCCGGACAGGCTGGACACATGCTGCCGGACCGAGGCCAAGGTGCGCACCTTCAGCCCGTCGAGCACGTCCTTGGCCGAGACCTCCATCGAACCCTCATCCAGCACGATGCCCCTGGTGCGCTCCCGGCCGAGGAACATGTTCTGCACGACGTCGAGGTTGTCGGCCAGGGCGAGGTCCTGATACACGATCTCGATGCCCAGTGCGGCGGCTTCGCGCGGGCTGTGCACCACTACCCTATGCCCGTCGAACTCGTAGCTGCCGGAGTCGATCGGGTACGTGCCGCTGATGCACTTGACCAGGGTCGACTTGCCCGCTCCGTTGTCACCGACCATCGCGGTGACCTCACCGACCCGCGCCGCGAAATCGACGTCCTTGAGCACATGCACGGGCCCGAAGCTCTTGTTGATGCCCCGCATGTTCAAGATCGGCGTATCTGCCATGGCCCGAACACTCCTAACTGCCTCAGCCGTCCGGCCGGACGCCAGTCGGCGCCCGGCCGGACGCCTGTCCGTGGCTTACTTGACGCCAGCGGCCGCGCACTTGGCGGCGTAGGCGGCGGTGCACACCTGTGCCTTCGGCGTGTACCCCTCATTGATCGGCACGGCCACATTGGCCTTGGTGATCGTGATCGGCTGGGCCAAGATCGCCGGGATCTTCTTACCGGTCTGGGTGTCGGTCACCGTGGTGTTGGTCTGCGGGATCTGCCCGTTGGCCAGCTGCGCGGCCGCGTCGATTGCCGGGTAGGCCTCCTTGGTGGACGGCTTGTAGATCGTGAAGCACTGGTCGCCGTCGAGGATGTGCTGCAGGCCCTGAACCGTCGCGTCCTGCCCGGACACGGCCACCTTGCCGTTGAGGCTCTGCTTCTTCAGCGCGGTGATCACCGAGTTGGCCATGCCGTCGTTGGCCACCATCACGGCGTTGAGGTCCTTGTGCGTGTTGAGCATCGATTCGAACGTGGTGCCCGCCGCCTGGTTGTCCCAGTCCGCGATCCACTGGTCGTCGACCTTCTTCCAGCCCGACTGCTTGGACAGCACGCCGTCGTAGCCCTGCTTGAACAGGGTCGCGTTGTTGTCGGTCTTCGAGCCGTTGACGTCGACGTAGGTCACCGCGCTCTTGCCCTGCGTCTCCGGGCACTTGGTCAGCGCCGTGCCCTGCGCGGTGCCCACCGCGACATTGTCGAAGGACACATACAGGCTCGCGCTGCCACCCAGGGTGAGCCGGTCGTAGTCGATCGTGACGACGCCCTTGGCCTTGGCATCGGACTCGATCTTCGCCGCGGACGCCGAGTCGAGGTTTACGATCAGCAGCACCTTCACCCCGCCGTTGATCATGTTCTGAGCGATCGTCGCCATCTGAGTGGCGCTTCCGTTCGCGTTCTGAATCGAGCAGTTCAGATTGTTCTGCTGACACCGCGCCTTAACCGCGTCGGGGTCGGAGGTGATCCACCGGTTCGAGGACTGGGTATCGGGAGCGATGAAGCCGACCTTCGCCCCCTTGCCGTCGATCGTGCCGGCTGCGCCGCTGGATGCCGAACTCGACGCGGAGGTGCCGCCAGCGGGCGCGGTTGTGTTGCTGCTCTTCTTGCTGGAGCTGCAGGCGCTCAGCGCGAGTGAGGCCGCGACCCCTACGACGACGAAGCCGATTGCGCTCTTGCGCATGGGCTGTACCGCCTTTCGCGGGACTGTGGACCGGGTGGCGTCGCGCCTCCGGTCGAGGAATGTTGTGCGCGTCAACATATCGGTACGTCTACGGCGATCAACCACATCGAAACCGTTTCGTTACCGCGACCGCACATGTTCTCATCATGCATCGGGCGATCGCGGCGCGTCACAACGAACCGGTTCAGAGCATTGACCGTAGGACGTACTGCATGATGCCGCCGTGCCGGTAGTACTCGGCCTCTCCGGGTGTGTCAATGCGGACACGCGCTGCGAACTCAAGATCATTGGCGCGCACCAGCACCGTGGCTGGCATGTCGCCAGCGTTGAGGCCGGTGATACCGGTGATGGTGAACGTCTCCTCTCCGGTGAGGCCGAGTGATTCTGCGGTGTCGCCATCGCCGAACTGCAGTGGCAGCACCCCCATGCCAATGAGGTTAGACCGGTGGATTCGCTCGTAGGACTCCGCTATCACGGCCCGCACGCCCAGTAGCGCGGTGCCTTTGGCCGCCCAGTCGCGGGATGAGCCCGAGCCGTACTCCTTTCCGGCCAGCACGATCAGCGGCGTCCCGGCCGCGGCGTAGTTGACGGCGGCCTCGTAGATCGTCGTGACCTTGCCGTTGTGCGTGTAGTCCCGGGTGACGCCCCCTTCGGTGCCCGGGGCGAGCTGGTTGCGCAGCCGGATGTTGGCAAAGGTCCCACGGATCATGACCTCGTGGTTGCCGCGTCGGGAACCGTAGGAGTTGAAGTCCTTGCGATCGACCCCATGTTCGGTCAGGTATCGGCCGGCGGGCGAATCCGGCTTGATCGACCCGGCCGGGCTGATGTGGTCGGTGGTCACCGAGTCGCCGAGCTTCGCGAGCACGCGGGCCGACTCGATGTCCGTGACCGGCTGGGGTTCGCGGGCCATGCCCTCGAAGTAGGGCGGCTTACGGACGTAGGTCGAGTCGGAATCCCACTCGAACGTATCGCCTCGCGGGGTCGGCAGGCTGGTCCAGCGCTCGTCGCCCGCGAACACATCGGCGTAGTCGCGGGTGAACATCTCGCTGGCGATGGCCTCGTCGACGACCTGCTGCACGTCGGCAGCGGACGGCCAGATGTCGCGCAGATAGACCGGCTGGCCGTCGGCGCCGGTGCCGAGCGGTTCGGTGGTGAGGTCGACGTCCATCGAGCCGACCAGCGCGTACGCGACGACAAGTGGGGGAGAGGCGAGGTAGTTCATCTTCACGTCGGGGTTGATGCGTCCCTCGAAGTTGCGGTTGCCGGACAGCACGCTCACCACCGCGAGGTCGGCCTGGTTCACCGCGGCTGAGATCTCGTCCGGCAGCGGCCCCGAGTTGCCGATGCACGTCGTGCAGCCATAGCCGACGAGGTTGAAGCCGAGCTTGTCGAGATAAGGCGTGAGCCCGGCGCGGTCGTAGTAGTCCATGACGACCTTCGAGCCCGGCGCGAGCGTCGTCTTGACCCACGGCTTTCGGGTCAGGCCCTTGCCGACAGCGTTCTTGGCGAGCAACGCCGCCGCGACCATGACGGACGGGTTGGACGTGTTGGTGCAGGAGGTGATCGCCGCGATCGCGACCGCGCCGTGGTCGAGCACCACGCCGCTGCCGTCGGCGAGCGTGACCGGCGTGGGGTGCGACGTACGCCCGTTCGCTCCGTGAGCAGCCGAGGGCACGACGATGACGTCGGTGACGCTGATCGGGTCCGAGGCCGGGAAGGTCTCGTCGACCGACTCGTCCACCGAGTCCTGCACCGACTGGACGTAGCTCCCGAGCGCCCCGCGGAACATCGTCTTGGCGTTCTTGAGGGGCACCCGGTCCTGTGGGCGCTTCGGACCGGCGAGCGACGGCTCCACGGTCGACAGGTCGAGTGCGAGCGTCTCCGAGAATCGCGGCTCGACGGACGGCTCGTGCCACAGCCCGTTCGTCTTGGCGTATGCCTCGACGAGCGCGACCTGGTCGTCGGGTCGGCCGGTGAAGCGTAGATAGCGCAGCGTCTCGTCGTCGATCGGGAAGATCGCGCACGTGGAGCCGTACTCCGGACTCATATTGCCGATCGTGGCCCGATTCGCCAGTGGGACCGCGGCGACGCCCGTCCCGTAGAACTCGACGAACTTGCCAACCACGCCGTGTTTACGCAGCATTTCGGTGATCGTGAGTACGAGGTCGGTAGCTGTCGATCCTTCGGGCAGCTCGCCGGTGAGCCTGAAGCCGACCACGCGCGGGATGAGCATGCTGACCGGCTGCCCCAGCATCGCCGCTTCGGCCTCGATGCCGCCGACCCCCCAGCCGAGCACACCGAGCCCATTGACCATCGTGGTGTGCGAGTCGGTGCCGACGAGCGTGTCGGGAAAGGCGAGGCCGTCCCGGGCAAAGATCACGCGGGCCAAGTATTCGATGTTCACCTGGTGGACGATGCCGGTGCCGGGCGGCACGACCTTGAACTGGTCGAACGCCGTCTGCCCCCACCGCAGAAACTGGTACCGCTCGCGGTTGCGCTGGTATTCAAGCTCGACGTTGCGCTGGAAGGAGTCCGGGGCGCCGAACAGGTCGGCGATCACGGAGTGGTCGATCACGAGTTCGGCCGGCGAGAGCGGGTTGATCCGGGACGGGTCGCCACCGAGATCGCGGACCGCCTCGCGCATCGTCGCCAGGTCGACCACCGCCGGCACACCCGTGAAGTCCTGCATCACGACTCGCGCCGGGGTGAACTGGATTTCCGCGCTGGGCTCGGCATCCGGCGTCCAATCGGCGACGGCGCGCACCTGCGCGGCCGTCACGTTCGCGCCGTCCTCGGTGCGCAAGAGGTTCTCGAGCAGCACCTTGAGGCTGAACGGCAACGACGCGGTTCCGTCGACTTTGTCGAGGCGGAAGTAGTCGTAGGACGAGTCGGCGAGCGCCAACCTCGCGCGGGATCCGAAGCTGTTCTTGCTCTCTGCAGCCACCACGAGCTCCTTCGCACCGAGATATCTCGACGTCAAGATATCACTGGGACGTCCGACATCCTCAGCCTGGCACAATGGGCGGGTGATGGTCGGTGAGCTGTCGGCCGCGGATCTGCTCGCGGCCGCTCGCCGGCTGACCGTGCTGACCGGGGCGGGTGTCTCGACCGACTCGGGCATTCCAGATTTCCGCGGACCTGACGGCCTGTGGACCCGCAATCCGGAGGCCCAGCGCTACGTCGACTTCGACCTGTATCAGCGCGACCCTGCGGTACGGGAGGAGTCATGGCGCCGGCGGGCGGCTCACCCGGCGCTTCGGGCGGAGCCGAACGCGGCGCATCGGGCGATCGCTGGGCTGCACGAGCAGGGTCGGCTACGAGCGCTGCTGACGCAGAACATCGACGGACTGCATCAGCGGGCGGGCGTTCCGGACGACCTCGTCGTCGAGGTGCACGGCTCGATCCGGGAGACGGAGTGCCTCGGCTGCGGCGAACGCCGCCCGATGGCCGAGGCGCTGGCTCGGGTCGGCGCCGGGGAGGCCGATCCCGACTGCCGGACGTGTGGAGGTTTGCTCAAGTCCGGCACGGTCTTCTTCGGCCAGCCACTTGACCCCCACGTGCTCCGCCGGGCCGTCGACGCGGCGCGCGACTGCGATCTGTTCATTGCCGTTGGGACGTCGCTGTCGGTCCAGCCAATAGCGAGCATCGCGGGGTTGGCCGCGGCGCACGGTGTGCCGGTCATCATCGTCAACGCCTCGCCGACCCCGTACGACCAGATCGCGGCCGCAGTCGTCCGTGAACCGGTTGGTAAGGTGTTGCCGCACTTGTTCGCGTGACCCGCAGCAGTGCCTGATTGGGCCGGATTTAGGTGCTGTTGATGCTGATGTTGTTGGCGTGACAGCTGGCGCTAATGGGACTGACGTGGCAGTCTAAATCCTGCTCAGCCAGATCGCGGGTCGTCACGAGGAGAGCACGGCGTGGACGCATTCCGGAAACGATCCTTGGCTGTGCGGATCGCCGCGCTCGTCGCCGTCGTGGCGCTCATTGGCGCATTGGTGCTCGCGGTACAGCAGGCGGCCCGCGCGACGCCGCCGCCGACCAACCCGAGCGACACCCAGCTGAACACTGCGCGCGCGAATAAGACCGAACTGGCCAACCAGGTGGGAGCGCTGTCGGCGCAGGTGGCCGACCTGCAGAACAAGGTTCAGCAGCGGGAAGCCGAGGCCGAACTCGCCGAGCAGAAGCTCGCCTACGCCTTGCAGAAGCTGCAGGAGGCAAAGGACGCGGCGGTCGCCGCCCGGGGCAAGCTGACCACGGCTCAGAGATATGTCGACACGGCGACCCAGCAATTCCGCGATTTCGTGCGAGAGAGCTATATGAACAGCCCGATCAGCGGAACAGCTGCCGGGCTGCTCACGGCACCGGACCCGAATGCGCTGCTGACCCGCAGCGACTATCTGAACTATTCGGCGGCGCACCGGCTGGACGTGATCGACCGGCTCAGCGCGGCCAAAGTGGCTCAGGCGAACGCGGACGCTTCCGCCCGGGCCGCCGAGCAACGCCAGACGGCCGCCACGCACTCCGCTGAACAGGCCAGGTCCGACGCCGAGGCGGCGCTGCAAGCCGCGCAGTCCGAGCGCAGCCAGCTCAACGCCAAGCTCGCCAGCACGCAGTCGTCACTCGACGCGGCCCGTCTGAGACTGGCCACACTCAACAATCAGCGGGCGCAGTACGTCGCCTGGCAGAAGGA